>NZ_KB899910.1 GCF_000378465.1 Elioraea tepidiphila DSM 17972
CCCTCGCCCAGCACGAACCCGGCGAAGCTCGCCGTGAACGCCGGGTTCGGCGCGCCGTAGAGCCGCGCCACGTCGTCCGCCGTCACCGTCAACGGCGCCGGGTTCACCGTCAGCGTGCCGGGCACCAGCACGAGGCCGTAGCCCTGCACCGCGCCACGGGCGGTCAGGCTCGCCACCGGCGTGGTCGTGTAGCTGCCTACAGTCGCATCCGCCTGCGCGCCGGCACTGGTCGCGGCGGTGCCCCCGACCAGGATGTTGGCGAGCGGCGCATCCTTCGGCCGGAGCCCGCTCGCATCCGTGGTCGCACCGGGCGTGACGGCGGTGCCGTAGGTCTTGCTCAGCGTCTCCGCGGTGACGGTGATCACCGGCTGCTCGGCGTAGACGATCCGGTTGCCGGCGAGCACGTTGAGCGTCGCGACCTGGCCCGCGATGTCCGCGCGTGCCGGATCGGCATAGTCGAACGGACGGTTGTAGAGATCGAACTCCGCGGTGGTCGGCTCGGTGCCGAGCATGGCGTCGAAGGTGTCGAGGAACAGCAGCCAGCGCCCGTTCGGTGCGGCGAGCGCGCCGGCGCCGGCCTGGTTGTCGAAGCCGCGCCCGGCCGCGATCACCACCGCGTCGCCGGCTCCCGTGCCGGTGACCGTGGCGCCGGGGGCGAGGGTGACCCGCTCCTCGGACACCAGCGTCGCCTGACTGGCGACCACCGGCGCGTTGAGCGTGATCTCGCCCGTGCCGCGCGTATCGACGCGCAGGCCGACCGGCGAGGTGTAGCTGCTCGGCGTCGTGGCCGCGCCCGGCCCCGCAACCGAGGGTTCGAGCGTGAAGTCGTTGCCGGGGGCGAGATTGAAGATCGGCGACACCCCCGCGATGATCGCCCCCGCGACCGTCACCTCGCCGCCGTTGCCGGTTGCGGGATCACCCGCCCTCACCTGACCGTTCCACACCTGCTCGGGCGCGCGCATGGTCAGGTCGGCGCCGTTGAGCGCGAACACTCGCCCGGGACTGCCCGGCGCCCCGTCCTGCACCAGGATTCGGCGGCTCGCTTCCATGGTGAGCGATCCGCCGTTGCCCGCCACCACCTCGGCGAACGCGTTGCCGCCGCTGCCGCCCACCACGCGGATGTCGGGGGCACGCAGCGTCATCGCGCCGGTCTCGCTGCGCACCCGCGCCCAGGAAGTGCCGCTGCCGCCCAGCACCTGGATCGACACGCCGCCGACGATGTCAAGCGGGCCGCTGTCGGTCTGCACCCGCACATTGCGGGTGCTGGCGGCGGCGGTGCGTCGGATCAGCACCGACCCGCGGGTCGCCTCCAGCCTGAGCGCGCCGGACTGCGTGGTGATCTGGACGTTGCGGTCGTTGCCGGCGTTCGAGGCGATCAGGTTGCCGGTTTCGGCGCGGAGCGTGACCGCGCCTGTGCCCGAGGCGACCACGTTGTGGTTCACGGTCAGGGTGCGGCCCGTGTCAAACGCGATGTTGCCGCTGCCGGAACTCGTCACGGGCCCGCCGATCGTGGTGTCGCGCAGCGCGCGCGCCTCCAGGCTGCCGGCGCCGGAGGTGGTGATGGCGACGTTGTTGTTGATGGCAAGGTCGTTGTCGGCGAACAGGGTCAGGTTGCCCGCGCCGCTCCAGGCGATCGCGCTCGCCACTGTCAGGTTTCCGGGCTGCGATCCGGGCAAGGCGGTCGTCACGGTGACGTCGCCGCCGCCGTTCAGCGTGCCGACGATGCCCGCCGCCATCGCGGCGTTGATGGTGATGTTCACCGGATCGATCAGCCACTGCCCGCCCGGCCCGGCCGCGACCGACGCCGCATCGCCGATGTCCACGAGTTCGACCGCCGAGGTCTCCGCGAAGCCGCCCGAGACGGGTCCAGTGACGTCGATCGCGCCGTCGAACCGCGTCGCCCGGTCGGCCCAGAGGATCACGCTGCCGCCCGTGCCCACGCTCGCGCGTGCCTCGATCCGCGCCCCGGCCTCGACCGTCGCGGTCTCGGCGCGGCGCAGCGTGCCCGTGCCCTGGCGGTCGCCGCCGATGCGGACGCTGCCGCCGGCGTCACGGCCTGAGGCCGTCACCCGTGCGGTCGAGGCGACCTGGAGATGCTGGCCCGTGACGGTCACCGACCCGCCGCGCGTCGCCCCGGACGCATCGAGATTGCCCGCGACCCGTACCGTGCCCTCGCCGCGGCCGACGAGCTCGATCGTGCCGCCCGCGCCGTCGGCCGAGGCGGCGCGGATCACGCCCGAGGTGTTGATGGCATTGGAGAGCAGGCCCGAGGCGGTGCCGGCGGAGAGCACCACCCGCCCGCCGCCGGCATCGATCAGTCCCGTGTTCTCGACGCCCGCATCGGCCCGCCCGGCATCGCCCGAGACCGCGAGCTGCACAACGCCGTCGCCGGCGAGATCGATCGTCGTGGTCTCGCCCGAGGCGAGGGCCACCGTGCCGCGCCGGGCGACGATGGTGCCGCTGTTGGCCACCCGCCCGCCCACCAGCGCGGCGAGCCCGGCCTCGCGGACCGTGATCGTGCCCTGGTTCTCGACCCGCGCGCCGGCCGCCTCGCCGCCGCGCATGGTGATCCGGCCGTCGGCGGCGAAGCGGGCCGCATCGACCGTCTGGCTGGTCGCGACCAGGTTGCCGACATCGACCCGCGCCGTGCCCGAGAAGACGACGCCGTGGGTGTTCTGGATGATCACGGTGCCCGGGGCGGTGATCTGCCCCGCGATCGTGCTCTCCCGGCCGGAATGGACGCGGTTGAGGGTCGCCGCCTGCGCGCCCGGCTGGTCGAAGGCCACGCGGTGGTCGCGTCCGACATCGAAGCTGCGCCAGTCGATGATCGCCCGGTTGGAGGACTGGTGCACCCGCGTCTCGGCCGCGGTGGCGCTGATCGCGGCGGAGCCGTGCGCGACCGTGCCGCCCTGCGGTGCCTGGGCCAGCGCGGGCGCGGCCGCCAAGGCTGCCGCGGCGGCTCCGGCCAGGAGCAGGCTGCGATGCGAGGGACGGGTACCCGGACGGGATTCCACTTTTCCGTGCAATACCATGGCATACACTCGCGATTGAGGCGGCGTTAACGAAGCATTTACCTGCGGATGATTTCCGAGTGCAACCTCTATTTTTTAGACGATTCTGTCCCCGGACGCTGACAATACACGCAACAGCGTGCCGCGACGGCCCGCGCTGCAGCCGCGTTAACCGGCCGCTTACCCATCCCAGGCCACAACCGGGCGCAGACCAGACGTAGCGCCAGAAGGGCGCTCTTCGGAGCGGCCCGGACATGCGACGGTTGAGGATTGGGCTTGCCTGTGCGCTCTCCCTCCTCGGCACCGTCGGGGGAGCGGGCGTCGTCCCGTCGGCGGCCGGCAGGCAGGCCGAGGCCGTGCAACAATCCCCTGTCGTCGTCTCCGGGCGGGCCGATCCACTGGCCCTGCATGTCACGGTGATCGTGCCGCGCGCGATCGGCTCCGCCTTCCTGCTGGAGCCCGGGGTGCTCGTCACGGCCGGCCATCTGGTGAAGGGACTCGAACCGGGCGCCCGCGTCACGCTGCGCGCCGATCCTGCCCGGGCGGCGGCCGGCGAGGCCGTGCTGATCGCGGTCAGCCGCGACCTCGATCTTGCGCTGCTGCGCCCGCCCGCCAGCTTCGCGCTCCCGCTTCCCGAGGCCGATGCGACGATGGCCGCCTATCGGCCGCTCTCGGCCGCCGGCGCCGTGCCGGTCCGCGACCCGGCCGTGCTGGCGCAACGCCGTCGGGTCGAAGGCTCGGCCACCGGGGATACGATGCGCATCCCCGGCATCGGCCCCGGGCTGATCGCCCGCCTCGCCGGGGTCGCACCCGGCTTCTCCGGCGGACCGGTGCTGGACGATCGCGGCCGCCTGGTCGGCATGATCGTCGCGATCCGCCACCGTCCCGCATCGGGCTCGGCCTTCGCGCCGCGCCAGCCGGCCTCGGCCACCACGGTCGAGGAGGCCCTCGTCCTGCCGGCCGCCGCGATCCGCGCCGAGGCCCGCCGCCTCCTGGCGACGCGCACCGCCAGCCTGCGGTGAGGAAAAAGCGTCCGGACGTTCAGCCCGGTGCGACGAACCCCGGAAAGGCCCGCTCCTCGGGCGCGACCATCACCGAGGTCACCGGCCAGGCGACGGCCAGGGCCGGATCGTCCCAGCGCAGACCGCTGCCCGACGCCTCCGCCGCGGCGAGGCGCAGCACCGTCGTGCGCTCGGCGAGCGCGACGAAGCCGTGCGCGCATCCGGCGGGCACGACCAGCCCTGGCCCGGACACGGTCAGCTCCACCCCGACCGAGCGGCGGAACGCCGGGCTCTCGGCGCGCAGATCGACCGCGACCGCCCAGACCCGGCCCTGCACGCAGCGCAGCATCACCTGATCGGGCGCGCGATAGAGGCCGCGCAGGGCGCCCTGGCCGGCAAGCCGGAACAGCTCGACCCGGGCGAGCCGGCCCCGCAGCGTCGGCGGAGCGTCGCCGGCCGCGTAGATCGGCTCGGGCCCGCCATCCGCACCGCCTGGGCCGGTGGCGACCAGCACGCCGGGCACAGAGGTGGCATGGAAGGAGAGCGTCATCGGCGGCGGACCCTCGGCTGGCACGGGACGGGCCGCGAGTGTCGCGCGCGCCGCGCCGCCCCGGCAAGCCGCGCGCCACGCCCCCGCGACAGCGCCGGCCGTTTGGCGTAGAAGCCCGCGCATGTGCGGCATCGCCGGTCTTCTCGCCCCCGGGCTCGCGCCGGAGACGCTCGCCGGACGCGCGCGCGCCATGGCCGCGGCCCTCGCCCATCGGGGGCCGGACTCGCACGGGATCTGGACCGACGATGGCGGCGGCCTCGCCTTCGCGCATACCCGCCTCGCGATCGTCGACCTCTCGCCGGCCGGGCACCAGCCGATGGTGTCGTCCTGCGGCCGCTACGTGATCGCCTACAACGGCGAGAGCTACAACGACGCCGAGATGCGCGCGGCCCTGCCGCCGCACAACTGGCGCGGGCGGTCCGACACCGAGACGATCCTCGAGGGGTGCGCGCGCTGGGGGGTGGAGGAGACGGCGCGGCGGCTGAACGCGATGGCCGCCTTCGCGCTCTGGGATTCCGAGGAGCGCCGGCTCTGGCTGGTGCGCGACCGGGTCGGGATCAAGCCGGTCTATTACGGCCAGTTTCCGGGCCTGTTCCTGTTCGGCAGCGAGCTCAAGGCGTTGCGCGCGATCCCTGGATGGACGCCGGAGCTCGATCCGGCCGTGCGCGCGGCCTATCTGCGCTGGGGCTACGTGCCCGGGCAGCACGCGATCTATCGCGGTGTGGCCAAGCTCGAACCCGGCTCGATCCTGTCGGTGCGCGCCGGCGAGGCGCCGCGCCTCAGCCGCTACTGGGATGCGCGCGACATCGCGCGCGCCGGCATCGCGCGCCCGCTCGCCGTCAGCGAGGACGAGGCTGCGGAGCAACTCGATGCGCTGCTGACCGACTCGGTGCGCCGCCAGCGCGTCGCCGACGTGCCGCTCGGCGCGTTCCTCTCGGGCGGCGTGGACTCCTCCACCGTGGTCGCGCTGATGGCGAATGGCAGCGTGCCGCGCAGCTTCACCATCGGCTTCGACAGCGCCGAGCATGACGAGGCGCCGCACGCCGCAGCCGTGGCGCGCCATCTCGGCACCGACCACACGGTGATGACGGTCGGCGAGGCGGAGGCGCTGAAGGTCGTCCCGACCCTCGCCGACATCTACGACGAGCCCTTCGCGGACGTCTCCTCGGTGCCGACCGCCGTGGTCTGCCGGCTGACGCGCGGCCAGGTGACGGTGGCGCTGTCGGGCGACGGCGGCGACGAGCTGTTCTCGGGCTACACCCGCTACGTGCAGGGGCTGGCGATCTGGCAGCGCCTCGGCCGCATCCCCGCCCCGCTCCGCCGCGCCGCCGGCGCGGTGCTGCGCGCGATCCCGCCCTCCGCGGGCGACGCGATCGCGCGGCTGCTGCCGCAGCGTTTCCGTGTCGCCACCGCCGGGCACCGCATCAACCGGCTCGGGGCGGTGCTGGCCGACGGCACCTTCCCGGGCCTCTACGGCGAGATGATCCGGCTCTGGCCGACCCCGCCGGTGCAGGCGCCGCCCGCCGCGGAAGCCGCCCCGCCCGCCGTGCCGCCGGGCCTCGCGCCGCTCGACCACATGCGGCTGTTCGACAGCCTCGCCTATCTGCCCGACGACATCCTCGCCAAGGTGGATCGCGCCTCGATGGCGGTCTCGCTCGAAGTGCGCGTGCCGCTGCTCGACCATCGCGTGGTGGAGTTCGCCTGGTCGCTGCCGCCGGCGCTGAACGGGGCCGAGAACCAGGGCAAGCGGATCCTGCGTCGCGTGCTCTACCGCCGCGTCCCGCGCGAGCTGATCGAGCGGCCGAAGCGCGGCTTCGCCCCGCCGGTGGGCGCATGGCTGCGCGGGCCGCTGCGCGACTGGGCCGAGGATCTGCTCACCCCCGCGCGCCTCGCCGAGGGCGGGCTCGATCCGCAGCCGATCCGGGCGCTCTGGGCGCGGCACGTGTCGGGCGCGGTGAACGAGCAGTACCGGCTCTGGGCCGTGCTGATGCACGAGTCCTGGCGGCGGCGGTGGCTCGCGTGAGCCTGTGCGCGTCCTGCATGTGATCACCGGCCTCGGCCAGGGCGGGGCCGAGACCATGCTGGCGAAGCTGATCGAGGCGCTGCCGGACATCACGCATGTGGTGGTGCCACTCGCGCGCGATCTGGCACTCGGCCCCCGGATCGCGGCGGCGGGGGCGCGCGTCGTGCCGGTCGGCATGCGCGGGCCGCTCGGGCTGCCGGCGGCGGCGGCGCGGCTCGCGGCGCTGATCCGGCGCGTCCGGCCCGACGTGATCCAGTCCTGGCTCTATCACGCGGATCTCGCCGCCACGCTCGCGCGCGCGGTGGCCTTCGCGCGCGCGCCGCTCGCCTGGTCGTTGCGGTGCTCGGACATGGATCTCGCGCGCTACGCGCCGACCACGCGGCTGGTCGTGCGCGCGCTGGCGCGACTCTCGGGCGTGCCGGCGGTGATCGCCTCGAACAGCGAGGCGGGCCTGACGTGGCATCGCGGGCTCGGCTACCGGCCGCGCCGCACGATCGTCATTCCGAACGGCTTCGATACGGACCGGTTCCGTCCCGATCCGGCGGCGCGCGCGCGGCTCGGCGCGATGCTCGGCTGGCCCACCGACGCGATGATCGTCGGGCTGGTGGCGCGGGTCGATCCGATGAAGGACCATGCGGGGTTCCTCGCCGCGCTAGAGCAGACGCCGCCCGCGCTGCGCGCGGTGCTGGTCGGGCGCGGCACCGAGGCGCTCGCGATCCCGCCCGCGCTCGCCGGGCGCGTCCTCGCCCTCGGGCCGCGCGAGGACGTCGCCGCGCTGACACCAGGGTTCGACATCGCCTGCCTCGCCAGCCGGTTCGGCGAGGGGTTTCCCAATGTGCTCGGCGAGGCGATGGCCTGCGGCGTCGCCTGCGTCACGACCGATGTCGGCGACGCCGCGGCGATCGTCGGCGACGCGGGCGTGGTGGTGCCGCCCGGCGATCCGGTTGCGCTGGCCGAGGCGCTCGCGGCACTCGCGGCCGACCCGGACCGGCGGCGCGCACTCGGCGAGGCCGGCCGCGCGCGCGTGCTCGCCGACTACGCGCTGCCGGCGGTCGCGGCGCGCTACGCGTCGCTGTGGCGCGGCCTCGCCGCCGGCTGAGCCGGGATCAGAACGACAGCGGGGTCGCCTGCTTCACCAGCGGCAGCCCGCGCACCGCCTCCAGCACCTCGGGGCGCACGGGCTCGTCCACGCTGACGAGGCAGATCGCATCGCCGCCCGGCGCGTTGCGGCCGAGGTGGAAGGTCGCGATGTTCACCTGCGCCTCGGCGAGCGTGGTGCCGAAGCGGCCGATGAAGCCGGGCTTGTCCTCGTTCGTCACGTAGAGCATGTGGCGCGAGAAATCCGCCTCGACCGGGATGCCCTTGATCTCGACGAGCCGCGGCCGCGCGCCCGCGATCAGCGTGCCGGCGACCGCGCGCGTGTCGCGATCGGTGGTGACGGCGATCCGCACCAGGGTCTGGTATTCGCTCGGCCGGTCGTGCACCGCCTCGGTGATCTCGATCCCCTTCTCGCGCGCCGCGTGCGGCGCGTTCACCATGTTGATCCCCTCCATCAGCGGACCGAGCAGCCCGGCGAGCGCGGCCGCGGTCAGGGGCGTGTGGTTGAGCTGCGCCGCCGCCCCCTCGTACTCGATCGTGACCGAGCGGAACCCGCCGTCGCGCGCGACCGAGAGCTGACCCGCGAAGGCGCCGAGCAGCCGGCAGAGCTCCATGTAGGGCTTGAGCCGTGGCGCGTCCTCGGCCGAGACGGAGGGCATGTTGATCGCGTTCTGCACCGCACCCGTGAGCAGGAAGTCGCTCATCTGCTCGGCGATCTGCAGCGCGACGTTCTCCTGCGCCTCCGCCGTCGAGGCACCGAGATGCGGCGTGCAGACGACGTTCTCGAGGGCGAAGAGCGGGCTCTCGGTCGCGGGCTCGGTCTCGAACACGTCCAGCGCCGCGCCGGCGACATGGCCCGACACGAGGGCCGCATGCAGGTCGGACTCGACGATCAGCCCGCCGCGCGCGCAGTTGATGATGCGCACGCCGCGCTTCATCTTCTGGATCGCGCGCGCATCGATGATGTTGCGCGTGCCCTCGGTGAGCGGCGTGTGCAGGGTGATGATGTCGGCGCGCGCGAACAGGTCGTTCAGCTCCACCTTCTCCACGCCGAGGGCGACCGCGCGCGCCTCGGACAGGAACGGGTCGTAGGCGATCACCTTCATCTTCAGCCCGACCGCGCGATCGGCGACGATCGAGCCGATATTGCCGCAGCCGATCAGGCCGAGCGTCTTGCCGTAGAGCTCGACGCCCATGAAGCGGTTCTTCTCCCACTTGCCGGCCTTGGTGGAGGCCGACGCCTCGGGGAGCTGGCGGGCGAGCGCGAACATCAGGGCGATCGCGTGCTCGGCCGTGGTGATCGCGTTGCCGTGCGGCGTGTTCATCACCACGACGCCGCGGGCGGTGGCGGACTTCACGTCCACATTGTCGACGCCGATGCCCGCACGGCCGACGACCTTCAGGTTGCGCGCGACCGCGAGCAGCTCGGCCGTCACCTTGGTGGCGGAACGGATCGCGAGCCCGTCATAGTCGCCGATGATGGCGCGCAGCTCCGCCGGGCTGAGGCCGGTCTTGACGTCCGTCTCGATGCCGCGCGCCTGGAAGATGGCGACCGCGGCGGGCGACAGCTTGTCGCTGATCAGAACCTTCGGCATCAGGGGATCACTCCGCGGCAGGAACGATGGCGAATCGGGCGGCGACCGTGTCGGCGGCCCAGTCGAGCCAGGGCAGCACGGCCTCGATGTCGGCGGTCTCGACCGTCGCCCCGCCCCAGAGCCGGAGCCCCGGCGGCGCATCGCGATAGCCGCCCGCGTCCAGCGCCACGCCCTCCTTCTCCAGCAGCGATGCGATCGCCTTCGCCGCCTCCGCCTGGGTCTCGGCGGGCAGGCGCGCGAACCAGGGCGCGGTGATCGACAGGCAGATCGAGGTGCAGGAGCGCGTCGCCGGATCCTCGGCGAGGAAGGTGTAGTTGGGTGTCGCATCGATCCAGCGCGCGACCGCGGCGAGATTCGCCTCCGCGCGCGCGATCAGCGCCGGCAGACCCCCGATCGCCTCGGCCCAGCGCAGCCCGTCCAGCGCATCCTCGACGCAGAGCATCGAGGGCGTGTTGATCGTCTCGCCCTTGAAGATGCCCTCGATCAGCTTCCCGCCCGAGACGAGCCGGAACACCTTCGGCAGCGGCCAGGCCGGCTTGTGGCTGAGCAGCCGCTCCACCGCGCGCGGCGACAGCGCCAGCATCCCGTGCGCCGCCTCGCCGCCCAGCACCTTCTGCCAGGACCAGGTGACGACATCGAGCCGATCCCACGGCAGCGCCATCGCGAACGCCGCCGAGGTCGCGTCGCAGATCGCGAGGCCCTGCCGGTCGGGCGCGATCCAGTCCCCGTTCGGCACGCGCACGCCCGAGGTCGTGCCGTTCCAGGTGAAGACGACGTCGCGCGACCAGTCCACGGCGCCGAGATCGGGCAGACGGCCGTAGGGGGCGGACAGCACGCGATGCTCCAGCTTCAACTGCTTCGCGACATCCGCGGCCCAGCCCTCGCCGAAGCTCTCGAACGCGAGCACATCGACCGGGCGCGGGCCGAGCAGGGTCCACATCGCCATCTCGACCGCGCCGGTGTCGGAGCCCGGCACGATGCCGAGCCGCCACTCGGCCGGCAGGCCGAGGATCGCGCGCGACCGGTCGATCACCTCGGCGAGCTTCGCCTTCGGTCCCTTGGCGCGGTGGCTGCGCCCGAGCGCGGCGCCCTCCAGCGCGGCGAGCGACCAGCCCGGCCGCTTGGCGCAGGGGCCGGAGGAGAACCGCGGATTGTGGGGACGGACAGACGGATGCGTGGCGTCGTGCGCCATGGCGGATGCTCCCTTCCAGAAGCGAAGCGTCCCGGTGGGGGGACGTGACCCGCCGTGGCGCTTACTCCCGCGCCGGCCGCAACGCAAGCATGACTTTTGTCAAGTCGCCGCTTAAGCGGGTGTTCAGCCTCGCGGCCTAGGGTCGGGCCATGCCGCCTGCCCCATTGCCGCCCGATGAATTCGAACGCCTGACAGCCTTGCGCGCGCTCGAGATCCTCGACACGCCCGCGGATGAGCGGTTCGACGTGTTCACCCGGCTCGCCGCCCGCGCGGCGGGAACGCCGATGGCGGCGCTGTCGCTGCTGGATGCCGATCGGCAGGTGCTGATCTCGACGGTGGGTCTGGCCGAACGCGAGATGCCGCGCGATATCTCGTTGTGCGGCTACACGATCCTCACGCCTGACCGGCCCCTGGTGGTTCCTGACGCGACGCGCGATCCGCGCTTCGCCGACAATCCCATGGTCGCCGGCCCGCCCGGCATCCGGTTCTATGCCGGCATGCCCGTGCGCGGCCCGTCCGGCCATGCGCTGGGCGCCCTTTGTGTGGCGGACCTCTCGCCGCGCATCCTCCCGCCAGAGGTGATGGATACGCTCGCCGATCTCGCCCGCGGCGTCGCCGATGCAGTCGCGATGCGCGGCACCACCCGGCGCCTCGCCCGCCTCGCCGCCTCCGATACGCTCGCCGCGCTCGCCGATGCGACCACGTTCGATCAGTGGCTGCGCGACCTCGTGACACCCCACGGCGTGACGCCCCATGCCGTGCTCTGCGTGGACCTCGACCGGTTCGCGACGATCAATCATCTCTTCGGGCATGGCGCCGGCGATGCCGTGCTGGGCGAGGCGGTGGCCCGGATTGCGGGGGCGCTCGGCGGCAGCGACCTGCTCGCGCGCCTCGGCGGCGACAGTTTCGCCGTGCTGGTGCGCGATCCTGCGGCAGCGGCCGCGACCGCCCACCGCATCCAGGCTGCATTCTCCCGCCCCTTCGCGATCATGGGCCAGCCGTTCCCGCTCAACGTCTCGATCGGCGCGGCCACGTGCCCCCACGACGACCAGAACCCCGAGCGCGTTGCCGAACTCGCCGAGCTCGCGCTGGTCGCGGCCAAGGCGCGCGGTCGCAACCGCGTCGCCCTCGCGCGCGACTGCCCCGACGAGATCGCTCACCTGCATCCGCGGCGCGGGCCGAAGGGCATCGCCAGCGCGCTGCGGGCCGCCCTGATCCCGGGCGGGCAGGAACCGTTCAGCCTGGCCTGGCAGCCGGTTGCCCATGCGGCGACCGGCGCGCTCACCGCGCTCGAGGCTTTGATCCGCTGGCCACGTCCGGGGCGCAAGCCCCTGATGCCGGGCGAGTTCATTGCCGTCGCGGAGGCGCGCGGCCTGATCGCGCCACTGGATCGCTGGGTGCTGCGCACCGCCTGCACCGAGGCGGCGCGCTGGGCTGTAGCGGCGCCGCTCGCGGTCAACGTCTCGCCGCCCAACCTGTTCCTCGCCGACAGCGTTCGCTTCGTCGAGGGGGTGCTGCGCGAGAGCGGGCTCGCGCCCACGCGCCTCACACTGGAGGTCACCGAGGGCGTGCTCATGCACGACAGCGCCGCGGCACTCGCCGCGATCAACAACCTGCGCGCGCTTGGCGTGCGGGTGGCCCTCGACGATTTCGGCGCCGGGCACGCCTCGTTCGGCTATCTGCGCGACTTCCCCTTCGACAAGATCAAGCTCGACCGCGAGCTGGTGGCACGCGCACCCGCCTGCCGCCGCTCGCTCGCGCTGCTGCGCGCGGTGCTGCGGCTCGCGCGCGATCTCGGCGCGGCGACGGTGGCGGAGGGCGTGGAGACGGAAGCCCAGGCCGCTTTCCTGCGCGCCGAGGGCGTGGACTCGTTGCAGGGCTGGCTCATCGGCCGGCCCGGGCCTGTGCCGGCCGAGATCGTGACGGGTCTCGGCGCGCCCCGCCGCGCGCCGGACTGGATCCAGGCCGAACCCCAGGGCACGCCACGCCGGCGGGGCACCCCGCCGCGGCTGAGGCCATCGCGCGCCGCCGGCTGACGGCTCACTCCGCGTCGAGCCCGACGATCTCGCCGCGCGCGTAGAGCCGCGCCGCGCCGCCCATCAGCACGCGCGCGCCGGCGAGGCGGCAGTGCAGCACTCCGCCACGACGTGACGCCTGCACACAGGTGAGCCGGTCGCGGCCGAGCCGCGCGGCCCAGTACGGCACGAGCTGCACATGCGCGGCCCCCGTCACCGGATCCTCCGGGATGCCGATCTTCGCCGCGAAGTAGCGACTCACCACGTCCGCCCCGTTGTCGCCCGGCGCGGTCGCGATCAGCCGCGACGTCTCGCCCGGCAGCGCGGCGACGCGCGCGTGATCGGGGGCGAGGCGGCGCACGGTGTCGGGCTCGTCGAACACCGCGATCCAGTCGCGCGCCTTCCACACCTCGCGCGGGGCCGCGCCGAGCGCCTCGACAAGCCCGGCAGGCGCCTCCGCCCGCGCGGGCGGATCGGCCGGGAAGTCGAGCACGTAGCGCTGGTCCTCGCGCGTCACGCGCAGCTCGCCCGAGAGGGTGCGGAACGTGAAGGGCGGGGCGAGGCCGCGCTCGGTGTCGAGCACGAAGGCCGTGGCGAGCGTGGCGTGGCCGCAGAGGGTGACCTCGATCGTGGGCGTGAACCAGCGCAGACGCAGGCCCGCCGGTTCGGCGACCACGAAGGCGGTCTCGCTGAGATTGTGCTCGGCGGCGATGCCTTGCAGCACCGCGTCCGGCAGCCAGGCCTCGAGCGGCACGACCGCGGCAGGGTTGCCGGCGAAGGGCCGGTCGGCGAAGGCATCGACGATGTAGAGCGGCAGACGCTGCATCATGCGCGCGACAGCGCGGCGAGCCGCGCCGGATCGACCGTCACCGCGTGGTTGAGCGGCCCGTGCCCCCGGCCATAGCCGGGGGCGGAGGCCATCGCCATCAGCACGTAGTGGCGCGCGCGGATCACCGCATCCCGCAGCGTCATCCCCTGGGCGAGACCCGCCGCTATCGCCGATGCCAGCGTGCAGCCGGTGCCGTGGGTGTGGCGCGTCTCGACGCGCGCGCTCTCGAAGGTCTCGATCCCCTCCGCCGTGGCGAGCAGGTCGGTCACCCGTTCGCCCGGCAGGTGCCCGCCCTTCACCAGCACCGCGCGCGCGCCCATCCGCAGCAGCGCCTCCGCCGCGCGGCGCATGCCGTCGAGATCCAGGATCGCCGCGCCCGCGAGCGCCTCGGCCTCGGGGACGTTGGGGGTGATCACGGCGGCGAGCGGGAGCAACAGGCGTGTCAGCGCATCGACCGCGCTCTCCTCCAGCAGCCGGTGCCCGCCCTTCGCCACCATCACCGGATCGACCACGATCGGCACCGGCGGATCGAGCTCGCCCAGTTCCTCCGCCACCGCCTCGATCACGGCGGCGTCGTGCAGCATCCCGGTCTTGACCGCATCGACGCCGAGATCGGCGAGCACCACGTCCATCTGCTCGCGGATGAAGCCGGGCGGCACCGGGAACACGTTCGAGACGCCCTCGGTGTTCTGCGCCGTCAGCGCGGTGATCGCGGTCATGGCGAAGGCATCCAGCGCGGTCACGGCCTTGATGTCGGCCTGGATGCCCGCGCCGCCGCCCGAGTCCGACCCGGCGACGATCAGCACGCGCCCCTTCACGCTGCCTCCTCGTGGCCGATCACCGCCTCGATCACGCCGACCAGCGCATCGAGCACGCGCTCCATCAGCGCCTCGTCCTCGGCCTCCGCCATCACCCGCACCAGGGGCTCGGTGCCGGAGCGGCGGATCAGGAGCCGCCCCTTCCCCGCCAGCGCGGCCTCGGCCTCGGCCACGGCGCGGCGCACCGAGGGATGCTCCAGCGGTGAGACGCCCCGGTGGCGGACATTGCGCAGGCGCTGCGGCAGCGGCTCGAACTGGCGGCAGACGGCCGAGGCGGGCTTGCCGGTCTCGACGATCACGGCGAGCACCTGCAAGGCCGCCACCAGCCCGTCGCCGGTGGTGGCGAAGTCCGACAGGATCACGTGGCCCGACTGCTCGCCGCCCAGGTTGAACCCGGCCTCGCGCATCCGCTCGGCGACGTAGCGGTCGCCGACGTTGGTGCGTTCGAGCGCGAGCCCGCGCGCGGCGAGGAAGCGTTCGAGCCCCATGTTGCTCATCTGCGTCGCGACCACGCCGCCGCCGGCGAGCCGGCCCGCGCGCGCCCAGGCATCGGCGATCAGCGCGAGCAGCTGGTCGCCGTCCACGATCCGCCCGGCCTCGTCGGCGAGGATCAGCCGGTCGGCATCGCCGTCGAGCGCGATGCCGAGATCGGCCCCCTGCGCCACCACCTGCGCGCGCATGTGCTCGGGCACGGTGGAGCCGCAGTCGCGGTTGATGTTGAACCCGTCGGGCTTCACCGCGAGCGGGATGACGGTCGCGCCGAGCTCGGCGAGGATCGTCGGCGCGACGCGATAGGCGGCGCCGTTGGCGCAATCGACGACGATGCGCAGCCCGTCGAGCCGCAGCGTGCGCGGGAAGGTCGCCTTGGCCGCCTCGATGTAGCGGCCGGCCGCGTCCTCGAGCCGCTGCGCGCGGCCGAGCTCGGCCGGCGGGGCGAGCGCATCCGAGAGCGAACCGCCCTCCATCAGCCGCTCGATCTCGGCCTCGGTGGTGTCTGAGAGCTTCCAGCCATCGGGGCCGAACAGCTTGATGCCGTTGTCCTCGAAGCTGTTGTGGCTGGCCGAGATCATCACGCCGAGATCGGCGCGCAAGCTGCGCGTCAGCATCGCGATCGCCGGCGTGGGCAGCGGGCCGACCAGCATCACGTCCATGCCCATGGAGATGAAGCCGGCCGTCAGCGCCGGCTCGACCATGTAGCCGGAGAGGCGGGTGTCCTTGCCGATCACCACGCGATGGCGGTGCGCGGGGTCGGCGCGGCGGAACGCGACCGCGGCCGCCTGGCCGAGCAGCAGGGCAGTGCCCGCCTCCATCGGCGGGGTGTTGGCGCGGCCGCGCACGCCGTCCGTGCCAAACAGCCGCCGCGTGATGCCCTTGCCGCCGTCCATCGCCGTCTCCTTCGTTCAGGCTCCGCTCAGCCGCCCGCGATCGCGCGCCAGACCCTGAGCGCCTGCACCGTCTCGGCCACGTCATGCACCCTGAGGATCGAGGCTCCGTTTATCGCCGCCCAGAGCGCCGCCGCCAAGCTTCCCGGCAGCCGCGCCTTGGGGTCGGGCGCGCCGCCGTAATGGCCGATGAAGCGCTTGCGCGACGCGCCGACCAGCAGCGGCCGGCCGAAGCCGCGGAACAGCCTGAGCCGTCGCAGCAGCTCGAGGTTGTGCTCGGCGGTCTTGGCGAAGCCGAGTCCCGGATCGAGGATGATCCGCCCGCGCGCGATCCCCGCCTGTTCGGCGGCGGCGAGCCGGTCGGCGAGCTCGTCGTGCACGTCGAGCGCAACATCGTCGTAGGTCGCGAGCGCGTTCATGGTCGCGGGCGTGCCGCGCATGTGCATCAGCACCACCGGGCAGTCGGCATCGGCGATCACGCCCGCGGCGGCCGGATCGTGGGTCAGCCCGGAGACGTCGTTGACGATGCGCGCGCCGGCGGCCAGCGCCGCCTGCATGGTGGCGGCATTCCGCGTATCGACCGAGACCGGCGCGCGCCCGGCCAGCGCCGCCACCACCGGCACGATCCGGCCGATCTCCTCGGCCGGCGGGATGCGCTCCGCGCCCGGCCGTGTGCTCTCGCCGCCGATGTCGAGGATGTCGGCGCCGGCGTCCACCATCGCCTCGCCGGCAGCGATCGCGTCATCGGCCCGGAAGTGATCGCCGCCGTCCGAAAAGCTGTCCGGGGTGACATTGATCACGCCCATCACCAGGGGCCGGTCGGCTGGCAGGCCGGGCAGGATCGGCGGCGGCGCGGCCTCGCAGGCGGCGGCGAGCGCGGCCCACGCGGCAGGCACCTGCGTCACGACGCGGTCCTCGAGGACGCGCGTGCCCTCGCGCAGGATCAGCCGGCTCGCGCCGCCCGGCAGCGGCTCGAGATAGCGCCGCGGCAAGCGGCCTCAGACGTTCGGCTGCGGCTGCGGCCCGAGGGCGCCCGGGGCGCCGCCGGATTTCGGGACGCGCCCGGAGGTCGGCACCGAGGCGCGCCGCTGGTCGGGCTGCGGCGCCTCCTCGGCCGGCTTGCGCACGATCTGCTCGCCGGCGAGCAGCGCCCGGATCTCCTCGCCCGACAGCGTCTCGAACTCGAGCAGGCCCTTGGCCAGCGTGTCGAGATCCTCGCGCCGCTCGGTCAGGATGCGCTTCGCGGTGGCGTAGGCCTCGTCGATGATGCGCTTGATCTCGCGGTCGATCTCCTGCGCCGTCGCCTCGGAGATGTGTTTCGACTGCGTGACGGAATGGCCGAGGAACACCTCCTGGCTGTTCTCGCCATAGGCGATCATGCCGAGCTTGTCGGACATGCCCCACTCGGTGACCATGCGCCGCGCCTGGTCGGTCGCCATCTTGATGTCGCCGGCGGCCCCGTTCGACACGCGGTCGGGGCCGAACACGATCTCCTCCGCCGCGCGTCCACCCATCGCCATGGCGAGCTCCTGGAGGAGCTTCGACTTGTGCTTGGAGTAGCGGTCGCCTTCGGGCAGCGACATCACGAGCCCGAGCGCGCGGCCGCGCGGGATGATGGTCGCCTTGTGCACGGGATCGCATTCGGGCATCGAGAGCGCGACCAGCGCATGCCCCGCCTCGTGATAGGCGGTCATGCGCTTCTCCTCCTCGCTCATCACGAGCGACTTGCGCTCGACGCCCATCAGGACCTTGTCCTTGGCCTGCTCGAACTCGGCCATGCCGACCACGCGCTTGCCGAGCCGCGCGGCCAGCAGCGCCGCCTCGTTGACGAGGTTGGCGAGATCGGCGCCCGAGAAGCCCGGCGTGCCGCGCGCGAGCGTCTTCGGATCGACATCGGCGGCGAGCGGAACCTTGCGCATGTGCACGCGCAGGATCTTCTCGCGCCCGTTCACGTCCGGGTTCGGCACCACCACCTGGCGGTCGAAGCGGCCGGGGCGCAGCAGCGCGGGGTCGAGCACGTCGGGGCGGTTGGTGGCCGCGATCAGGATCACGCCCTCGTTCGACTCGAACCCGTCCATCTCGACCAGAAGCTGGTTCAGCGTCTGCTCGCGCTCGTCGTTGCCGCCGCCGAGCCCGGCGCCGCGATGGCGGCCGACCGCGTCGATCTCGTCGATGAAGATGATGCAGGGCGCGTTCTTCTTGCCCTGCTCGAACATGTCGCGCACGCGGGATGCGCCCACGCCCACGAACATCTCGACGAAATCCGAGCCCGAGATGGTGAAGAACGGCACGTTCGCCTCGCCGGCGATCGAGCGGGCGAGCAGCGTCTTGCCGGTGCCGGGCGGGCCCACCAGCAGCACGCCCTTGGGGATCTTGCCGCCGAGCCGCTGGAACTTCTGCGGATCGCGCAGGAAGTCGACGATCTCCTGGAGCTCGCCCTTGGCCTCGTCGATGCCGGCGACGTCGTCGAAGGTGACGCGGCCCTGCTTCTCGGTCAGCAGCTTGGCGCGCGACTTCCCGAAGCCCATGGCCCGCCCGCCGCCCGACTGCATCTGGCGCATGAAGAAGATCCAGACGCCGATCAGCAGCAGCATCGGGAACCAGGAGAGCAGGTAGTGGAAGATCGGGTTGACGTCGCTCTCCTCGGGCTTGGCCACCACGCGCACGCCGCGCTCGGTCAGGCGCTGCACCGTCACCGCGCCGGAATCCTGCGGCAGGAAGGTCTGGAAGGTGCGCCCGTCGGTGAGCTGGCCGGTGACGACCCGGCCCTGGATCGTCACGTCGCGCACCTGGCCGTTGTTCACCTCGTTCAGGAAGTCGCTGTAGGCGACCTGGGTCGCCATCGTGCGCTGGCTGGACGGCTGGAACAGGTTGAACAGCGCGACCAGCAGGAGCGCGATGATCACCCAGAGGGCGAGGTTGCGACCGAAATTGCTCACGCGGGTGGTGTCCTCATCTGCGGCGCGTCAGGTCGCGCCCCATGCCCTCAAGATGGGATTGCCGAGCCCGGCGCCAATGCCGGACCGCCGGATGCCGCCACACGACCCGTTGCGGACGCAGCAACCGGCTGCGGGGGCCTGAAGACCGCGCGCATCGTCCCTCCGAAGCGGCCTGCATCATACCCGATCGGCGGCACCGCGACCAGCGTCGCGCCGTCGCGCAGCGCCGGCAGGGTGACGAGGACCACGCGGGGCCATGCGCGCGCATGCCGGTCTGCCCGCGCGAGCGCCGCCGCCTCGCCGCCGAGCGCGCCGACCGTCAGGCCCGGGGGCGCCTCGACCTGCCAGCGCCCGTCCCAGCGCAGCCGTCCGTCCGGCGGCACGATCGCCGGCCCCGCGACGGCGGCCGGCTCGCGGCAGACCAGCCAGGTCCCGCGGCCGGGCCGGAGCAGGCAGCCGGCGGCCGTGCCCGCCGCACCGTTGCGCAGCCGTGCCAGCAGGGCCTTGACCCGCGCCGTGCGCACCGGCTGGGCATGGCCGCCGATCGCGCGCAGGAGCGCGGCAAGGACGGCGGTCGCGGTGGTGTCGTCCGCCGCCACGAGGCGCGCGACATCGAGGCGCGCGCAACCCTGCGGCAGCAGCGCGACCGCCTCGGCAAGCAGCCGGTCGCGCGCCCTTGCCGCCGCCGCCCGCGCCACCGCCGCGGCGGCGGCCACCTCGGCGAGGGCGCGCACCCCGACCCCCTCGCCCGCCTGATCGGCGAGCGCCGCGCGCAGCCGCGCGCGCACCGAGCCGGCGGCGTTCGAGGGGTCGACGATCCAGGGCTGGCCCGCCGAGCGCAGGGCGTCGCGCAGCGCGCCCGGACTGACGCCGAGCAGCGGCCGCACCAGCCGCACGCGGCCCGCCGGGCGCGAAGGCGCCATGGCCGCGAGCCCGCCCGCGTGCGAGCCGCGCAGCCTCCGCACCAGCACGGTCTCGGCCTGATCGCCGCGGTGGTGCGCGAGCAGCAGATGGAGGCAGCCCGCCTCGGCAGCCGCATCGGCCAGGGCGGCGAGGCGTTCCGCTCGCAGCGCCTCGGCCGGGCGCGGCCCCGCAGGCCGCAGGGCCAGACGCCGCACGACGATACCGCGCGCGGCGAGCCATGCCTCCGCCAGCGCCGCTTCGGTCGCCGCGGCTTGCCGCACGCCATGATCGAGCACGAGCGCCAGCACCTGCCCGCCGCGCGACGCGACCCACTCCCGCGCCAGCAGCGCGAGGGCAAGGCTGTCGGGCCCGCCCGACACCCCGACGGCGAGCCGGGGCGCGGGCTCGAACGGCCCCGCTCCCGCGAGCGCGGCGGCGAAGGCCTCGTTCAGCAGCCGAGACGTGACCGCTCGCGCTCCATCGCCTCGCGCACATCGGGGCGCATGTCGGTGTGGAAGTCGGAGGCGAGCTGGCGGAACACCTCGCAGGCCGAGGCGCGCTCGTTGATCGCGCCGAGCGAACGGCCGAGGCCGAGCAGGATGTCCTGCCGGCGCGACCGGTCGGTCACGCGGCTGCGCGCATCGTCGAAGGCCAGCGCCGCCTGCATGTGCTCGCCGCGGCCCGACAGGGCCTGGGCGCGGATGTGATAGGCCTCGCCGACGCGCGGATCGCGCGGGTAGGTGGCGATGAAGGCCTGGGCCTCGCGCTCGGCCGTGGCCCAGTCGCGCCGCTGGAGGGCCTGTTGGGCGGCGGTGAGGATCTGCGCCTGGGTCCGGACGGCGGGGGCCTGGGCGGGTGCCGCGGGCGGGCGGGGCAGGCTGGCTTGGGGTTGGGCGGGCGGCTGCGCCTGGGCAGGGGGCTGGGCGGGCCGCTGCGCCGGCGTCGCGGCCTGCGGCGCCGGGCGGCGCGGCGCCCCGCTCTCCAGCTCCTGGAGCCGGAAATCGGCATCCGCCTGGTTCTTCTCCACGGTCGCCTGGAGCTCGCGCAGCGCGTTCTGGGTCTCGTCCGACCGCCCGCGCAGCAGCCGGACCTCGGTCTCCAGTGCGGCGACCCGATCGAGCAGCCGGCTCAGCAGTTCCTGCTGGCCCTCGGCGGCCGTGCCGGGGCCGGGGCGCGGCGCCACCGCCACCGGCGCACCGAGCGCGGAGCCCCCGCGCGCCTGCAACGCCTGGAGGTCGCGGCGCAGCTCCAGGATCTGGTTCTGCAGCGCAATGGCCTCGCGGCTCTCGATCTGGCCGAGGGCCGGGGCGGCGAACAGCACGAGAAGCGGGATCAGCCTGAGCGTGCGCATGGATCGCTGGACCTTCCTTCCTCCGATGCGGCCTCGGCCGCCCGCTTACGGCGCGACGCACGCCACCGCAAGCGACGCAGGCGCGAGCATGCGGGGCATGAACGACGAAGGGCGGCGCGGGATGCCGCGCCGCCCTTCCCCCGACCTCGGAGCCGCGTCAGCGGACCGAGGTGATGGCGACGCGGTTCTGCGCCCAGGCCTCCTCGTTCGAGCCGAGGGCGATCGGGCGGTCCTTGCCGTAGCTGATCGTGCTGATGCGCGCGGGCGCCACACCGAGGGCGACCAGCGTGTCGCGCGCCGAGTCCGCGCGGCGCTGGCCGAGGGCGAGGTTGTACTCGCGCGTGCCGCGCTCATCCGCGTGGCCGGCGATCTGCACCACCACCGCGCTATGCTGGCGGAGCCAGGCGGCCTGACGCTCGAGCGTGGGGCGCTGATCGCCGCGGATGTTGTAGCGGTCGAAGTCGAAGAACACCCGGTCGCCGACATTGGCGACGAGGTCCTCCTGCGACCCGGGACGCGGCCCGGTCGCCTGGCCGGCGCCGGTGGCCGCGCCGGACTGGTCGGGCGTGGACTCGCAGGCGACGACGAAGGCCAGCGCTGCGACGGGGGCCAGCAGCTTCAGTTTCATGAGAGGCGTACCTTCTCCATGGGGGACGTGCGGTGGGGGATCTGCGGTCATTCGCGCTACCCGACTCCGGGCGCAACCAGATCGCGGCGATAGCGTGAGCGTTCGTGTCGGGTCAAGCTTGGGCGGGATTGTGGCGGATCAGGGGATCAATGGTGACCATGCCGGGTCGGAGGCATCGGTCGGCGTGGCGAGCGCGCGCTCGTTGAAGCCGGTGATGTCGATCGAGGCGAGCCGCGCCGAGTAGCCGGTGCCGCGCGCATCCCGCGCCGGGGTCTCCCGGAAGAACGCGAGCACGCGGCCGTTCGGCGCGAACGTCGGGCCTTCCATCTGGAACCCCTCGGACAGGATGCGCTCGCCCGAGCCGTCCGGGCGCATCACCCCGATCGCGAAGGTGCCGCCGGCGATCCGGGTGAAGGCGATCAGGTCGCCGCGCGGCGACCACACCGGCGTCGCATAGCGACCCTGGCCGAAACTGATGCGCCGCACGTTCGAGCCGTCGGCGTTCATCACGTAGAGTTGCTGATTGCCGCCGCGATCGCTGTTGAAGACGATCTGCTGGCCATCGGGCGAGAAGCAAGGGCTGACATCGAGGGCGCCGGTGCTGGTGAGCTGGCGCTCGCGGCGCGTGCGCAGATCGACCAGGTAGATGTTCGCGTTGCCGCCGCGGATCGCCGAGAGCAGCACCGAGTTCCCGTCGGGGCTGAAGCGCGGGGAGAGCGTCATGCCCGGGAAGTTGCCGAGCAGGCTCTGTCGGCCGCTGTCCACATCGAGCAGATAGACGCGCGGCTCGTTGCGGAAGAACGACATGAACGCGACCTGGTTCACGCTCGGGTGGAAGCGCGGCGTCAGCGCCAGCCACTGCCCGTCGGTCAGGAAGCGGTGGTTCTCGCCGTCCTGGTCCATGATGGCGAGGCGCTTGACCCGGCGGTCGCGCGGCCCGCTCTCGGCCACGTAGACGATGCGGGTGTCGAAATAGCCCTTCTCGCCGAGCAGGCGCTCGTAGATCGCATCCGAGCAGATATGCGCGATGCGGCGCCAGTTCGGCACGCTGGTCGTGAAGGCCGTGCCCTGGAGCTGATTGCCCGGCAGCACATCCCAGAGCCGGAACTCGACGCGCAGCCGGTCGCCCTGCTGGTCCACCTTGCCGGTGACCAGGGCCTGCGCGCCGATCGCGCGCCAGTCGGCGAAGCGGGGCGTGGCGTCGGGCGCCTCCTGGAGGAAGGCGCGCCGGTCGATCGGGCGGAACAGGCCGGAGCGGGCGAGATTCGCCGTGATCACCTGGGCGATCTGCGCGCCATGGGGCTGGGCGCCGGCGAAATCCGGGATCGCGATCGGCATCGGATCGGTGCGGGCGCGGGTGATGTCGATCACCGGTCCCTGGGCCCGCGACGTGCCGGGCAGACCGAGGGCGGCCACGGCGGCGAGCCCGGCCAGAAGGCCGCGCCGGCCGAAGGACAGCGCCTCCAGCGCCTCATAGTGGCGATCGGTGAGCAGTCGATCGGTCATCGGGACCTCTTGCGGCTCGGCCGGAGTCGCGGCCGGCGGGTGCACATAGCGCAGGGGATCAACGCGGTCGATGGACGGCCGGTTGCAGTCGCGTGAGCGGGCAGCGGCTCAGCGGACAAGCCCGCGTGCGTTGAAGCGGAACACGGCGGTCTCGACGGTCGGTCGCTTCTCCGGCGGGATCGGCAGCGGGTTGCAGCGCGGGGACAGGAGGGCGCGCTGCGCCGTCTCGTACACCGTGCGCCAGCGCGGATCGCCCGTGTTGGTCGGCCCGGCAGGGCGCACCTGCACGACCGATCCATCCGGGCGCAGCCGCACCTGGAGCTCGACGACGATCTCCTCGAGCCCGCGCATGCCGGCATCGACGTTCCAGCAGCCCTCGATCAGCTCGCGCAGCCCGTCGATCTCGCCGCGGGTGAGCCCCGGGGTGGGCGCGGTGCCGCCCGGCGCGCCCGGGGTCGGCGGGCGCCCCCCCTGCGGCGGGCTCGGGCGTGGCGGCTGCTGCTGCGCCTGCTGCTGACGCAGCCGCTCGAGCGTGTTCTGGAGCGCGGTCGAGCCCTCCTGCGGCCGCTGCACCGGCGGGGTCTGCACGGGCGGCGGCGGCGCAGGCGGCCGCGGCGGCGGTGGCGTGGGGGGCGGCGGGGTCGGCGGCGGCGGGGGAGGAGGCGGCGGCGCGGGCGTGGGTTCCGGTGCCGGCACGGGCGGCGGCGGGGGAGGAGGAGGCGTAGGCGGCGGCACCGGGGCCGGCGGCTCCGGCGCCGGGGGCGGCGGCGGGGGCGGGGGCGGCGGAGGCGGCGCGGGCTCCGGGGTCGGCGCGGGCTCGGGCGTGGGCTGCGGCGCGGGCTCGCTCGGCGCGGTCGGGGTCTCGGCCGGCGCGGTCGGCCCCATCGCGATCACCAGCTCGACCGGGATGCCCTGCTCGACCGGCTCCTCAAAGCGTTTCGTTGACGAAACGCCAAGCAGCAGCGCCATCAGCACCAGAAGGTGCAGCCCGCCGGAGAGGAGGAGCGAGCGCCGCACAGGCCCCGCGCGGTCAGCGCGCTCCCGGGCGCGCGGCCGGCTGGCCGGTCGGCTGTTCGGCCAGCAGGGCCACGCGCGTGAAGCCCGAGGCGGCGATGTTGCCCATCACCTCCATCACCCGGCCGTAGCTGATCGTGCGGTCGCCCCGCACGAAGATGCGCGTCTCGCGGCCCTGGCGCGCCTCGGCGATCGCGGCGAGCCGCGGCACCAGCTCCTCGAGCGTCACGGCCGTCTCCTGGATGTAGACCCGGCCCTCGGCATCGATCGTGACCGAGAGCGGCTCGTCGGGGCTCGAGACAGGATCGGCCGAGGTGCGCGGCAGGTCGACGTTCACGCCGACGGTGAGCAGCGGCGCCGCGATCATGAAGATGATCAGCAGCACCAGCATGACGTCGATCAGCGGGATCATGTTGATCTCCGCCATCGGCCGGTAGCGGCTCCTGCCGCCGCCCCGCTGCGGTGCCATCAGCCCGCCCGCCATGGGTCAGCTCCTGGGCTCGTAGGCCTGGCGCGAGAGGATCGCGCCGAACTCGCCGGCGAAGGCTTCGAGCCGCCCGGCGTAGCGGCCGAGATCGGTCGAGATCTTGTTGTAGGCGAGCACCGCCGGGATCGCGGCGGCGAGCCCGATCGCGGTCGCGAACAGGGCCTCCGCGATGCCGGGCGCGACCACGGTCAGGTTGGTGTTCCGCATGGTCGCGATCGCGGCGAAGCTGTTCATGATGCCCCAGACCGTGCCGAACAGGCCGATGAAGGGGGCTGCCGAGCCCACCGAGGCGAGGAAGATCATCCAGCGCTCCAGCCGCTCCATCTCGCGCTGGATGGTGATCGTCATCGCCCGCTCGATGCGCTCGCGCGTGCTCTCGCGCACGGCGTCGGGCGCGTGTTCGAGCTTCGGCGCCGAGCGCTGCCACTCGCGCATCGCCGCGGCGAACACCGCCTCCATCGGGTGGCGCGGCGTGTCGCGCACGCCCTCATACAGGTCCTCGAGGTTCTTGCCCGACCAGAAGTTGTCCTCGAAGGCGTCCGCGCGGCCATTGACGCGCCGGAGTGTCGCGACCTTCTCGAAGATGATCGCCCAGACCCAGACGCTCGCCAGCAGAAGTCCGATCATCACCGTCTTGACGACGATGTCGGCCTGCAGGAACAGCGCCCACAGCGACAGGTCGACGGCGCCGTTCGCCGCCAGCCCTGCCGCGTCCACCGCTCGGTCCATTCGCAGAATCCTCGGTCAAGCCCTCACGACACCGGGTGGATCAACGCGCGAAGTGTGGCCGGAATGCGCTCAGGCCGCCCCGTCGCGAGCCTGACGCACGCCAGCGCCACATCGAGCGTCGCGATCCCCTCCCCGCCCCGGCCGATCTCCTGCCGGAGCTCCACGGACGCGCCGCCGATCCCCGCCACCCGGGTCTCGACCACCAGCGACTCGTCCAATCGCGCGGGGCGGTGATACTCGATCGAGAGACGCTTGACGACGAAGATCAGCCCCGACTCGTCGATCAACTGCCGGTGCGGAAGGCCGAGATCCCGCAGCCACTCCGTGCGCGCGCGCTCGGCGAAACGCAGGTATGACGCGTGGTAGACCACGCCGCCGGCATCCGTGTCCTCGAAATACACGCGCAGCGCGAAGCGATGGGCCGGCTGCTCACCCATCCGTGTCGTCCGCCGCCGAGAGCAGATCGGCCTGGAACCCCTTGGGCGGCATGAGTCCCAGATGGCGCCAGCCGGCCTCGCCGAGCACGCGCCCGCGCGGGGTGCGCAACACGAACCCCTCCTGGATCAGATAGGGCTCGATCACGTCCTCGATGGCGTCCCGCGCCTCGGCGAGCGCGGCGGCGAGCGTCTCGACCCCGACCGGGCCGCCGCCGTGGCGCTCGGCGATCAGGCGGAGGTAGCGCCGGTCCATCGCATCGAGCCCGCGCGCATCGACCTCCAGCCGGGTGAGCGAGGCGTCGGCGGCGCGGGCATCCACCCGCGCCGTGCCGTCCACCGCGGCGAAGTCGCGCACGCGGCGGAGCAGGCGCCCGGCGATGCGGGGCGTGCCGCGCGAGCGGCGCGCGATCTCGGCCGCGCCATCCTCGGTCAGGTCGAGGTCGAGCAGCGCCGCACCACGCCGGACGATGCCGAGCAGCTCCTCGGGCGTGTAGAAGGTGAGGCGCAGCGGAATGCCGAAGCGGTCGCGCAAGGGCGTCGCGACCAGCCCCGAGCGCGTGGTCGCGCCGATCAGGGTGAAGGGCTGGAGGTCGATGCGCACCGTGCGCGCCGCCGGCCCCTCGCCGATGATCAGGTCGAGCCGGAAATCCTCCATCGCCGGGTAGAGCACTTCCTCGATCGCCGGCTGGAGGCGGTGGATCTCGTCGATGAACAGCACGTCGCGCGGGTTCAGGTTGGTCAGGATCGCGGCGAGGTCGCCCGAGCGCTGGATCACCGGGCCGGAGGTGGCGCGGAAGCCCACACCGAGCTCGCGCGCGACGATCTGCGCGAGCGTGGTCTTGCCGAGGCCGGGCGGCCCGTGCAGCAGCACGTGATCGAGCGCCTCGCCGCGCGCGCGCGCCGCCTGCACGAACACGGCGAGATTGGCCTTGGCCTGGGCCTGGCCGATGAAGTCGTCGAGCCGCGTGGGACGCAGCGACGCCTCGCCGAGATCATCGCCGCGCGCTTCCGGGTCGGTGAGCCGGTCGGTCATCGGGCGAGCGCCTTCAGCCCTTCGCGGATCAGCGCCTCGACCGAGGCGGCCTCACCCATGCGCCTGCGGGCAGCCGCAAGCGCGGGTTCGGCCTCGGCGCGGCGATAGCCGAGATTGGCGAGCGCGGAGACCGCATCCGCGAGCAGCGGATCGGCGGGCGGGGCGGGTACGGATGCCGCGACCGGGATCGCCTCCGCGCCGGTGAAGCCGGGCTTGCCCTTCAGCTCCGTCACCAGCCGGGCCGCGAGCCGGGCACCCACGCCGGAGGCACGGGTCAGCGTCTTCGCGTCGCCGGTGGCGATCGCGGCGGCGATCTGGCCGGGCGAGAAGGCGCCGAGCAGCGCGAGTGCCACCTTCGCGCCCACCCCCTGCACGGTCAGCAGGGTGCGGAAAGCGGCGCGCTCGGTCGCGTCAAGGAAGCCGTAGAGCGTGATCGCGTCCTCGCGCACCATGGTCTCGATCGCGAGGGTGGCCGGCGCGCCCGGCGGCGGCAGGGACGCGAGGGTGCGGGTCGAGACACCGACCACGTAGCCCACGCCGTTGACGTCGATCAGCACGCCCTCGGCGTCGGCCGCGACGATCGTTCCGGAGAGACGGCCGATCATCGCCGCCCGGTCCGGCGATCCGGGCCGCCGGCGGCGAGGCGACTCGGGGGGCGCTGGCGCATGGGCGGGTTGTAGCGAAAACCGGAGCACTGTCCAAGCGAGCCGGGGGCCGGGTTGCGGTCGCGCGGCCGCCCCACCAGCCCCGCGCGCGTATCAGAACCGCCCGAAGATCAGGTCGGGCACGAAGACGACCGCGCCGGGCATCAGGATCAGCAGCAGCGTCGCCGCCGAGACCGCGACCAGCAGCGGCAGCGACTCGATCGTGTACTCGCCGACCGGCACGCGCATGATCGAACAGACGGCATACATCGCCGCCCCCACCGGCGGGGTGAAGTTTCCGATGGTCGCGGCGATGATGAAGACGATGCCGAAATGCACCGGATCGCCGCCGAGGCTGCGCACCAGCGGCAGGAACACCGGGGTCAGCATGATGATCAGCACGGTCGCATCGACGAAGAAGCCGATCGCCAGCACGAACAGCACGATCAGCGCCATCACCAGCGGCAGATCCTCCGACACCGACAGCAACGCGCCCGAGACCACATCCGGGATCTGCTCCAGCACGATGCCGTAGGTGAAGATCGCCGAGAGCGCGATCAGGAACATCACCGCGCCGATGTCGGTGAGGCTCTGCTCCAGCGCCTCCAGGAACGACCGTCCGCGCATCTCGCGGTGGATCACGATGCCGACGACGAGGGCATAGACCACCGCGAAGGCGCCGATCTCGGAGGGCGTGAACACGCCCATGCGCAGGCCGAACAGCAGGAACACCGGGAACAGCAGCGCCCAGATGCCGCCGCGGAAGGCGCGGACCACCTCGCCCGCGCTCGGTGGTGCTTCGCGCTCGGGCGGATAGCCACGCCGCCGCGCCGTCAGCGCGATCGAGGCCGCGAGCGCCACCCAGAGCAGGGCGGCCGGCACGAACCCGGCCGCGAACAGCCGCCCGATCGAGACTTGGCCGATCGAGCCATAGAGGATCATGCCGATCCCGGGCGGGATCACCGGCGTCAGCAGGGAGCCGAAGGAGAGCACGCCGGCGGCGAAGCCGCGGCTCATGCCGCGCCGGACCATCTCATGGCCGAGCATGCGCGACTGCATCGAGGCATCCGCGATCGCCGAGCCCGACACGCCGCCCATCAGCGCCGACAGCACCACCGAGACCTGCGCGAGCCCGCCGCGCATCCGCCCCGCGAGCACGGTCGCGAGCGTCAGCAGCCGCGCGGTGATGCCCGCCTTGTTGAGGAAATTGCCGGCGAGGATGAACAGCGGTATCGCCAGCAGCGCGAAGTTCTGCGTCTGCGAGACGGTCACCTGCACCGGGATGAACACCGGCAGGTCGAGGTTCTGGAGGAAGAACAGCGTGCCCGAGATCGCGATCGCGAAGGCGACCGGCATGCCCATCAGCATCAGCACCGCGAAGGCGATGACGACGAGCAACATCTCAGGCGCGCACGGGCTCGCGGCCGAGCGCGCGGAACTTCAGCAGCGTCGTGATCAGCAGCAGCAGCGCGCCGGCAGGAAGGCTCGCCGTCACCCAGGAGTAGCTGATGCCGGGAATGCCCTGGAACGCGCGCGCGCGGCCGACCCAGGCGAGATGCGCGCCCACGATCGCGATATAGACCAGGAAGGCCGCGATCAGCAGGTAGTTCAGCCGCATCACCGCGATCCGCCAGCGCGGCGGCAGCCGGTCGGTCACCAGCGCGATCGAGACGAGGGCGTTGTTGCGCCAGGCGATGTCGGCGCAGAGGAAGCAGGCCCAGGCGAACAGGCAGGTGGCGAGGTCGATCGTCCAGTTCAGCGGGTGGTGCAGCATGCGCGCCACACCACCCGTGAACACCAGGACGACCATCAGCACCAGGAAGGTTCCGGCGATGACGGCCTCCGCGCGGCAGAGCCGGCGGTAGAACTCAGCCATGCGGCCGTCCCGCCATCACCGGCCTCGCGTCAGCGGCGCATCTCGCGCTGCACGGCCTGGAAGGCGTCGGTGATGCCGAGCACCTCGTAGGCGCGCGCGCCGGCGCGCTTGAACGCCTCGATGTCGATGTCGCTGACGACCGTCATGCCGCGCTGTTGCAGCTGCGCGCGCACCTGCCCCTCCAGCTCGACGATCCGCCGCGAGGTCTCCTGCCCCGCCTTGCGGCACTCCTCGACCAGCGCGGTCTGGAACGCGCCCGGCAGGCGCTGGAACCAGCGCGCGCTGACCACCTGGAAGTTGATCAGCAGGATGTGGCGGGTCTCGTTGGCGTAGCGCAGCACCTCGTTGAAGCGGCCGGCGGGGATGTTGTTCCAGACGAGTTCGACGCCGTCGATCGCGCGCTGTTGCAGACCCGGATACATCTCGCCGAACGCCATCGCGACCGGGGCGGCGCCGAGCGCGCGGATCGACTCCTGCCAGATCGGCCCGGGCGGGGTGCGGATGCGCAACCCCGCCAGATCCTCCGGCCGACGGACCGGCCGGTTGGTGAAGAAGTGGCGCTGGCCCTGCACCCAGTCGAAACACACGACCTGGAGCCCGTGCTGGTTCGCGAGCTCCGTCACCCAGCCCTTCACCGTGGGCGAGTCGGCGACCTTCGCGACATCCTCGATCGTCTCGGCGAAATAGGGGCCGTTCATCACGGCGATGCCCTTGACGTAGTTGCCGAGCCGCGCGCTGTCCGTGTTCTGGCCGATATTGGCGCCTTGGCGGATCTGCTCGATGATGTCCTCCTCGACGCCGAGCTGGGCGGAATGGAACACCTGCACGGTCAGCCCGCCGTTGGTGCGCTCGCGCACGCGCTGCGCCCAGGTCTGGAAGCCCTGGTGATAGGGCTCGCTCGGGCCGAGCACATGGTTGAAACGGAGCGTGAAGCGCTCCTGCGCCAGGGCGTCCGGCGCCGTTGCCGCCACCAGCGCCGCGACCGCGGCCGCCATTCCGAGCTTGGACGTTTTCATCTTCCCTCCTGATGCCGGGTTGCCGGCTGGTTGCCGTGCCAGCCTCCGCGCCGCCGCGGCGGGCTGCATGGCCTGTGTCTTGTGTGTACACTAGCCACGGAGGCATCGAGCGGCAAGCATGGCCAAACCGACGAACACGCCGCGTGCCGAGCCCGGCCACCTGACCGGCGCCGCGCCCCGGCTGCACGAACGCACCTTCGACATCCTGGCCGCGCGCATCGCCGAGGGCGCCCTGCCCGCCGGCACGTTGCTGCTCGAATCGCATCTCGCCCGCCAGTTCGGCATCAGCCGCGCGCCTGCCCGCCAGGCGCTCGCGCGGCTCGAGCTGCTGGGCCTGGTGCGCCGCGCCGAGGGGCACGGCTACCGCGTGCGCGGCCGTCCGAGCCGCGATGCCGAGCCAGCGCCGCTGACGCCCGTGCGGCTGGAAGCGGCGGCGAGCTGGCAGCGCTTCTACCCGGAGGTCGAGCGCGCGATCATCGCCCGCACCGCGGTCGCGGGCTGGCGCGTGATCGAGACCGAGCTCGCGCGCCACTACGGCGTCAGCCGCACGGTCGCGCGCGAGATGATCGCGCGGCTCAACCAGCGCGGCGTGATCCGGCGCGACGGGCGGGGGCGCTGGTACGCGCCGGCGCTGACACCCGAGCATGTCGGCGAGCTCTACGAACTGCGCTGGCTGCTGGAACCGGTGGCGCTGCGCAAGGCGATGCCCTCGGTACCGTCGGGTTTCGTCAGCGCGATGCGCCGGCGGCTGGAGGAGGCCGCCGCGCGCGCCGAGACGCTGGACGGCCGCGCGCTCGACGAGCTGGAGGCCGATCTGCATCTGCGCCTGCTCGGCCATTGCACCAGCCGGACGCTGATGGACTCGCTCCGGCTCTATCAGTCGCTGCTGGTGGCGCACTCCTTCCTGTATGACTGGGTGCCGCGGCTCTACCCGACCGAGCCGTTCCTGCCCGAGCACCTCGCCGTGGTCACCGCGCTGGAGGCTGGCGACATCGAGAGCGCGGCGGCGGCGCTGGAGCAGCATTTGCGCGCCTCGCTCGGCCGCGCGCTCGCGCGCATCGCGCAGGTCGCCGAGGCGCCGCGCCCCGCCCCCCTGCCCTATCTGGAGAAGCTGCCCGAGGGCAGCGAGGACCGCGCGCGCGTCAGCGGCGATACGGACTAGGCAGCAGCGCGCGCAAGGTCACCCTGCCCTGGCCCGGCACGAGAACCTCTGCCTCGGGCGCGTAGTCGAGCAGCAGTTCGCGGCAGAGGCCGCAGGGCGAGACCAGCATCGGCCCGCCCCCCTCGTCCGGGCGCGGATGGCGCACCGCCGCGACGAGCGCCACCGTCTCGCCCGCCATCACCGCCTCGCCGAGTGCGATCGCCTCGGCGCAGATGGCCGCACGACCGACCGTCGCGTCGAGATTGACGGCCACGAACACCCGCCCCGAAGCCCCGCGCAGCGCCGCACCGACCGAGTGCCGGCCGTAGCGGTAGCGCAGCCGCACCACCTCCTCCGCCGCGGTGATCAGCGCGCGATCGGTCGGCGAGAGCAGGTCGGTCAGTCCGGTATCGGGCGCCACGGGGCCTCCAAGGGTTCGCCGGCCAAGCTCTAGCACAGCCCCGCCCGCCCTTACGCTCGGTTACCCTTCGTGACGTCCGACCCGCCATGGCCGGGCTATCATTGGTGCATGACCCGACGCGCCCTTACCCGCACGGGCTCGGCCGTCCTCGCCCTCGTGGCCCTCGCCGCGATGGTCGTGGCGCTGCACGGGCCCGTCACCTCGCAGGACCGCGGCGAACGCGCGGCCCCGACCGCCACGGTCGCGCGCGGCGACGTGCTCGACCAGATCGCCGCCCTCGGCTCGCTCCAGCCGCGCCGCTATGTCGATGTCGGCGCGCAGGTCTCGGGCCAGCTCCAGCGCCTGCACGTGTCGATCGGTGACCAGGTCTCCGCGGGCGACCTGCTCGCCGAGATCGATGCGCGCACCACCCAGGCGAATGTCCGCACCGGCGAGGCCGAGCTGCAACGCCTGCGCGCGCTGCTGACCCAGCACGAGGCGAACCGCGACCTGCTCACGCTCCAGGTGCAGCGCCAGCAGCGCATGTTCGCTGCCAATGCGACCAGCCGCGACGCGCTGGAGACGGTGCAGGCGCAACTGCGCGAGCGCGAGGCGCTGATCGCGCAGACCCACGCGCAGATCGCCGCGCAGGAGAGCCGGCTCACCGCCGATCGCGCGATCCTCTCCTTCACCCGCATCGTCGCGCCGATGGACGGCACCGTGGTCAGCCTGACCGCGACCGAAGGCCAGATGCTGAACGCGAACATGAACGCGCCGATCCTGATGCGGATCGCCGATCTCAGCAGCATGACGGTGACGGCGCAGGTGTCCGAGGCGGATCAGCCGCGCCTCTCGCCCGGCATGCCGATCCGCTTCAGCACGCTCGGCTCGCCGGAACGGGTCTACCAGGCGACCCTGCGCCAGATCTATCCGACGCCGGAGATCGTCAACAACGTCGTGCTCTACCAGGCGCTGTTCGACATCCCGAACCGCGACGGCGCACTGTTGCCGCAGATGACCGCGCAGGTGTTCTTCGTGCGCGCGCATGCGCGCGGCGTGCTGACCGTGCCGGCGAGCGCGCTCGACCCGCCGCGCCGCGGCGCCGACCCGAGCGTGCGGCGCGTGCGCGTGCTCGGCCCCGACGGCGCGATCGAGCCGCGCGAGGTGACGATCGGCGTGACCGACCGCGTGAGCGCCGAGGTCCGTGCCGGGCTCGCGGAGGGCGAGCGCGTGGTGCTGAACGAGCGCGCAGCACCCGGACCGCAGCAGCAGACCCAACGGCCGCCGCGGGTGCCGATGCGATGACCACGCTGCTGCCCGATCTCGCGCGCCACCAGGGCGCCAAGGCGCGCACGCCGCTCATTGCGCTGCGTGGCGTGTCGCGCGTGTTCGGCGAGGGGGCGACCGCCGTCACCGCGCTCGATGCCGTCGATCTCGACATCCACCAGGGCGAGTTCGTCGCCCTGCTCGGCCCCTCGGGCTCGGGCAAGACGACGCTGATGAACCTGATCGGCCTGCTCGACCGGCCGAGCAGCGGCAGCTACGCGCTCGCGGGCGAGGAGGTCGGCACGCTCGACAGCGATGCGCTCGCCGCGGTGCGGCGCGAGCGGATCGGCTTCATCTTCCAGCAATACAGCCTGATCCCGACGCTGAGCGCGGTCGAGAACGTGGCCCTGCCCGCGCTCTATGCCGGGCTGTCGGGCGCGGAGCGGCACATGCGCGCGGCCGACCAGCTCGGCCGGCTCGGGCTCGCCGAGCGGCTCGGCCATCGCCCGACCCAGCTCTCGGGCGGGCAGCAGCAGCGGGTGTCGATCGCGCGCGCGCTCATGAACGGCGGCGACATCATCCTCGCCGACGAGCCGACCGGCGCGCTCGACTCGCGCACCGGCGCCGAGGTGATGGGGATCCTGCACGAGCTGCACCGCGCCGGGCACACCATCATCCTGGTCACCCACGCCGAGGAACTGGCCGGACAGGCCGAGCGGCAGATCCGCCTGCGCGACGGCCGCATCGTCTCGGACAGCGGCGCGGTGCCGTCGCTGCGTGAAGCCGGGAACGGATCGGCGTTGCCGAAGGGCGGCGCGCCGCGCGCGCTCGACACGCTGCGCACGGCCACGCGCGCGCTCGGCGCCAACATCCTGCGCACGGCGCTGACGCTGCTCGGCATCGTCATCGGCATCGCCTCGGTGATCATCATGCTGGCGATCGGCAACGGCGAGAAGGAGGCGATGCTGCAACGGCTGAGCCATCTCGGTCCCGATCTGCTCACCATCACCGCCGGCGCGCGCAATGTCCGCTCGGCCGACGGCGTCACCGCGACGCTGATCGACGCCGACCGCGCGGCGATCACGGCGCTGCCGAACGTGCGCGCCGCGATCTCGGAGTACTCCACCACGGTCACGCTGCGCGGCGCGGGCAACGACCTGCGCACCACCGCCCAGGCGACCACGCCGGATCTGCCGCAGGTGCGAAACTGGGCGCTCGCGCGCGGCGCGTTCTTCGGCGAGGCCGAGATCGCGCGCTACGCCGCGGTCGCGGTGCTCGGCCAGACGGTCGCGCGCAACCTGTTCGGGGATGACGATCCGCTCGGCCGCTACGTGCTGGTGAACACGGTGCCGTTCCAGGTGATCGGCCTGCTGGAGGCGCGCGGCGCCAATTCCTGGGGGCGGGACCAGGACGATGTGCTGTTCGTGCCGCTCTCCACCGCGAGCCTGCGCCTGCACGGCCAGCGCCATGTGCAGAGCATCACCGTGCAGGTGGCGGACACGCGCCAGGTCGACGCGACCCAGGAGGCCGTGACCGCGCTGCTCGCCGAACGCCATGGCGCGATCGACTTCCAGGTGCGCAACACCGCGCAGATCCTCGCCACCGTCACCGCCTCGCGCGACGGCGCGACCGCCATGCTCGGCGCGATCGCGCTCGTCTCGCTGCTGGTCGGCGGCATCGGCGTGATGAACATCATGCTGGTGAGCGTCACCGAGCGGACCCGCGAGATCGGGCTGCGCATGGCCGTGGGCGCGCGGCGGCGCGACGTGCTGCGCCAGTTCAGCCTGGAGGCGCTGATGATCTGCACCGCGGGCGGGCTGGTCGGCGCGGCGATCGGCCTCGCCGGCACGGCCGTGCTGGAGGCGCTCGCCTGGCCGATCGTGGTCGAGCCGATCACGGTCGTGCTCGCGCTCGCCTCGGCCTGCCTGACCGGGCTCGCGGCCGGCTATCTGCCGGCGCGCAAGGCGGCCGGGCTCGATCCCGTGCGGGCGCTGGCGAACGAGTGATGCGGCGGCGCGCGACCCTGCTGCTGGCGGCCGCAGGTGTCGCCACGGGATGCGCCCGCATCCCCCTGCCGATCTACACGCTGGGCGCGGCGGATCAGTACGCCAACGCGCCGATCGATGCGCCGACCGCCTGGCCCGACGCCGAGTGGTGGCGCGGCTTCGGCAGCGCCGAGCTCGACGCGCTGATCCTGGCGGCGCGCGAGAACAACCAGGACCTGCGCGGCGCGGCCGAGCGGGTGCTCCAGGCCGAGGCCGGCGCGCGCATCGATGCCGCGCCGCTGTTCCCCTGGCTCGATCTCGATGGCGGGGCCTCGCGCCGGCGCGGCAGCACGGGCGGCAGCACCAGCCTCTCGGTCGGCGGGACGGTCTCGTGGGATGCCGATCTCTGGGGCCGGCTGCGCGCCAACGCGCGCGCGGGCGCGGCCGATCTGCTGGCGAGCGGGTTCGACCGCGATGCGCTGGCCCTCTCGATCACGGCGGCGACCGCAGCGACCTATTTCCAGCTCGTCGCGATCCGCGCGCGGCGCGACCTCGCGGCCGAGACCCTGGTCGCGGCGCGGCGCATCCTCGGCATCGTCCAGGCCCAGGCCGGCGCGGGCGGCGCCTCGGAGCTCGACATCCAGCGCCAGTTGAGCGCAGTCGCCTCGCAGGAGGCGCAGCTCGCGGATCTCACCGGCCAGGAGGCGCAGCAGCGCCACGCGCTCGCGGTGCTGCTCGGCCGCCGGCCGGACCAGCTCGCGGTCGCCGCCCGCTCGCTCGCCCCGCTCCGGCTGCCGCCGGTGGAGGCCGGGCTGCCGACCGACCTGCTCGCGCGCCGCCCCGATCTCGCGCGCGCCGAGGCGCAGCTTGTCTCGGCCGGGTTCGATGCCGAGGCCGCGCGCGCCGCGCGCTATCCCGGGCTGCGCCTGACCGTCTCGGCGGATCGGCTTGCGCCCGATCTCGCCGGGCTGTTCACCATGGAGCGGCTGGTGACCGTGATCTCGGCCTCGATCCTCGCCCCCGTGTTCCAGGGCGGGCGGCTCGCCGCGGCCGAGGATCGCGCCACCGCGCGGATGCGCGAGCTGGGCCACAGCTACGCCGCCGCGATCCTGACCGCGTTCCAGGAGGTGGAGGATGCGCTCGCGGTCTCGCGCGCGGCCCGCGAGTCGCACGCGCTCCGCCGCACCGCCTACGAGGCCGCGCAGCGCGCCTATGCGATCGCCGAGCTGCGCTGGAACGCCGGCGACAGCGACTTCATCACCGTGCTCCAGGCCCAGCAGGCATTCCTGGCCGCGACCGACCAGCTCTCGCAGGCCGACCTGACGCGCTATCTCGCCGCGGTGGCGCTGTACCGCGCGCTCGGCGGCGGCTGGTCCCGCCCGGCCGAACTCGCCGCCCGCTCCTGAGCGCTCATACCGGCCTGCCGAAGGTTTCACCCTCGGCAGGCCGGCATGACGGGTTTCGTTCGCGCGTGGCCGCCCCGCCAGCCCCACGCGCGATACCCGGCCGCCAAAGGTCGAACCTTTGGCAGCCGGGCATTACTCGGCCGCCTCGGCCTCCTCGCCGCCCTCGGCCATCAGCGCATTCGCGACCATGCCGGCCTGGGCACGGATGCGCTCCTCGATCTTGGCCGCCACCTCCGGGTGGTCGCGCAGGAAGGCCTTGGCGTTCTCGCGGCCCTGGCCGATCCGCTGGGAGTCGAAGCTGAACCACGCACCCGACTTCTCGACCACCCCGGCTTTTACCCCAAGATCAACGAGTTCGCCGGTCTTGCTGATGCCCTCGCCATAGGTGATGTCGAACTCGACCTGGCGGAAGGGCGGGGCGAGCTTGTTCTTCACCACCTTCACCCGGGTCTGGTTGCCGACCACCTCGTCGCGGTCCTTGATCGCGCCGATGCGGCGGATCTCCATCCGGATGGACGCGTAGAATTTCAAGGCGTTGCCGCCCGTCGTCGTCTCCGGATTGCCGAACATCACGCCGATCTTCAGGCGGATCTGGTTGAGGAAGATCAGCGTCGTGCGGCTGCGGCTGACGCTGCCGGTGAGCTTGCGCAGCGCCTGGCTCATCAGCCGCGCGTGCAGGCCGACATGGCTGTCGCCCATCTCGCCCTCGAGCTCGGCGCGCGGCACGAGGGCGGCGACCGAGTCGACCACCAGCACATCGATCGCGCCGGAGCGCACCAGGGTGTCGGCAATCTCCAGTGCCTGCTCGCCCGAATCGGGCTGGCTGATCAGCAGGTTGTCCACATCCACGCCGAGCTTGCGGGCATAGACCGGGTCGAGGGCGTGCTCGGCATCGATGAAGGCGCAGGTGCCGCCGCGCTTCTGCGCCTCGGCCACGCAATGCAGCGCGAGCGTGGTCTTGCCCGAGCTCTCCGGCCCGTAGATCTCGATGATGCGCCCGCGCGGGATGCCGCCGATGCCGAGGGCGAGGTCGAGCCCGAGCGAGCCCGTCGGGATCACCTCGATCGCCTCGGTGGTGTCGCGCCCGCCCATGCGCATCACCGAGCCCTTGCCGAAGGCCCGCTCGATCTGCTGGAGCGCCTGGTCGAGCGCCTTGTTCTTGTCCATGTCCGTCTCTGTCCTGCCGTCTCGGAGGCTCAACCTCGGGTGATGCCGGGCGATCGCGTGTTCGCGCTCCTTACCACAGCGTCCGGGCCGCGTCGCATCGGATCGCGTGGTGACTGTCCACGCTTTGTTCCGAGTCAGGCGATGGCGCTGGCGATCACAGAAGCGTGAGGTTTCGACCTGAAACCTCCCTCATGATCCACAGCAACGCATCCGAAACTCTTTGCTGCGCACATAGGCCCCGACGGACCGCACTGGTCCATGGCGCACGGCCCGGCTCCTCCCCGCTGCGGTCGGCGCGGCAGCCCCCCAAAGAATGCTGCCACTCGGGGGCGCGGCTTCGGTCGCGCCCCTCTTTTTTGCCCGCCGCGCATGACGCTTCGGTGAACTCCGGTCCGCGCTTGACCTCGCTCAAGACAGGCGCGCGCCCGTTCGTGTCCCTTGCGGCCCGACCGATCGGAGGAGGACACGATGCTGACGACCGCCATCTTTCCGGGCCGCTACGTGCAGGGCGAGGGCGCGCTCGCGGTGCTGGGCGAGGAACTCGCCCGGTTCGGCACGCGCGGCTTCGCCGTGATGGACCCCTTCGCCGCCGACACGCTCAAGCCCGAGATCGAGGCCGGGCTCGCTGGCAAGGTCGCGCTCGCCTGGGAGCGGTTCGGCGGCGAGTGCAGCGACGAGGAGATCGCCCGCCTCGCCGGGATCGCCAAGGGCTCGGGCGCCGAGGTGATCGCCGGCATCGGTGGCGGCAAGGCGCTCGACACCGCCAAGGCGGTCGCGCACAGCCTCGGCCTGCCGGTCGCGATCGTGCCGACCATCGCCTCGACCGATGCGCCGACCTCCGCCCTCTCGGTGATCTACACGCCCGAGGGCGCGTTCAAGCGCTACCTGATCCTGCCGCACAACCCCGCCCTCGTGCTGGTGGATACGGGCGTGATCGCGCGCGCGCCGGTGCGCTTCCTGGTCGCCGGCATGGGCGATGCGCTCTCGACCTGGTTCGAGGCCGAGGATTGCCGCATCAAGCGCGGCGCAAACATGACCGGCCGGCTCGGGCCGATGACGGCTTATGCGCTCGCCCGGCTCTGCTACGACACGCTGCTGCAATACGGCGTGCTGGCGAAGGCCGCCTGCGCCCAGCAGGTGGTCACACCGGCGCTGGAGCACATCGTCGAGGCGAACACGCTGCTGTCGGGGCTCGGCTTCGAGAGCGGCGGACTGGCGGCGGCGCACGCGATCCACAACGGGCTCACCGTGCTGCACGAGACTCACGCCTACTGGCACGGCGAGAAGGTGGCGATCGGCACGCTCGCGCTGCTCATGCTGGCCGACCGCAAGCCGGCGCTGATCGACGAGGTGTTCGGCTTCTGCGAGTCGGTCGGGCTGCCGACGACGCTCGCCGCGATCGGGCTCGGCGACGTGGACGACGCGGCGCTGATGCGGGTGGCCGAACGCGCCTGCGCCGAGGGCGAGACGATCTGGAACGAGCCGCACATGGTGAACCCGCGCCGCGTGGTGGCGGCGCTGCGGGCGGTCGATGCGGAAGGGACGCGCCGGGCGAAGACGCTGCCGCTCGCCGCGGCGTAGCTCCGCTACACTAGCGCCCGGCCGCCATCGGCGAGGATGGTCGTGCCCGTCACCTTCGGCATCATCGTCACCGCGGCATAGATCGTCACCGCGATCTCCTCGGGCTTGGCCCAGCCGAGCGGGGTCGCGGCGCCGATCGCCGCGTGCTGCTCCGGTGTCCACATCCGCGCCATGTCGGTATCGACCGGCCCGGGAGCGACCGCCACCACGCGGATCGCCGGCGCGAGCGCGCGGCCGAGGCTGATCGTCATCGTATCGACCGCCGCCTTCGCCGCGCAGTAGGCGACGCTGCTCCCCTGCCCGCGCCGCGCCGCGACCGAGGAGAGGTTCACGATCACCGCGGGCTCGCGCTTGCGGAGCAGCGGGACGAAGGAGCGCGCGCAGTAGAGCGGCCCCATCGCGTTGATGCGGAACACGCGCTCGATCAGCGCATCGTCCAGCGCGTCGAGATCGTGATGCGGCACCGGCCGGGTCCAGCCGGCGTTGTTCACCAGCGCATCGAGCGCGCCGAACGCGGTGCCGACCGTCGCCGCGGCGGCCGCGACCGACGCGCTGTCGGCGACATCGGCCTGCACCATCAGGTGCCCCTCGCCCGCGAGCGAACCGAGCGTCGCCTCGGCGGCCGCACGGTCCGAGCCGTACAGGATCGCCACGCGCCAGCCCTCGGCGGCGAACAGCCGCGCGGTGGCCGCGCCGATGCCGCGATTGCCGCCCGTCACCGCCACGCTGCGTGTCGTCATCCCGGAACCTCCTGCTGCCGCCCGCGCCGGACCAGTCCGACCAGGATGGTGAGCCACACCACCGCCGTGATCGCCGCCAGCACCGCCGCGATCGGCCGCGAGACGAAATAGGCGAGGCTGCCGTCGCCCTTCATCATCGTCGTCATGAAGTGCTTCTCGAACTGGTCCCCGAGCACGATGCCGAGGATCGCGGGCGCCACGGGGATGCCGTTCTCCTCCATCAGCCAGGCGAGAATGCCCATCACCATCATGATCACCAGCGCGAAGGGATCGTTGTCGATCGCGAATGAGCCGACCATGCAGAAGATCAGGATCAGGGGCGTCAACACCGGGCGCGGCACGGTCAGCACCTTGGCACAGAGCCGGATCGCGACGAGACCGATCGGGATCATGATCAGATTGGCGATGATGAAGGCGAGGAACAGCGCGCCGATCTGCTCCGGGTTCATCAGGAAGATGTCGGGGCCGGGCTGCAATCCCTTCATCAGCAGCAGACCGATCACGATCGCCGTGACGGAATCGCCCGGAATGCCGAACACCAGCGCCGGCACCCAGGCGCCGGCGATCGCGGCGTTGTTGGCCGCCCCCGCATCGACCAGCCCCTCCTCCGAGCCCTTGCCGAACCGGTCCGGGTCCTTCGAGAAGCGCTTGCCGACGGCGTAGCTGATCCAGGCGGCGATGTCGGCGCCCGCGCCCGGCAGGATGCCGATCGCCGTGCCGATCGTGTTGCCGCGCACGATGTTCACCGGGTAGCGCCGCAGCACGGAACCGGTCCCGCGCAGGATGCTGCCGATGCGCCTCACCTGCACCTCGGCGGCGTTGCGGATGGTCGGCAGGTTGCGCAGGATCTCGGCGATCGCGAACATGCCCACCATGGCCGGAATGAACGCGACCCCCGAGAGCAGGTTGCCGAACCCCATGGTGAAGCGCGGATAGCCCGAGGTCACGTCCTGCCCGATCGTGGCGATGAACAGCCCGATCAGCAGGCTCACCGCGCCCTTCAGCGGATCGCGCCCCGCGACCATCACCGCGCAGGAGAGCCCGAGCGCGACCAGCCAGAAATACTCCATCCCCGAGAAGCGCAGCGCGACCTCGGCGAGGCGCGGGGCGAGCAGGATCAGCACGGCCGTGCCGAACAGCCCGCCGATCGCCGAGGTGACGAGACAGATCCCGAGGGCGAGCTCCGGCTTGCCCTGCTTCGTCAGGTTGTAGGCATCGTCCACATAGGCGGCCGAGGCGGGCGTGCCCGGAATGCGCATCAGCGCGCCGGGGATGTCGCCGGCGAAGATCGCCATCGCGGTCGTCATCACCACGGCGGTGAGCGCGGTGACGGGATCGAGGAAGAAGCTCACCGGCACCAGCAGCGCGACCGCCATGGTCGCCGACAGGCCCGGCATCGAGCCGACGAACAGGCCGAACAGGGCGGCGCCGATGCCGACCAGCACGGTCTGCGGCTGGAGCAGCAGCGCGAAGGCCTGCGGCAGCGCCTCGATCATGCGCCGTACCTGAGATGCAGCAGCACGCCGAGCGGCAGCGGCACGCGCAGCCACTCGGCGAACATCAGATGGATTGCCAGCGGACCGAGCACGGCTGTGGCGATCGCGAGCCGCCACGACGCACCGAACCGGCGCGTGAGCACCAGCAGGATCGCCGCGGCCGTGGGAATGAAGCCGAGACGCTCCGCCACCGCCAGATAGGCGACAATCGCGCCCAGCACGAGCAGTGCATCGAGCCGCGCGCGCGGATCGGTCAACAGCGGCCCCGGCTCGATCCAGCGCGCCCCGCGCCCGGCCCGGGCGTGGCGCAGGAACAGCCCGATCGCGCAGAGCGCCAAGCCGGCCGCGATCACGCCCGGGAACAGCGACGGCCCGAAGGCCTGGCCGGGAACCACCGGGAAGCCCCGGGCGGTCCACGCGATCGCGGCCGCCGCGCCGAGCAGCACCACGCCCAGCGCGGCGTCCGACAGCTTCAAGCGGTCAGGACCGCGCCAGCCCGAGCGCCTTCATCACGCCGCCGAGGTCGTTGTCCGACTTCTCGACGAAGGCGGCGAGCTGGGCGGCCGGCATCGGGCTCAGCCCGAAGCCGCGCGCATCCATGGCCTGCTTCCACTCGGCCGTGCCCATCGCCTTCATCGAGGCCTCCTCGAGCCGCTTCGCGATCGCCTCGGGAATCCCCTTCGGCCCCATCACCGAGAGATAGGAGGCGAGCGTCCAGTCGGAGCCGATCGCCTCCTTCACCGTCGGGATGTCGGGGAAGGCGGGCACGCGCTCCGGCATCATCGCCGCGAGCGAGCGCACACGCCCGGCGCGCAGCAAGGTCGCCGCCTCGGGAATGCCGCAGGGGACGATGTGCACGCCGCCCGCGACCAGCTCGCGCAGCCCCGAGGCCGCGCCGTCCGAGGGAATCCAGGGGGCCGCGTCGGGCGCGAGCCCGACCGACTGCAACAGCCCCGCGATCGCGAGATGCCAGATGCCCCCCTGCCCCGTGCCCGACGACTTGTACTTGCCCGGATTCGCCCGGATGTCGTCGATCATGTCCTTGAGCGTCTTCCACGGGCTGTCGGCCGCGACCTGCACGCCCGCCGGGACGAGGTTCATCATCGCGATCGGCGTGTAGTCGCGCCAGGTCAGGCGGGTCAGGCCCTGCCAGTGCATCATGCCGATCTCGACCGTGACGGCGCCGATCGTGTAGCCGTCGGGTGCCGCCTCGGCGATCGCGGAATGGCCGACCACGCCCGACCCGCCGGTGCGGTTCACCACCGTCACGGGCGTGCGCAGCTCGCGCTCCAGCAGCGTCGCGATCGTGCGGCTGTGATAGTCGGTGCCGCCGCCCGCGCCCCAGGGGACGATGAACTGGATCGGCCGCGCGGGCCATTGCGCCTGCGCGATCGCGGGGGTGGCAAGCGCGGCGGCGCCGGCGGCGGCCGCGACGCGACCGAGGGTGCGGCGGGTCAGCATGCGAAACGTCTCCTCAGCGTTTTCGGTTTCCGGCCCTTGCCTGCGGGCCGTGGCGGGCGCGATTGAACGCGCCCGCGCCTGTCAGCGTCAAGCAGGCGAAACGGAGGCCGCGTCGGCTATGGTGGCGCCGGTCCAGGGGAGTCGCGGATGACCGATCCGGTGGGTGCGGCGCTGGCGCGGGCGCAGCGCGAGTTGCTCGACCTTTCGACGCGCAACCGGCTGCTGTCGCTGCCGACGCGCAGCGCCGGCGTGCTGCCGATCGCGGGCGAGCGCTCGGCCTCGGTGTTCGCGCGCCTGGTGTCCGAATCGAAGGCCATGGGCTTCGCGCCGATGGAGGCCGAGGCGGAGGGCGAGGCGGGACCGCGCCGGCGCCGCGCGGCCGCTGCGCCGGGGGCGGCGAGCCTGCCCGACCCGGACGACCTGATCCTGTCGGCCCCGCTCACCGCGACCGCGCTCGCGCGTGTGCTGACGCGGATCGAGCGCGACGCGCGCGGCTTCCTCCAGGAGCAGGGGCTGAACATCCTCTTTCTCGCGCTCGGGCAGCTGGTGTGGAGCGATCCGCGCACACCGGGAACCGAACGCCGCGCGCCGCTGCTGCTGGTGCCCTGCACGCTGACCCGCGCCACCGCCCGCGATGCCTTCCGGCTGCGCTGGGACGGGGGCGAGATCGCCGGCAACCTGACCCTCGCGGCGATGCTGGCGGACCAGTTCCGCATCCGCCTGCCCGATCCGCCCGAGCTCGACGAGCGTACGGCCGATGCCTGGACCACGGCGGCGGCGTGGTTCGGCGCCGTGGCGGAGGCCGTCGCGCCGGCCGGGTTCCGCGTCGAGGCCGACGGGATCGCGCTCGGATTGTTCTCCTTCGCCAAGTACCTGATGTACCGCGACCTGGAACGACCTGAGATCGCGTCGCATCCGCTGGTGCGCGTGCTGCTCGGCGCCGAGCCGCCGCCGCGCTTCGATGCGTTCCCCGACGACGCCGACATCGACGCGCTCATTCCGGTGGAAAGACTGGACTTCGCGCTCGACTCCGATGGCAGCCAGACGCTCGCCGCGGAGGCGGTGCGGCGCGGCGCCTCGGTGGTGATCCAGGGTCCGCCCGGCACCGGCAAGAGCCAGGTGATCACCAACCTGATCGCCCAGGCGGTGCTGGACGGCAAGACCGTGCTGTTCGTCGCCGAGAAGCTCGCCGCGCTGGAAGTGGTGCAGCGGCGGCTCGCGGGCGTCGGCCTCGGCGCCGCGTGCCTCGCGCTGCACAGCGACGGGGCGAACCGGCGCGCGCTGCTCGCCGAACTGGACGCGACCCTGAAGGCGCCCCGCCCCGCCCGGCCCGACCGCGAGGCGGTGATCCGGCCGCTCGGCGCGTTGCGCGGCCGGCTGAATCGCCACGCGAGTGCCATGCACGCCCCCATCGGCGCGACCGGCTGGACCGCGTTCCGCGCGATCGGCGAGGTCGCGCGGCTGAAGCAGGGGGGCGTGCGGCCGCCCGAGCTGCGCCTGGACGCCGCGGGCTGGACGGCGGCGCAGATCCGCGATGCGCAGCGCCTGACGCGCGAGATGGCCGCGACCGTGCAGCGCATCGGCCTGCCCGCCCGCCATCCCTGGCGGGGCGTGCGCGCGACCACGCTGCTGCCGACCGAGCTCGACCGCCTGCCCGCGCGCCTCCCGCCGGCGCTGGAGGCGATCGCGGCACTGCGCGCGGCGGCAGGCCCCGAGGCCACGCTTGCGGCCGCGGAACGGACCCTCGCCGCGCTCCAGGCGGCGGCCGCGCTGGCCGCGATCCGTGCGCGCGTGCCGGGCCTGCGGGACGCTGCCTGGGCCACACCGGGGATCGCCGAGGCGCGCGACGAACTCGCGAAGGGCAGCGGCTTCCTGCGCAGCTTCAGCGGCGCCCACCGTGCGGCCCGCGATCTCGTCGCCGCGCTGTTTGCCGCGCCGCCAGCCGATCCGGTGGCGGCCCTCGATGCCGTACTGGAGGGCCAGCGCCTGCTGCGCGCCGCGCCCGACGCCGCCACGGTCGCGCCCGATCCGGCACGGGCGGCCACGCTGGAAGCGGCGCTCGCGCGCTACCGCGCGACCGCCGAGCCGCTCTTCGCCGAACTCGCGCTCGACCGCGCGGCGGCGTTCGGCGCCGAGGATCCGCCCCTCGCCGCGCTCGCCGACCGCCTCGCGCAATGGGCCGCCGCGCCGGCCGCGCTCGCCGACTGGCTCGCCTGGGCACGGCTCGCGGCGCAGGCCGCGGAGGCCGGGATCGGCGCGGTCGCGGATCGTCTCGCCGACGGCCGGATCGCGCCCGAGGATGCCGCCGCCACGTTCCGCTTCGCGCTCGCCGAAGCCCTGATGGCGGCGGCGATGCGCGCCAACCCGACCCTCGCCGCCTTCGATGGCCCCGCCTTCTCGCGCCTGGTCGAGGAGTTCCGCCAAGCCGACCAGGCCCGCCTCGCGCTCGCGCGGGCGGAGGCCGCCGCCGCGCATGCTTCACGGCTGCGCATCGCGGAAGGCCCCGACATGCTGCGCGAGATGGCCGTGCTGCGCGGCGAGATCGCCAAGCGCTCGCGGCACCTGCCGATCCGCACGCTGCTCGCGCGCGCCGGCCCCGCCGTGCAGGCGATCAAGCCCGTATTCATGATGAGCCCGCTCTCGGTCGCGGCCTTCCTCGACCCGGCGGCGATCGGCTTCGACATGCTGGTGATCGACGAGGCATCGCAGATCGAGCCCGTGGATGCGCTCGGCGCGGTCGCGCGCTCGCGCCAGATCGTCGTGGTCGGCGACGACCGGCAGATGCCGCCCACCCGCTTCTTCGCGCGGCTCACCGGCGGTGACGAGGACGGGGATGCGCCCGACGACGAGACCATCGCCGCGAGCGATGTCGAGAGCATCCTCTCGCTCTGCACCGCGCGCGGCTTCCCGAACCAGATGCTGCGCTGGCACTACCGCAGCCGGCACGAGAGCCTGATCGCCGTCTCCAATCGCGCCTTCTACGAGAACCGGCTGCTGGTGATCCCGAGCCCGCGTCCGCGCGGCGTGGATCTCGGCCTGTCGCTCGTGCGCGTGGACGGCGCCTTCGACACCGGCGGCACCGGCACCAACGCGGTCGAGGCGCAGGCGGTCGCGGAGGCCGTGCTCGCGCACGCACGCGAACATCCGAAGGACACGCTCGGTGTCGCCGCGTTCTCGATCCGCCAGCGCGACGCGATCCTGGATGCCATCGAGGCGCTGCGGCGCGACAACCCCGACACCGAGCCCTTCTTCGCCGCCCATCCGCACGAGCCGTTCTTCGTCAAGAACCTGGAGAATGTGCAGGGCGACGAGCGCGACGTGATGTTCATCTCCGTCGGCTATGCGAAGGGGCCGGACGGCAGGCTCGCGATGCGGTTCGGCCCGCTCTCGGCCGATGGCGGCGAGCGGCGGCTCAACGTGCTGATCACGCGGGCGAAGAAGCGCTGCGTGGTGTTCTCGGGCCTCACCGCCGACGATATCGACCTTGCCCGCGCCTCGGGTCGCGGTGTGGCGGTGCTGAAGGACTTCCTCGCCTTCGCCGCCGGCGGCGAGGTCAGCGCCGCACAGGCGGGCGAGGACGATGCCGCGCTCTCCGATGCGATCGCGACGGCACTGGAAGGTGCCGGCGTCGCGGTCGCGCGCCGTGTCGGCCTCGCCGGGCTGTTCGTCGATGTCGCCGTGAAGGACGCCGAGGGCTACCGGCTCGGCATCCTCACCGATGGCGATTTCTACGCCTCCGCCCGCTCGGCGCGCGACCGCGACCGCTTGCAGGAAAGCGCGCTCGCGATGATGGGCTGGCGGCTCACGCGCTCCTGGGCGGCCGACTGGCTGGTGCGGCCCGAAGCGGAGGCGCGCCGCCTCGCCGCGCTCGCCGGTGTTGCGGTCGACGAACCGTCAGGAGCGGCGGCCGCGCCCGGCGCGCACGGACTCTCCACGCCCTACACGCCCGCCGCGGTCGCGGTGCCGACCGACACACCGCCGGACGCGATGCCGTTCGCGCGGCTGGGCGGCATCGTCGCCGCGATCGTGCGCGCCGAGGGGCCGATCCATGGCGACGCGGTGATCGCGCGCGCCGCCGCGCTCTGGGGGATCGAGACGCCGACGGCGAAGCAGCGCGCCGCACTCGCGCAGGCGCTCAGGCTTGCCAGGGAACTCGAAGGGCTGATCGCCGAGGGCGAGTTCTGGCGCGGCGAGGACAGCGCGATCATGCCGCGCGACCGCTCGGCGCTGCCGGCGGCGTGGCGCCGCCCCGACTGGCTGCCGCCCGCCGAAATCCGCGCCGCACTGCTCGCCGCCCTGGGGTCGGCCACGGGCGGCGTCGAGCCGGAAGCGCTGGACACCGCGGCATTGCGCCTGCTCGGCATGGGCGAGGATGCGCGCCCCGCGATCGCCGCACAGCGCGCGTTGCTGACCGGCGAGGGGCGGATCGCGCTCAGCGCTGGGCTTGCAGTGCCTGGGTCTGCTGGCCGCCGATGACCACCGGTGCTGCCCAGTTGAACGGGTGCGCATAGGCGGCCGGCAGGTTGCCGTCATCGGCGCGGCTCAGGAATTCGCGCTGCGCCTCGGAGAGCGCCTCGGCCGGCTCCTCGCCGCGGCCGACGCGCGCGAGCGTCAGCGCCGCGATCGCCGCGATCGGGAAATCCGGCACGGTCCAGTGCGTCGCGAGCAGCGAGCGCGCGCCCGCATAGAGCATGCCGCGCGCGAGCCCGCTGAACGCCTCGCCCGCGCCGCGCCCGTCGGGGCCGGCGGTGTTGCAGGCCGACATGACCACCAGGTCGGCATCGAGCCGCGCACGCAGCACGTCCGAGAGGCGGATGACCGACTCCTGCGCCGGGCTGCCCGGCGGGGCCGCGGTGATGATCGCGGGCTCGCCGAGGCACGGCACCTCGTCGGTCAGCACCGCATGCGCGGCGAAATGGACGACGCGGTAGCGCGAGAGATCGCCGCCGAGGACGGCGGTGCGCGTGAAGGCGGAGTTGGTGCGCACAGACCCCGGGCCGGCGCGCAACTGGCGCGCCGAGATCTCGACCTCGCGCGCGGCGGCCGGCAGCGGCGGCAGCGCGGCGAGGGCCGCCGCATCGGCCTCGCAGCCGCGCCGCTGCGGCCCGATCGCCGCTCTCGCGCGATCGCGCGAGAGCGGCGTGAAGCCGGCGAAGCCGACATAGGGCTCGGAGGCGGCGGAGGGGCGCGCGAGCCGACGCTGCGCGGCGAACGCGAGTGCCGAGGGCGCATAGGCGAGCGTCCGCTCGCCCGCGAGCAGCCAGGGCACGGAGCGGTAATCGGCATCTGAGGCGATCCGTCCCGGCGCCTCGGTCACCAGCACGGCGAAGGGCAGCGAGGCGAGCGGGCCGAGCGCCGAGATCACCAGCCGCCGATACGCGAGCACGTCCGGCGCGCCCGTCGGCACGAGGCGGCGCCAGAGCCGATGCGCCTCGGCGACATCGAACGGCGCGATCCGCCCCGTCGCCTCGTCGGGCGCGAGCCCGGCACGCAGCCGCCGCACCGCCGCCTGCGCCTCGCGCTCGGAAAGGGCGATGCGCCAGGCCTCGATCCGGTCGCGCGTGACGAGGAATCCGTAGGCGCGCTCGGGTCCCTGCACGATCGAGAGCAGCGCCTCGCCCGGGCGCAGCGTGGCGCGGAGCTCGGCGGGCGAGATCATCGTGTCGGAGAGCAGCGCGAATTCCGGCCGCTCGGTCTGCACGCGCGCCTCGGCCTCGGCCAGACGGCGCTGCGCGGTCGCGATCTGCTCGCGGATCGTTGCGCGCTCCGCCTCTCCCACCCCGGCCGCGACCGCGCGGTCGAAGCGCGCCTCGGCCTCGTCGCGGGCGTGGCGCGCCTCGCGCAGGTCGCGGATCGCGCTGCCTTCGCCGGCGAGCAGGGCGGCGGCATCGGCGGCGGCGGCGGCGGCGGCGCCGCCGGAGATCAGGAACGAGGCCTCGAGCGCCTCGACCATGTCCTCGGCGTGGCGCGGCGCGCCCGCCTCCGCCACCAGCAGGTCGAGATAGGGCGCGACCGCGGCGGCCGAGGCGCTGCGCCGCCGCTCCCGCAGCGTGCGCGCGGCCGCGCGGAAGGCACCGAGCGCCTGCTCGCGGTTGCCGGCCGTGGCGCTGATCAGCGCGCCGCCGAACTCGAACCGCGTCATCACCTCGGGCGCCGTCCCCGGCAGCTTCTCGGTCAGCCCGCTCACCGCGTCGCCGAGCTCGGAGGCCGCGACCGCGTAGCGCCGCTCGCAGGCGGCGGCGCGGCCGACCACGCGCTGGGCGCGGTAGCGCACGCCGCCCGGATCGACGCCGAGCCGGGCGAGCAGCGCGGCCGAGCGCAGCGCCTCGCGCTCGGCGGCAGCACAGTCGCCCGCCTCGAAGGCCATGATCCCGCCAAGCCGCCAGAGATCGGCCACGCCCTGAGCCGCCAGCTCGCTCTCGTGATCCCGCACCAGCGAAAGGGCGACGAACGGGCGCTGGTCGCGCGGGTTGGCGCCGTGCGCTGGCGCCGCGCGCGGCACCGGCGCGGTGAGGTCGATCGTGGCGAGGGTGCGCGCGAGCGTCGGCGCGGCGGCGAGATAGAGGCGCTCGGCTTCCGCCGCGTGGCGCGTCGCCTCGGCGGGGCGGCCGCGGTTGCGCGCGTGATAGGCGCGGTAATGCGCGACGCGCGCGGCCATCTGCGGGTCGGAGGCGCGCGGTGCGATCTCCGCGGCGGTGGCGAACAGCGCGTCCGCCTCCTCGTACCGGCCGAGATTGGAGAGCTGCAGCGCGAGATGCGCCATCGCGTCGGCGCGGTCGGGGCTGTCGGCACCGAACAGGCGTCCGTGCAGTGCCAGCGCGTCGCGGAACGAGGCTTCGGCACCGGTGAAGTCCTGGTCGATGTTCTGCCGCGAGCCGAGCAGCATCAGCCCGTCATAGCGGCCGACATCGCCCGAGCCGAAATCGCCGCGCACCTGCAAGGCGAGCGCGCGCAGCGCATCGGCGCCGGTCGCCGGCGCGGCGGCGGCGGTGCGTCGTCCCGACAGTGCGCCGAGGGTCGCCTCGATGGCCGGCAGCGCGGTCGTGACCCCGTCGGCGAACCAGGTCGCGCCGTCCACCGCCGCGACCAGGGCGAGATGCGGCACGCCGCCGCCGCGCCGGCGGCACTCGCGCACCGCCGCCGGCACGTTGCCGAGCACCTGGGCCGGGCGCGGCGGCTGGCACTGCGCCACCGCGGCCAAATAGTCCTCGAACCCCGCGCCCGCCGCCGCCGCCATCGGGTCCTGCCGCCCGGCGACCGAGAACAGCCGCGCCGAGGGCGAGGTCCAGGTGCCGCAAAGGATCTCGACGCGGTTCTGCGCGCCGCCGACACGTCGGAAGCTGCACGCCTCGCCGGCGAGCGTCGTGCCGGCATCGCCGAGGGTGGGGGCGGCGCCCGTGCCGGCTGGGCCCGGCCCGGCGGGCTCCGTCGCGCACCCGGCGACCGCGAGCAGCAGCGCCGCGAGACCATGGCGGAGGCGGATCATCCTGCGCGCCCCTCCGCCGGCGAGACCGTGGCGTTCTCGTCCCGGCCGTCCTCGTCGGCCTCGCCGCCGGGGCGCAGCACGTCCTCGGGCCCGGTGTTGACGATCGGCACCGAGCTCTCATCGAAGCGCGGCGCGGCGCCCTCCAGCAGAACCACCGGGGGGATGTAGATCGCCGGCTCCTGGCTGAGCGGGAGGAAGGTGCAGCCGATCGTGCCGATCGCGCAATCGTTGATCCGTTGGCGGAACTGCGGATCGCCGAGGCGCTGCACGAAGGTGGAGGCATTGTCGCCGGCCACCCCGTTGATCACGCCGAAGATCGACACCTCCGCGGCCTCGTTCACGTAGATGCCGACCGCGCGCAGCGTCAGCGCGTTGACGAAGCCAGGGTTGGAGGTGACGCTGCCGTTCTCGCCGAACACGTAGAGCAGCGCGTTCGGCGCGTTGATCGCACCGAGGCTGAGATCGACCGTGCTCTGCACGGCATCGGCACCGGCCTGACCGAACTGGGTTACCGTCCCGGTGACACGCGCGGCAAAGGAGGGGAAGCCGAACAGGCGCACGACGCGCGTGGCGGCGATCTGATCCGGCGTCTGCAGGATGAGCCCGGCGAGGGTGCTCCGGCGCCGTCCGACATCGATGCCCGGGTCGGGTGTGCCGAGGGGGCGCAGATCGCCGCTCGCATCGATCACGATGATTTCCGGCGTGCCGCCAAGCGAGAACTGCTGGCCGCCGCCGTCCAGCGTGATCGTGCCGGTGCTGCCCGCGACGAGCGGCGCGGCGCGGCGGATCATCACCCGCCCGTCCGGCGCGCCGAGCTGGCCTTCCAGGGTGAAGTCGGTGCCGAAGCCGAGGATCAGCAGGCCGCCCGATCCGGCCCCGACGCTGCCCGCGATCCGCATCTCGCGCGCCGCGCCGATCAGCGTGTCGGCCCCGGCGAGCACGATGCCCGGAATGGTGACATCCAGCCCGCTCGACAGGATCACGTCGCGGCCCGCCTCGATCCGGCCAATGATCGTCAGCGACCCGGATGTGGTCAGCACCGCATCCCGCCCGGCGAGCACGCTGGTGCCGGCGATCGTCATCGCCTGTCCGGCCGTCAGGATGGCGTCGCGCCCGGCGCTGATCGTGCCGCTGTCGCTCAACGCCGTCGCCGCATCGAGCACGGCATCGAGCCCGGCCAGCACGCGGCCCGGCACGGCGATCGCCTGGCCGGCCACGAGCGTCGCCGCCCCGCCCGCCTCCACCGCGCCAGCGACGGCGATGTCCTGCCCCGCCCTCAGCGCGGCATTCGCACCGGCAGCGATCGTGCCGGGCACGTCGATCGCACCCGGCGTGTCGAGCGTGACGAAGCCGGCCGCGCGCACATCACCACCGACGAAAATCGGCCCAGCGGCAGCAAGCGTTGCGGCGGCACCGGACGTCACGCTCCCGCCCGCGTTCAACGACAGCGCCGCGCCTGCGGTGAGGTCCACATCGGCGCCAGCCGCGACCGCGCCGTCGATCGTCAGTGTGCTGCCGGCCACGAGCGTCGCCGCCCCGCCCGCCTCGATCATGCCGGCGACGGCGATGGCCTGACCCGCGCTCAGCGCAGCATTCGCGCCGGCACCGATCGTGCCGGGCACGCTGATCCCGCTCGGCGTGTCGAGGATTACCGACCCGTCGGCGCGCAGCTCACCACCGACGAGGATCGGACCAGGGGCCGCAAGCGTCGCGTCGGCGCCGGACGTCACGCTCCCGCCCGCGCTCAACGACAGTGCCGCGCCTGCGGTCAGGTCCACACCGGCCCCAGCCGCGACCGCGCCGTCGATCGCCAGTGTGCTGCCGGCCACGAGCGTCGCCGCCCCGGCCGCGCGGACCGCACCGCCGGCGGCGACCGTCGTCGTCTGGCCCGAGGTCAGCGTCGCGTCGGCGCCGGTCTCGATCATGCCCTCGACGAGGAGCGACTGCGTGGCGGTCAGCGTGACCGGCCCGTTCGACAGCACCTGCGCGCCCGCGAACGCCCGGAGGTCGGTGCCCGCCTCCAGCGCGGCCTCGCCTGCGACCGCGACGAGACCAAGCACATGCAGTTCCGTTCCCGCGGTCACGCTGGCGTCGCCGCCGGCGACAAGGTTGCCGGCGAGCCACATCCACTGCCCGGCCGTGAGCGTGGCGTTGCCGTCCGCGTCCACCACGCCCTCATGCACCAGGAACGTGGCTGCGGTCAGGCTCGCCGAGCCGGCGCTGCGCACCAGGCCGCCCGACAGCACCCGCAGGTCCGCGCCCGCGTCGAGCGTCGCGTCGAGCCCCGCGACGACCGCGCCGCCGAGGTCGAGCCACGCCCCGGCGGCGAGGCTCGCCGAGCCGGCCGCCTGCACGGTTCCGTCGACGATCATCCACGTGCCGGAGGTCAGGCTGGCATCCGTCCCGGCGCGGACCGTGCCCCAGACATTGATCCCACCGCCGGATGTGAGCGTCGCCGCCGCATCCGCCTGAACCGTTCCGCCAACAGACAGGAAGTCGCCCGCGCCCAGGCTCGCGCTGCCGCCGGCATCGACCGTTCCAGCGACGTCGAGCATCGTGCCCGCCGCGAGCGTCGCCGTGCCGGCCGCACGCACGCTGCCGGACGCCGTCACGGCGATCGACTGGACGGTGTCGAGCGCAGCGGTGGTGCCGGCCTGGAGGGAGCCTGCAATCGTGATCGGTCCGCCGGCATCGAGCGTGACGGCCTGACCGGCGACGATGCTGCCCGTGTCGGCGACCGTCAGCGCGCCCACCGCGCTCAGCAGCGCATCGCCGGCCGCAACCACCGCGCCGCTGAGCGTCAGCCCCTGCTGCGAGGTCAGGATCACGTCGGTGCCGGCCGACGCGGTACCGGAGACGGTGAGCAGCCCGTTGGTGGTGATCCGCACCTCGCCGTTGCTCGAGGTTGCGCCACCAAAACCGGGGACCAGCACGGCGGCGGGGTTCACCACACCGACCTGGCTTTCGGCCGGGCCGTCCGCGCCGATCGCGGCGACCGTCAGCGCGCCGGCGACGTCGAAGACGAGCGCACCCTGCGCCGCGCCGGCGAAGACGTCGAACGCGTTGCCCGGCCGGCTCACATCGATGCTGCCACCCTCGGCGCTCAGCGCGAGCGCGCCGGCGGTGATGGTGCCACCGCTTTGCGTGATGTCACCGGCGAGCGCGCGGAGCCGGACCGTGCCGGTGCCGGCGGCGAGCGGGCCGAGCAGGGTGAGGCCGCCGCCGGAGACAAGCGTCAGCGGCGCGTTCGTCGTGCCGATCCCAGCTGCGCCGACCGCGAGCGGCCCGACGGCGCGGAAGCGGAATCCGTCGCGGCCGAACCCGGTGATGCCGCCGACCGCGTTGATCGCCCCGGCGCTGGCGAGATCGACGCCGCCGGCAGGCGCTACGGCCTCGAGCGTTGCCGCATCGATCCGGCCGTCCGAGGTCTGCTGGACGTGGCTTCCCGCACCCGCGCCGGCCTCCAGCAGGACCGTGCCGCTGCCGGCGTCAACGGGACGGCTCAGCACCACGCCGCCATTGGCGCCGCCGCCGCTGCCGCCCACCACCGTGACCGTGCCGGCGCCGGAGACGAGCCGCACGCCCGTCGCACCCGCGACCAGGGTGCCGTCGCCAGCGACCTCGCCCACCGTCACGCCGCTGAAGTTGCGGAAACGGAACTGCGACGGCGCCTCGCCGGCGATGCTCCGGACCAGATTGGTCTGGTCGAGCAGCACGGCGCCGGCGCGCGCGAGCAGCGCGTCGGCGATCACGAAGCCCGAAGCGCCCTGGCTCAGCGTGCCGTCGGCCTGGAGCCGGACGGTCGAGGCAGGGTTCAGGCCCGCATCCACCGCGTTCGTGAGCGTGAGGCCGCCGCCATCCACGACCAGCGTGATCGGCGCGCTGCCCGTGGCGCTGGCCACGCCCGACTGGCCCGGCACCGGCAAGGCGGGGTCCGCCGCGAGCGCGCCGACGGTCAGGGAGCCGCCGTGGCGGAACCGGAAGCCGGAGACGGAGCCGCCCGCCAGCACGCCGACCGCATTCACGGCGCTGGTGAGATCGACGCTCCCGCCGCGGGCGAGCAGCGCGCCGGCCGAGAGCGTGCCGGCGCCGGTCTGGCTCAGCGCGCCGCCCGCCTCGAGCCGGATCGCCTGCGTGCCGGCATCGAGCGGCCGGGCGAGGCTCAGGTTGCCGCCGGCCATGAGCGTGATCGGCAGGGAGGGCACCGTGCCGCGGATGCCATCGCGGCCGTTGATGGTGAGGGCCGTGCCGGCGCCGGCCGTCACGGTCGCGGTCTGCCCGACCGTGACCGACCCGGCGGCGCGGTAGCGGAACCCGGCAGCGGCGGCGGTGCCCGCGATCGTGCCGACATCGTTCGCCGTGTCGCCGAGCAGCACCTCGCCCGCGGGAGCGGCCGCAACCAGCGTCGCCGCGCCGCCGCCGGTGATCGGTCCGGTCTGGCTGATCGCCCCGGCCTCCGCCGCACCGCTTTCCAGCACGACCGTGCGGGCATCGCCCGGCTGGCCCGCGCGGTTGACGCGGATACCCCCGGGTCCACGCACGATCAGCGTCCCCGAGGCCGCCTCGCCGGCGTTGCCGGCCGAACCGAAGCGCAGCGTCGAGGAGGCGCCGCCGAGCAGGTCGATCTCGGCCGCGCTCAGCACCAGCGAGAACAGCGGGTCCAGGAACGCGGCATCGCCGAGGACAACGCCGCGGCCGGCGGTGAACGGGCGGGCGACCACCGCCGCGGCGCTGGCCCCGACCGAGGCGTTGATGGCGAGAAGATCGGCGGCAAGCTCCACCGCCGGAGCGGTGATCGCGTCGTTGACGGTGATCTGGCCGAACGCGTTGGTCGCCGCCAGCCGGACCACGCCGTCCGGCCCACCGCTCGCCCCCGTCGCCCCGGCGACGAGCCCGGGGTCCGCCGCGACCGAGCCGACCGTGAAGCCCTGCGCGCTGCGGTACCAGAGCTCGCGCCCGGCCACGGCGGCGAGCGTGCCCACCTGGTTGCCACCGGTGCCGCCCGGCGCGCCTGGAAGCTCGGTGCCGTTGGCGCCGTCCAGCAGCACGTCGCGGCCGGCGCGGGCGAGCAGGGCGTCCGCCGTCACCACGCCCGCGGCGGCCTGGGTCAGATCCTGGCCGGATTGCAGCCGCACCGTGCCGTTGCCGGCGCCGATCGGTGCCGCGAGCGCGAGGTCGCCCCCGGCGATCAGCGTGACCGGCGCACCGGCCGAGGTGATGGTGATGCCGTTGGCGATGCCGGGGAACGCGACACTCGGCGCGATCGTGCCGACCGTCAGGCCATCGGCGCCGCGATAGCGGAAGCCGGCGAAGGCGTCACCCGCGATCGTGCCGACGGTGTTGGCCGCCGATGCGGTCAGGTTCACCGCGCCGAAATCGGAACGCGCAAGCAGGCTCTGCGCCGCGATCGGCGCCGCAGCGGTCTGCTGCACCGTGCCGAAGACGCTGCCGAGCCGCGCCGTCCGCCCGGCCGTCACGCCGGCCAACGCCGCGTCCGTGCCATGGGTCAGGCTGCCGAGCGTGACATTGCCGAGGCCGAGGAACTCGAAATCCGAGGTGGCGCCGAGTGCCGCGCCGGCCAGGGTACCGACCGCGTTGTCCGCCCCCCCCAGCAGCACCGAGCCCTGTGCGGCCCGCGCGATCAGGCTGCCGGCGAACACGGCGTCACCTGGATCCTGGGTCACGGCCGCACCCGCCGCGCCCGCTTCCAGCGTCAGCGCCCGGCCCGAGAAGTCGGCCGTGCCGCGGATGGTCAGCGTGCCGGTCGCGGCCTCGCCGGGACGGAGCGCGCCGCCGACGCTGCCGATACGCAGATGATAGGACGGCGCGCCGACGCCGATCCGACCGAGTTGATCCGCACCGATCGACAGCTCGCCGGCGGCGATCGCGCCGAGGCTGATCGGCCGCCCGGCGGTGCGGGTGCGCAGCACCGCCTCGGTCAGCGTCGCGGTCCCGAGCGCGCCGGTGAGCGGGTTGATGGTCAGCCCGTCCGCCGCGACATTGACCCTGGGCGCCGCGACGATGTCGTTCACCGTCACCTGGGTGCCGAGCAGCGTCGCCGTGCCGGTCGCAGACACCGCCTCGGTGACCAGCAGCGTCGCCGCCGCGTCGAGCGTGACCGCGCCCGCGAGGTTCTGCACGCCGGTGACACCCAGCAGCGGGTCGCTGCCGATCGTCACGCTGTTCTGGCCCGTGATGTCGATCGCGCCCGAGCCCGTGTTGCGCGCCGCCACCGTCGCCGCGGTCACGTTCCGGAAGGCGAGGCCGCCCGCCGTGACCGCGCCGAGATTGGTGACCTGGTTCGCGGCATCGGTCAGCGTGGCCGGCCCGCCGGTCTGGATCGCGAGCCGCGTCGCGGTGATCGTTCCGGTCGCGCCCTGCGTGATCGCCGCCGTGCCCGCATTGGTCAGCGAGACCGTGCCGCCCGGGGCGGTCAGCGGCTGGTTCAAGGCGAGCGCGCCGTTGACGGAGAGCGTGATCGGCGCGCCGGTGGTGATGATGCCGCCCAGGTCGGAAATGCCGCCGCCGCCCAGGACGGTGCCGACCGTCACGCCGCCGGTGGCGGTATAGGCGAAGCTGGTGAGTGGGCCGCCGGCACGGCCGGCGATCAGCGGCACGTCGTTGCCGCTGTTGGTCAGCACCACGCTGCCGGGAGTGCCCGCTGCCAGGGCGGAACCCGCCGCACCGATGACCCGGTGCGTCTGCGTGATCGCGGCGGCGCTGCCGTTGCCGGTCGCGAGGAACAGCCGCCGCGTGCCGAGATCGAGCCCGACCGAGCCTGCGGGCGGGGCGCCCTGGATCGCGATCGTGCCCGAGCCGGTGCTGAGCCGCACCGCCGCGGTGGCGGAGCCGAGCCGGTCGAACTCCTCCTGGTTCACGGCGAGTGCGGTGCTGTCGTTGCCAGGGTTGCCGAGCTGCGAGCCGCCGGTGCCGCTGCCGACCAGGATGTTCCGGCCCGCCGTCGCGGTGGCGATGTCCACCCCCGTCGCGCCGCTGCCGAGCGCGGCGTTGACGGCGATCTGGTCGGCGGTCACCGCGACGCGGCCGGCGGTCACGCCCTGGTTGACGGTGAGACGGCCGCCCGCGCCCGTGGTGAGCGCGACGGGTCCGGTGCCCGCCGTGATCGCCTGGCTCACCGTGAGGTCGCCCGGCGTGCTGAGCGTGACGGAGGGGGCCGCTCCGCTCGCGGTGATCCCCGACACGCCCTGCACGGTGCCGACAGTGAGGCCGCCGGAGGTGTCGGCGACACTGAATGCGCCGCCCGCACTGCCGGCGACGGTGGTGATCGCGGCGCTGTTGATCGAGACCGCGTCCGCGGCCTGGGCGCGCAGCCCCGCACCGGAGATCGCGCCGCCGGTCTGCGTCAGCGACCCGGTCCCGCCCGTGCCCGCCGTCAGCAGCACGTTGCCCGCGCCCGCGCCGATCGACTGGCCGACCGTCAGGTCGCCCGCGGCGCTGAGCGTGACCGACGCGCCCGCGCCGGTCGCGGTGATGCCGGCCACGCCCTGCACCGTGCCGACCGTCAGATTGCCGGCTGATCCGGCCACATCGAAACCACCGACCGAACTGCCCGCGATGGTGCCGAAGGTGGTGGCGTTCAGCGCCACCTGCGCGGCCGCCTGCGCGAGCAGCTGCGCGCCGGAGAGGGAACCGCCGGTCTGGGCGATCTGCCCGCCGGCGCCGGTGCCCCCGCCGGTCGCGTCGAGCACCAGGATGCCGGCCGGCCCGAGCGCGATCGTGCCGGCGGTGATGATCCCGCCCGACCCTCCCGCGCCGACGCCCGAGCGCATCACGAGGTTGGACGAGCCTGACGAGGCGATCGTCGTGCCGGCGCCATGCTGGATCGCGCCGGCCGCTTCCAGGGTCAGCGTGCGCGCATCCGGGATGACGAAACTCGCGACGATCGCGATCACGCCGGTCTCGCCCGGGGTGTCCGGGCTCGCGACGGTCGTGACCGTGACATTGGCCAGCGCCAGTTGCGCCTGGAGATCGTTGACGTTAAGGATCGAATTTCCGGAGGTCGGCGCGATCGGCGGACCGAAATCGATGCCCGATGTGTCGACATCCGAGATCGTCAGGTTGCTCGGGTCGAGCAGCAGCACGCCGACCTGACCGAGGGTGGCGCGCAGATCGGCGACGCCACGATAGTCGAGCCATCCCTTGGAGGAGACCTCGGCGAAGCCGCCATCGCCGCCCTCTGGGCCGCCGCGCGCGCTGATACGGCCCCAGAACCGCGTCACCTCGTCGGACCAGACGATCGTGGTGCCGCCGTCGCCGCGTGCGGTCGCATCGGCCAGGATCGTGACGTCGCGCTCGACCACGACGCTCTGCGCGGTCGGGCCCGGGCCCCGGCCCTGGAGGTCGCCGCCGATCCTCACGGTGCCACCGCCGGCGCGGCCCGAGGCGTCGATGCGGGAACCCGAGCGCATGACGATCCGCTCGCCGCGCACATCGACGGTGCCGCCACGCTGACCCGCGCCCGTGCCCGAGACATCGAGATTGCCCGCGACCGTCACCGTGCCGGCATCGCCGCCGCCGAGCACGATCGTGCCCCCCTCCTGGCGCACGGCCGTGGCGGCGATGCGGCCGCCGGCGAAGATCACGTCGTCCACCACCCCGCGCGCGGCACGCGCCGAGACGATCACCTGCCCGCCCGGGGCCTCGATCGTGCCGGTGTTCGCCACCACCGCGCCGCCATCCGACGGCGCGCGCGCGACGGGATCGCGCACCTCGAACGCGACCAGCCCGTCGCCGGCGAGATCGATCGTGTAGGTCTCGGCCCCGCCCAGCACGACGCGGCCCTGGCGCGCGACGATGCGGCCGGAGTTGCGCACCTCCGGGCCCACCAGCGCGGCCACACCGCTGTCGGCGACGGTGATGTCGCCGCGGTTCTCGACCCGCGCGCCCGCGACCCGGCCCGGCAGGTTCGCGACCACCTCGCCCGTGTTCATCAGCCGCTGCGCATCGATCCGCGAGGTGGTGGCGAGCAGGCTCGCGGCGTTCACCTGCGCGCCCTCGGAGAAGGTCACGCCCGCCTCGTTCTGGAGCACGATCCTTCCGTTCGCGGAGAGGCGCCCGGCGATCACCGACGGGTCGGGGCCGGTGACGCGGTTCAGCGCGACCGAGGAGGTCGAGGGCTGCACGAACTGGGTATGCTCGCCCGCGCCGATCGAGAAGCTCCGCCAGTCGATCACCGCGCGCGCGCTGCCCTGGCGCACCACCAGGTGTCCTTGCGACGGCGTTTCGATGCTGGCCTGTCCCGCCACCACCGCGCCGCCCTGCGGATTGGCATGCGCCTGTATGGGATACAGCGCGGTCAGCGCCGTGCACGATGCGAGCAGCAGTTTCCGCCGATGATGGCCGCGCACAGACATGGCCCGGTTCGCCGCTCCCCTCCCCCGTTCTCAAGCCGCTTCAGAAGCGGCCGGTGAGCCTGAAGAACCCCGCGTACATTGACAGAGGTTGGACATTCGCGCCAGCGAACTCGCGTGTGAACCTGCGCACACCTTCGAGCTCGAAGGTGAGCCAGGAGCGGATATCCATGCGCACGCCGAGGCCCGCCGAACGCATGGGTATGGCGGCCGGCGTCGGCAGGCCCGGCGCGGCGCGATCCCAGGCGCGGCCGAGATCGACGAAACCGTAGAACTGCACCGGCAATCCGTCGGCGTCCGCCTCGGTCAGTCGCAGCACCGAGGTCGCGCGGAGTTCGACCAAGCCGATGACGGCGCGATCGCCCGTCACCTCGCCGGCGTAGAAGCCGCGCCCCAGCCGGTCGCCGCCGAGGAAGAACTTCTCCTGCTGCGGCAGGAGGTCGTTGGTGTACTGCCCGGCCACCACGCCGAGCAGGTCGAATGCCCAGCGTCCGGCCGAGAACAGCGCCTGCAGGCGCGACACCTCGCCGGTCCATTTGATGAAGCCGGGCTCGGCGCCCGGCCGCGGCACCAGCGCGGTGATGTCGTTGGGCGAGGCGCGGAAACCGTCGATGCCGCGATGGAACGTCGCGCGCATCCCGGTGATGCCGAGCCATTCGTCCCGGAAGCTCGCCTCCAGGCCGAACCGCGCGGTGCGATAGCGTGCCTCGGTCCGCTGCTGCAACGCACGCTGCGCGTCCTCCTGCGAGTCCGCGTTGTAGATGTCGAACTGGCCGGTCACGGTCAGCGTGGTCGCGCGCGAGCGGATGATCGGGTAGGAGGCGCCGATCCCGGCGACGAACACGTTGCCGCGATAGCCGATCTCGGCGAGCGGCGTGCCCGGCTCGGTGCGGTTGACGCCGGCGAAGGCGCGCAGCGCAAGCCCGCTGCCGCCGAGGTAACCGGAGAGATTGAGCTGGGCGAAGTTCTGCTCGCGCCGCTGCTCGGGCTGGCCGCGCAGCGCCGTGGTGACGATCAGCAGTTCGGTCCGTTCGCCGAAGCGCGTGAAGCTGTTCAGCCCGCCGATCGCGAAAAGCTGGGTCGGGCCCTGCAGCCGCGAGCCGCGATTGTCATACACCAGCACGCCGTCATAGGGCTTGCGCGAGACGCTGACGCTGAGCAGCGGGGCCCCTTCCGTCGTGCCCGGGCGCAGCGTCGCCGCCGCCGTCACCCCCGGGATGTCGTTCGCCAGCAGCAGCGCGCGTTCAAGCGTGGCCACGCTGAGCGGCCGCTCCGCCAGGAGCGGCGCGAGGAAGGCACGCACCTGCGCGATCGCCGGGCCGATATCGCCCTCGTACTCGATCTCGGCGATGCTGCCCTCGATCGCACGGATCCGCACCACGCCGTTCTCGACGCGCTGCGGCGGCACGACCACGCGGCTCAGGAAGAACCCGGCGTCGAGATAGAGCTGCTCCAGCCGCTGGGCGAGCGCGAAGATCTCCGCGACCGTCACCTCGCGGCCGATCAGGCGGCTGGTCTCGGCCTCGATGCGGCCGGGGAGGATCGCGGTCGCGCCCTCGACCAGGATCGCGCGCGGCACCAGGCGCACCGCCTCCGCACCCGGCGGCGGGGGCGTCAGCACGGGTGCCTCGGGCGCCGGCATCCGGAGCTCGGGCCGCGGCGGCGGCGGGGGCACGGTGATGCGCTCGGTCGGCGGCGCCAGCACCGGCGGCGGCGCGGTCTGGGCGGAGGCCAGGGCGGCCGGCACGAGTGCCGCGAGCAGCGCCAGCGCGACGCGCGGGCCGATCCTCGGCGCTCCGTGAATCCGGCGCGGGCCGGCCCGGCGTGGCGTCATTCGCCTCCCCCTCACGACGCGCGAGGCTAGCATGCCCCGACTCCCGGGCCAAATGTTCCTTGGCCGAACCTATCGGCACGGAATCCGTGCATCCTCCCGCCTTTCCCCGAATCGGGTGTTCCCCGGCTGCGGATGATGAGGCAGAGTCGTGCCAGCATCCACAACGGGCCCCGAGATGGAAGGCCAGACCCTCGGCAAGTACCAGATCCTCTCCGCGATCGGGCGCGGCGCGGCCGGCACGGTCTGGCGCGCGATCGATCCGGTGATCGAGCGCACGGTCGCGATCAAGACCATCAAGCTCGACGATGCGGGCGATGCCGAGACCGCCGAGGAGATCGCCCGCTTCAAGCGCGAGGCGCAGGCAGCGGGACGGCTGTCGCATCCGAATGTCGTGCAGATCTACGACTACGGCGAGCAGGGCGGGCTCGCCTATCTCGTCATGGAGTACATCGAGGGCGGCTCGCTGAAGGGGCTGATCGACAAGGGCGAGCGGCTGCCGCTCAAGGAGATCGCCCGCGTGATGGACGAGCTGCTCGCGGCGCTGGGCCACGCGCACGAGAAGGGCATCGTCCATCGCGACATCAAGCCCGCCAACATCATGCTGACCAAGTCGGGCCAGGTGAAGGTGACCGATTTCGGCATCGCCCGGATCGAGTCCTCGACCATGACCCAGGCCGGCACGGTGCTCGGCACGCCCGCCTACATGTCGCCCGAGCAGTTCCGCGGCGAGCCCGTGGATCTGCGCACCGACCTCTATTCCGCCGGTGTGGTGCTCTATCAGCTGCTCACCGGCGACCGCCCGTTCGAGGGCACGTTCAGCGCCATCATGCACAAGGCGCTGAACGTCGAGCCGCCCAAGCCCTCCGAGATCAGCGTGTCGGTCGCGCCCGCGCTCGATGCGGTGGTGGCGCGCGCGATGGCCAAGCGGCCGCAGGCGCGGTTCGCGAGCGCGGCCGAGTTCCGCGCCGCGCTCGCCGAAGCGGTGCGCAGCGCCGAGCACGACCCGCTCGCCGCGATCGCCGGCGTCGACCAGGACGCGACCGTGATCGGCAAGGCGGGGCCCAAGCAGCCCGCAGCGCCCGCGCCGCAACCAGCGCCCGCCGCCCCCGAGCGCAGGCGCGGCGCGCCGGTGGCGGCGATCGCGGGCGGCGTGCTGGGCCTTGGCGCCGCGGCCGCCGCCGCCTGGTTCCTGCTGCTGCGCGAGCCGGCGCCGCCGCCGGTCTCGCCGGCCCCACCGCCGATCGCGCAGGTGCAGCCACCCACGGCGCCAGTCGTGCCGCCGGTCGTTCCACCGCCGTCCGCGCCCACCCCGCCGACCGCCGTGCTCCAGCCGACGCCCCCGCCGCCGGAGCCGACGCCTACCCCCGCACCGCAGCCCGCGCCGACACCGCCGGCCCAGCAGGCCCAGCCGACGACACCAGCGCCCGATCCTCCCGCGCCGGCGCCAACGCCCCCCGTCCAGCGCGCCGAGCCACCGCCGCCAGCGGCGCCGGCAGCCACGACGCCGCCCGTGCAGCGGGCCGAGCCGACCGCGCCGCGCGGCGAGCCGGTCGCGCCGCCGCCGGTGGTGCCGGCGCCCGCCCCGCCGCGGCCTGATCAGCTCGCGGCTGCCCCGAGCGCCGCGGCGACGCTGCGCAGCGCGGTGGCCGCGGCGGTCGCGGCGAGCCGCTGCACCCTCATCTCGGGCGATGTCGAGGGCGCGAACCGGGTCCGCCTCACCGGCTACGCGCAGGCCGGCGGCGGCGAGTCCGCGCTGCGGCTGCGCCTCGCCTCGGCCGGCGTGCCCTGGGAGACCGTCGACTGGCGCGTGCGCGGCTTCGAGGGTCCGTATTGCGACGCGCTCGATCTGCTGCGCCCCTTCGCCGACCCGTTCGGCGAGGCGCCCTCCGGGCTGAGCCTCGCCCTCGCCGGTGACCGACTGCGGCTGGTGCGCGGCGATCTGCTCACCGTGCGCATCGGCATGCCGCGCTTCCCGGCCTATCTGCGCGTCAGCTACTTCACCCATGACGGCGAGGTCGTGCACCTGCACCCGAACGCGGCCGATGCCGCGCGCGGCTTCGCCGCCGGCAGCCGCGTCTCGCTCGGCGACCCGGCCGAGGGCGGGCAGCGCTGGGAGATCGGCCCGCCCTACGGCACCGAGATGATCGTGGCGCTGGCGAGCGAGCGGCCGCTGTTCGAGACCGCGCGCGAGGACTTCGAGAGCTCCTCGGCCTATCTCGCCGCCCTGCGCGAGCGTCTCGCCGACGGACGGGCCGGCCGCATCGCCGCGCGCGTCCTGATGGTCGAGGTCGCCGAGCGCTGACGCCTCGGCCAGACGCGCGACAGCCAGGTCTGGGGCATGCCGTCGCGGAAGCGCCGGCGCATATCCTCGAGCGCGGCCTCGCTCACGCCGATCGCGCCCGCGTTGAAGAAGCGCGGATCGGGCGTGTGCATGAGATACGCCATCGCCTCGTTCATCATCACCTCCTCCTCCGCCGGGTCGTAGCCACCCGCGGCGAGGAAGCGTCGGAACCCGGCGCGCTCCGCCTCGGTCAGCCGCTCGCGCCACCAGCGCGCGACATGCGCCGCGAACTCGGCGTTGGTGAAGAACTCCCCGTGGCTCAGCTCGTGGCGCAGGATGCTCGCGCGCACCCCCGCATCGATCGCCACGCGGCCTGACGGATGGCCGTGCGGGTTCTCGACCGCCGAGAGCGAGATCACGGCCGCCTCGACCGCGGGGCGGGGCAGGCCGTCGGGGCCGGGCGGGGCGACGCCGGTCTCGGCCAAGATGGCGGCAAGCCGGCGCTCGGCCTCGTTCAGCGCGATGCCGTCGCGCGCGGCGAGGGCGAAGAAGCGCGCGATATGCGTCACGCGGTAGTTGTGGCCGAAATAGAAGGTCTCCTCGGTCTCGCCCCGCTCGGCGATCGCGGCGGCGAGCTCGGCATCGCTCAGCACCCGGTCGCGCGGCAGCCCCTCCTTCTCCACCAGCGCGGCAAGCCGGTTCATCATCCGCCCCTGCTCGGCGAGGCTCGGGAAGTCGAACACCAGGATGCGGGGGTTCTCGGCGAGGCGGAACACCGTCAGCGCGCCGGCGCGGTGCGCGAGGATGGTGGCCGGATCGGCCAGTCGCGCCGGGTCGAGCCGCGGCGGCGCCTCGGCGACGGGTGCGGGGGCGGGCGGCGGCGCGGCGCGCTGGAACCAGAGCCATGCCGCGCCGCCCGCGCCGCCGAGCACGAGAACCAGGGCGAGAACCCAGGCCAGCGCAGCGCGGCGCCGTGGCGGCGCGGGCCGCGCCACACCGGCCGGAGGCCGGCGCAGAACGACGGTCGCGTCGTCGTCCGGCCGGCGCACACTAAGCAAGCGTGATGGTCCGGACCGCCGGCGGCCCGGATGGAGAGCACGCGCGACCGGGGGACCCGGCCGTCACGGCACGGCGCGCCCTAGCTGCCGATGTTGACGATGTGCACCCGGCGGTTGCGCGGCTCGTTGACGTTGTCGCCGGTCGGCACCGCGAGCTGCGTCTGGCCGAGCCCGATCGTCTCGAGCCTGGTACGGCTGATGCCGAACTGCTGCACCAGATAGTCGCGCACCGCCTGCGCCCGCCGCTCCGACAGAACCATGTTGTAGTCGGGGTTGCCGGTGGTGTCGGTGTGCCCCTCGATGCGGAAGCGATAGGGGCTGAGATCGGCGCTGGTGAGCGCGCGGCCGAGCTCGTCGAGCACCCGGCGCGCCTGCGGGGTGAGGTCGGCCGAGTTCACCGCGAACAGCACGCTGAGCGAGATCGACGGCGCCTCGGCGGCCGACGGGACCGGGCCGGACGGGACCGGCGCCCCGGGGGCGATCGGCGCGACGGGGGCCGCCTGCTGCGTCGGCGCGGGCGTGGCGGGCGTGCTTGGCGCGGCTGGTGCGACCGGCCGCAGATCGCCGGTGGCGGGTGCCGCCGCCGGCGCGGTGGCGGGTGCCGGTGTGGCCTGCGGCGCCACCGGGCGGATGCCGCGCGTGGCCGGCTGCGCCTGGCCCGGGCGCGGGCGCAGGGCGTCGATGATGTCGGTGGCGGTGGGGTCACGGGGCTGGGCCATCGCGGGGCCCTGGGCGAGCAGGAGGGCGAGGCTCGCGGCCCCGGCCACGGCGCCCACCGCGGCGATGATCGTGCGACGCATCTCTCTTCCTCCCCCTGGGACTGGTCGGATCCGGATTGCGCAAGCAGTCTAACCCATTGACCGGGATGGTTCCACGCCGCGCGCCATCCTGGCCTTTCAGGCGATCGCGAGCTTGCGCCAGAGCGGCAGGCGGTCCTGGATCACCTTGGCGGCGGTCGCGGCGACGCGGCTGCGCGCCTCGTCCGGCGGCAGTTCAACGCCGTTCTCGATCACCGCCTCGCCGCGCCGGCGCACCTCGCCGACGATCCAGTCCGCCACCATGCCGGCCTCGGGCGCGCAGCCGCTGACCAGCGCGGCGTGCACCTGCATCTCGGGCGCTTGCGCGCCGATGCCATTGCCGAGGCGCGGGCTCGGCAGCGCGAGCGTGGTCGACATCTCACCGAAGGCGAAGCGGCGCGCGAGGGCCACCGCCCAGCGCCGCCCCGGTTCGGAGGGGCCCGCCTCGGGGAACGGCACGTACAGCGCCTGGTTGGAGATCAGCAGCATCGCCACGATCTCGGCCGCCGAGGTCGGATGCCCGGCCTGGCTGGTCAGCATCGCGAGCTCGCCCACGCTGCGCGGCCGCTCGGCGAGTGCGGCGAAGATCGGCCCATAGGCCGCCTCCGACATGGTCGCCTTGCCGGCCGGCACATCGACCTGGAAGATCGGCTCCTCGCCCGGCCGGCTGCCGATCAGCATCGCGCCGGCAAGCAGGCTGCTGCGCGCCGCGTTGGTGAGCCTGCGCGGGCCGCGCACGAAGATGTCGTGGCGGAAGATCCGCTCCAGGCAGAGATCGCGCGCGGTCTCCCGTGCCGCCTGGCCCGGCAGCCGGTCCAGCAGCGCGCGCTGGGTGGCATCGAGGCAGAGATCGGCGAAGTTCTCGGCCAGGTCGCCCGAGGCGGCGTAGGTGAGCTTCGCCTCGCCGAGTTCGGCCGCGACCTCGTTGTGGAACATCGGCCGCCAGTTCTCGTTCAGGTACTCGTGCGCGAGATAGACCGACGGCATGGTGCGCGACCGTTCCAGCACGCGCTGCACCATCGGCGAGCGCCTCAAATGCGGCGCGCCCGCCGCGTTCAGCTCGCGCGCGAGTTCGAGCGCGGCCTCGATGCGCTGGTCGCTGCGCCCGGGCAGTCCGGCCGCCACCTCGGCGAGGAAGCGGCGCAGCCCGAACATGTCCTGCCAGCCCGGCAGGGCGTTGTAGCCGACATGCACCACGCCGCCTGGCTTCACCTGCCGGGCGAGGAACCGCACGATCGCCGCGCGCGTCTCGTCCGACACCCAGGCCCAGACGCCGTGCATGCTGACGCAGTCGAACAGCGGCATGTCGGCGGGCGGCGCGGCGGCGAGCTCGGCGAAATCGGCCTCCAGATAGGTGAGGTTGGGCAGCCCGGCCTCCTCGGCGAGCGCGCGCGCGGTGGCGATCTGGCCCGGGCTGAAATCGACGCCATAGACCCGCGCGCGGGGGTTGGCCGCCGCGATCGCGCCAGCGGTGATGCCCATGCCGCAGCCGAGATCGCAGTAGGCGAAGTCGTGCCGCGCCATCGCGTGCTCGACCCCGGCGATGGTGAGGGCGAGGCCCAGATGCGCCGGCGCCTGCGGGGGGAAGAACCACGGCAGGTAGTCGATGTCGGAAACGTAGCCGCCACTCCAGCCGGTCATGCCCCCGCCCTTCGCTCCCCTGCCCCGCCGCGCCGCGCCGCGCGCGCCAGCGCCTCGACCGCCTCGGCCCGGAACACCGCCTCGCCGGCCGGGCGCGGATCGTCGCGCACACCCAACCAGGTGGTCCAGCCCAGCCGCGGCGGCGGGCCTTCCCCGCCCAGCACCAGCCTCGGCACGGCCTCCGGCTTCAGCCGGGGATTGACCGCGAAGCCGATGGTCGGGCCGACATAGCCCCGCACGAGATGGACGAGATCGTTGAGCAGCCGCCCGCCCGGCAGCAGCGAGGCGAAGGTGGCGGCATCCAGCGGGCCGAGTTCGAGCAGGAACCGTGCCTGCGGATTCCAGGCATGGGTGCCGATCGCCGCATCCACGCCGAGCCGGCCATGGGCGCCGGGCAGGAAGCCGGGCCCCGGCAGGCGGCTCTGCTCGGAGGGCGGCACGGCGAGCCAGGCGCCGACGAACTGGCGCACCCGCACGGGCCGGCCCAGCAGATCCGAGACCATCGCCTCGATCCGGGCCGCCGAGGGCGGGGCCTGGGCGAACAGGCCGCCATAGAACACCGGCACCTCGTCCGGCACCGACAGGCGGCCCGCGACGCCCCGTGTGCCGAGCCCGATCACCGCCTTGAGCGCCGCCGTCACCGGATCGACCCGGTCGGGCGGCGTCGCCTCGGCGAGCCGCGTGTGGCGGTACTTCACGCCGGCGCGCGCATAGAGCGAGAGCAGCCGGTGCGTGAACAGGTCGAGCAGGTCGGCGAGTGCCACGCTGCGCGCACGGCTCGCCGCGATCGCGAGCTCGGTGTAGTGGCGCGGCAGGATGCCGCCCGGTCCGACAAGGCCGAGGAAGCTCACCGCGAGGCGCGGCGGCGCGCCCTCCTCGCCCGGCCGGTAGGAGGCGATCTCGGCGGCGGGAAAGGCGAGCGAGAGCACTCCGGCGAGGCGAGCGACCTCGCGGTTCGGCTCCGCATCGCCGCCGAGCGGGGCGCGCGCCTCGAAGCGGCGATCGCGCGCGGCATCGCGCCGTGCGGCCGCTTCCAGCACGCGCAGCGCATCGACGAGCGCGAAGCGCTCGGGCTCGCGCGCGAGCCGCTCGACTACAGGAGCGGCTCGGCGCCGGCGCGTGGTGGCCATGTGCGGATCACGCCCGGCCGCCCGGCGAAGGCGGCGGTGAGGCGGACGAAGCTGTTGACGCTCGCATGGAGCGCGAGGAAGCGCTCGATCACCGAGGCGAACAGGTAGGCACCCTGGGCGAAGGCGCGCGGATCGAGGGTGAGGCGCACGTCGAGCCCGCTGACGAAGGCCCCCATGCGCCCGCCCGGCGCGCGCGCCACGCCAGGTTCAGCGGTGACCGAGACGATCCCCTCGATCACCGCGCGCGTCTCGGCGAGTTCGCGCAGGTCATAGAGGCGCAGGATCTCGCGCAGCGCCTCCGCTCCCTCGGCCCCGCCGGTGACGGAGAGGTGGTTCAGCGCCAGGTGCGAGACGAGCGCCCATTGCCCGCCCTCGCGCGCGGTGCGCCGCAGCGTCGGCGTCGGCGCGGTCAGCATCGCCATCGTCGAGACCCCGCCCAGCCCCTCGACCGCGGTCAGCCGCGGCCGCCCGCCGCCGAACGGCAAGGCCGAGGGCAGGTCGCGGTTGCAGCAGATGGCATCGACCGAGAGGGTGGAATCGCCCGGCTTGGCGGGATCGAACACCGGATCCGCGAGCGCGACGTACACGTCGGTGCCCTGCAAGGGCGGCGTCGCCGACCGGCGCACAACCTGGTAGCGCGGCGCGGCCGCATCCACGCCCTCGGGCGCGGACGGGTCGAGCCGGTAGAACGGCCGCCAGACGCGCGGCGGGCTGCCGGGGCGGCTCTCGCGCACCGCCTCGACCGACCACACCTCGAGCGCGCTGGGGCGCCGCGCATCCGGAACGATCCGGAGCTCCGCCGAGGTTCCGTCCAGCGCCAGCGGGTCGCAGCGCTGCGGGAACAGGTTAACCACCGGCGCGCAGCCCAGCGCCAGCGCCTCCGGCCCGACCAGCCGTTCGAGCTCGGGCAGCGCGCGGTCGAGATAGAGGAAGATCTCCAGCCGGTTGCCGCCCGAGACGAGCGTCTTGCCGGCAAGCCCGCCGAGCTCGACGAACAGGAACTTCTCGGGGAAGGCGAAGTACTCCGTCAGCAGGCGGAATCCGGCGAAACCGCGCGCGGGCCAGGGCAGCAGCGCCTCCTCGGGCGCGAAGCCGATCTCGCGCACCGCACTGCGCGGCAGGATCACCGGATCGGGATCGTTCGGGCTGTCCGCGAGCGCGACCGAGACGGTGTTGTTCACCATCAGCTCGTGCAGCGGCAGCGCGACCTGCGGCACGCCGCGCAGGAAGAAGCGCAGCTCGTCGATGCCGAGCTTGGCGAAGCTCATGTCGGCCGCAAGGCAGGTGAGCCCGATGCGGATGCTGCCCACCGCGCCGCGCGCCTGCGGATTGGGCGGCGCCTGCAGGGGCAGGCCCGAGAGCCGCACCGTGTCGATCGTGATCGGCGCGAGATTGACGGGATAGATCGTGCGGAAGCGGCAGCGCTCGCCGCCGATCGGCTCGGTGTCGAGGCTGGTGCCGGCGGGCACGGTGTAGGGCGCGGTCGCGGAGGGCAGGCCGGTGAACTGCACGATCGCCGCCGACGGCACGGGTGCCAGATAGTGGGGATAGAGCACGCCGAGCAGCGCGTCGGTGAGCTCGGGATACTCGTCGTCGAGCTTGTGGCGCACCCGCGCGGTGAGATAGGCGAAGGATTCGATCAGCCGCGCGACATGCGGATCGTCGATCGCGTCGGGCGAGAGCCTGAGCCGCCCGGCGATCTTCGGGTGCGCAGCCGCGAACTCGGCCGCGAGCCGGCGCACATAGGCAAGCTCGCGGTTGTAGTAGGGAAGGATGTCGTCGATGTCAGACAGCGTCCGAACCCTGCACGCGGAAGGCCATGGCGGCGGCGTCGAAGGCAGTGTCGAAGGTGACGTGCTCGGGCTCGGGATCGGCGATCATCAGCGCATCGATGCGCAGCCGGAGCGTGCGGTCGAGATCGTCCTGCGGCTTGGCGAGCGAGACCTTGACGTTGCGCAGCCTGGGTTCGAAGGCGCGGATCGCCGTTTCGGTCGCGCGCCGGAACGCCTCGCGCCGCTCCTCGGCGGCGAAATAGCCGGCGGTGAAGTCGGGCACGCCGAAATTGATCGGCGAGAGCGCGAGTTCGGCGAGCTCCGGCGCCCAGGAGCGCCAGCGCTGACGCGCGTTCAGCAGCGCCTCGAGGTCGCGCCGCGCGGCGCGGCGCAGCGCGGCGAGCGTCTCCGCCGGCGAGGGCGGACGATCCTGCGGCCGGTCGGGATCGTCATCGAGCAGCCGGTCCAGCACCGAAAGCTGGACGCGTGCCGCGCGCTCGCCAGGCCTCAGCATCGCGGGCGCAGCATCGTCACCGGCTCATTCCGCAACGCGACGCTTCATGAGGGTGCGCCGAACGCGAGCGTGCCGAGTTCCATGATGCCATGGCCCTCGTCGCCCACCAGGAAGACGCGCTGGCCGAGGCCGCGGGTCGGCGCGCCGTCGCCGCCGACCCAGTCGGTCGCGCGGCCGAGCCGGATCGGATCGGGCTGGCTCGCGGCATCGGCGACGTAGATCGCCGGGATGTAGACCTCGCCGTCGGGACCGTCGCGTACCGACATGGTGGTGCGGCGCCAGAACAGGTCGCGCGGCCGCTCGGGGGGGTGGAACTCCAGCGCGGCGACACGTTCGGTCGGCACCCAGAAGCACTTGCCGGTGGTGGTCAGCACCTCGAAGAAGCCGGAGCAGAGATCGTCGGCGTCGCGGAAATCGGTGAAGGGCGCCGACCCGGCGAAACCGGCCGCGGGCGGGCGCGCCTCCTCGGCCTCGGCGAGCGCGCGCACCGCGCCGGCGGGGTCGCCCGCGCGAAGCTGGACGAGTGCCGCGAGCATGCGTTTCAGGTGCGGGCTCGGCTCGCCGAGGAACTCGGGCAGGCGGCCCTCGGTCCAGATCTGCCGGCGCGCCTGCTCGGCGCGGACGAGCTGGCGGAACGCCGCCCCCTGGAGCGCCAGCGCCGGCTCCATGGTGGTGAGCGCATCCATCAGCGTGTCGGCGCGCTCCAGGTTGCCCTGGAACAGCAGCAGCTCCGCGAGCAGCATGCGCGGCGCCGGATCCGCGGGCGCCTTGCGCACCGCCGCGTTCGCCGCCGCCACCGCGTCGTCGAGCCTGCCGGCGCGGAACAGCGCGCCCGGGGAGGTCGGATCGGCCGTCTGGCCAGTCGGGTCGGTCATGCCGCGCTCCTCGCCGGTACTTCAGTAACAAGTCGGAAGGTTGCCGCAACGTCATCGAGCTGGAACTGCGGCTGGAGATGGATGGTGCAGCCGTACTGGCCCGGCTTGCCGGGCAGCTCGCTCACCTGCACCTGGGCGGCGGCCAGGGGATAGCGCGCCATCATCTCCGCGCCCGCGCGCGCATTCGCGTTCACGTAGTTGGCGAGCCAGTCGCGCAGCATCGCCTCGCAATCCTCGGCCGAGGCGTAGGAGCCGACCTTCTCGCGCCCGAGCATCTTCACGTAGTGCGCGAAGCGGCTGACGCAGAGCATGGTCGAGAGCTGCGCCGAGAGCCGCGCATTCGCGCTCGCCGCCGCGCCCCGTTCGCCCGTGTAGGCGCGCGCGACCTGGAGCGACCGGCAGGCGCCGAACGCCGCTTCCAGCGTATTGCGCAGCCAGGTGAGCGGGATGAAGCCGAGCTCCGAGAGGTCCTGGTCCTGCCGGTCGGTGAGCGCGATCTCGGTGGCGAAGCGCGGGCCGACCCCGGCGCGATCGGACGGGAAGCGCTCGACGGGCAGGTTGACGACCAGCCCGCCCCCGATCCGGTCGCGGTCGGTGCCCTTGACGTCGGCCGGCCAGCCATGCGCCGAGACGGCGCGCGCCACCACCGCGGCGAAGGCGTAGACCGCCCCGACCCAGGGCCGGTCCGACAGCCGGCCGCACGCCTCGGCATAGACGAAGCCGTCGGCCCGCGTGCCGTCATTGGCATGGGCCGTGCGCGCCAGCACGCGCGGCAGCACCACGCCGAGGAAGCGGGCATCCTCGCGGTCCTGGAGGCTGCGCCAGCGCGCGTAGTCCTGGGTGCGGAAGATCGAGGCAAGGTCGCGCACGCCGGACAGCTCGCCGAAATGCTCGACCCCGAACAGCGACGCATCGGCGTTCACCACGAAGGGCGCGAAGGCGGCCGCGGCGACGCCGGCCATGGCGGAGAGTGCCGCGACATCGTCGGTCGGGTAGTCGGGGCCCCGGCGATGGCGCACGTGATAGTCGCCGATCAAGAGGCCGAAGGGCTCGCCGCCCGGCGTGCCGAACTCGCCCTCGTAGACCTTGTCGAAGATGCGGCTCTGGTCGAACTCGATCGCGCGTTCGAGATCGCGCACCAGTTCGGCCCAGGGCAGGGTGATCACCTTCAGCTTCACCCGCGGCAGCGCCCCCGCCTCGGCGACCAGCCATTGCAGCCCGCGCCAGGACGCCTCCAGCGCGGCGAGGCGAGGATGGTGAAGGATGGCATCGACCTGATCGGCGAGCATCGCATCGAGCGCGGCGACATCGCGATCGAGGGCGAGCCGCAGCGCCTCGGGATCGTCGAGCAGCCGCGCGCCCTCCGCCTGGCCGAACCAGGCGGCGAGCGGCGGCACCTGGCCGGCCACGAACATGGCGAGCCGTTCGGCCGCGCCTTCGCCCGCGCGGCCGAACAGGGCTCCGGCCAGCACCGCATCGCGCAGCGGGGCGGCCGCACCGGTCTCTGAGCCGCCCTCCGTCACGACCCCGGTCCGGCCCCCGGGCTCAGGCCTTCTGCGGGATGCGCGCGACCATGCGCATGGAGGTGGTGAGCTCCTCCATCTGCAGCCACGGGCGCATGTACGCGACCGCGTTGTAGGCGCCCGGCTTGCCCGGAATCTCCTTCACCTCGACGCGGGCCTCGCGCAGCGGATAGCGCGCCTTCATCTCCGGCCCCGCATTCGGGTTGCCGTTGACGTAGTTGCTGATCCAGCGGTTCAGCCACGCCTCGCAGTCGGAGGCCTCCATGAACGAGCCGATCTTGTCGCGCGCCATCACCTTGAGGAAGTGCGCGAACCGGCTGGTCGCCATGATGTAGGGCAGGCGCGCCGAGATCGCGGCGTTCGCGGTCGCCTCCGGCCGGTCGTACTTCTTCGGCTTCTGCGTGGTCTGCGCGCCGAAGAACACCGCGTAGTCGGTGTTCTTGTAGTGGCAGAGCGGCAGGAAGCCGAGATTCGAGAGCTCGTTCTCGCGCCGGTCGGTGATGCCGATCTCGGTCGGGCACTTCGCGTCGGGGTCGCCGTCATCCGAGGTGAAGACGTGGGTCGGCAGGTTCTCGACCTTGCCGCCGCCCTCGGCGCCGCGGATCGCGGTGCAGAACCCGTACTTGGCGAAGGCGTCGGTGAGCCGCGCGCCCATCACATAGGCCGCGTTCATCCAGCAGTAGTCGTGATGGCCCATCGCCTGGGCGGCACCCGCCTCGTTGAACGGCGCCTCCTCGTAGCCGAACTCCTCGATCGGCTTGGTGTTCGCGCCGTAGGGCAGGCGCGCGAGCACGCGCGGCATGACGAGGGAGACGAAGCGGCTGTCCTCGGTGTCGCGGAACGAGCGCCACTTCATGTACTCGGCGGTCTCGAAGATCTTGGCGAGGTCGCGCGGCTTCGAGAGCTCGGTCCAGTCCGAGAAGCCGAAGAGCTGGGCGCTCGCCGCCGAGAGGAACGGCGCGAAGGAGGCCGCCGCGACGTTGCTGATCAGCCGCAGCGTCTCGATGTCGTCGGGGTGGTTCGTCCACTCGTAGTCGCCGATCAGCGCGCCATAGGGCTCGCCGCCCGGCGTGCCGAACTCGTTCTCGTAGATCTTCTTGAAGAGCTGGCTCTGGTCGAACTCGGTCGCCTTGGTCAGATCGCGGTTCAGCTCGCGCTTGGTCGCGTTCAGCACGCGGATCTTGAGGCTCGTTCCGGTCTCCGAGTTCATCACCAGGTAGTGCAGGCCGCGCCAGGTGCCTTCCAGCTTGGTGAAGGCGGGCTGATGCATGATCTCGGCGAGCTGGGCCGACATCTTGCGGTCGATCGCCTCGATCGCGCGGTTGAACGTGACCGTGAGGTTCTTGTTGAAGGTGACGGTGCCCTTCAACGCCTCCTCGGTCAGCGTCTTGATCAGCTCCTCGGCGCGGTCCTTCTCGGTCTGCTTGGTCGCGGCGATCGCCGCACCGAGCAGGCTCTCGGTCTCGACCGCTGCCGCGCCGGGTGCGCCGGCGGGAGCGCCTTGTGCCTCGGCCATCGGATCACTCCCCCTTCTTGTCGAGGCCGAGCTCGGCCGACAGGGTCTTCAGCTTCTCCTCGTTCTGCAGGACCTGCTCCAGCAGACCCTCCAGTTCCTCGGAACGATCCACCTTGCTCATGAGATCGCGCAGCTTGTTGCGCGTCTCCAGGAGCGCCTTCAGCGCCGGCACCTGCTCGACGATCCGACCGGGATCGAAGTCGTCGATGCTGTTGAACTTCAGGTTCACGGCCATCTGGCTGCCGTCATCGGCGAGCTTGTTGTCGACCTTCAGGTTCAGGCCGACATTCATCCGCGCCATGACGTCGTTGAAGTTGTCGCGGTCGATCTGGACGAACTTGCGCTCGCTCATCGGCCGCAGCGGCTGCGTCGGATCGCCCGAGAAATCACCCAGCACGCCGACGACGAAGGGCAGCTCGCGCTGGACCATCGCGCCTTCCGTCTCGACCTCGTAGGTGATGTGCACACGCGGCCGACGGACGCGCGTCAGCTTCTCGTGAACGCTCGCCATGCGCGCCTTTCCTCCTTCGACATGGACAAGATCGACGGGTGGCGGCGGGAGAGCCGCTCTGCACCCCGATACAAGCTTCACGATACGGCGCGCGCAACCGCCGGGTCAACACGATCCCGACGCGGACCGACCGCGGTGTGAGCCGCGTCACTCCGGCGGCGGCGGCGGACGAATCCCGAGCGCGGTGAGGAACGCCTGGCGCGCCGTCTCGTCCTGCAACGTCTCCTGCAACAGCTCGGGAAGCGTCATGCGCCCGCGCCGCACCGCCTCCTCCAGGGTATAGGAGAGCGGCGAGTGCGGCTCGACGCGGCGGAACCAGCGTGCCACGTCGTCGAGCAGCTTCAGCGCGTCCTCGCGGCTGGCGATCTCGCCCGGCCGGGCGGGGCCGCGCGCCGGCGCCCCGGCCGCGCTCACCGCGTCGCCCGCCGCCGCACCGGAGGCTGCTTCCGCGCCCGCCTCCGCGCCCTCGTCGGGTGCATTCGCACCTGCGAAGCGAAGCAGTGCGGCGAGCACGGCCTCGAGCAATCCGCGCACCGCCGAGGTCGGCGGCGCCGCCGCGCCCGCCTTCGTGTCGAGCGCCTCGCCCAGCGCCTGCCAGGCGGCGAGCGCGTCGCGCACGGCGGGGAGCAGCTCCGCCCAATGCGCGCGGGGCATCTGCGCCGCCCCCTTCTCGATCATGTCGAGCGAGAGCGCCCCGGCGGCGATGCGCGCCTGGCGCCGCTCGGGCTCAAGGCTCTGCAACGCGTCGGCCTGCTCGATCTGCCAGAGCGCGATCGGCGCGCCCTGGACGTCGCGGAACAACGCCACCTTGCGGATCGGCTGGGCCAGCGTGCCGTCGCCGCCGACCCCGTTCAGCCCGGCCACCCCCGCCACGGTCGTTTCCAGACCATCCTCATCGGGACGTGGATAGATCGTGTCCCAGAATGCATCCACGAGCCCGTGCATCACCTTGATGCCGGCCGCGAGGCCATCGAAGCCGTGATGACGCAGCAGCGCCTCGGTGTACCAGGACGCCACTTCGAGATCCTTGGACTGGCTCTCCAGCGCCTTGGCGGCGAGGTCCTCGATCGTGCGCCATTGCGGCGGCACGGCGGTCTCCTCGGGTGTCGCGTCCATCGCGCGTTCGGCCGCGCGTGCCTCGGCGCGCGCATCGCGCAGACGGTAGTAGGTGGAGCTTGGCGAGAAATCCTGCCGCAGATCCACCCCCGCCGGATTGTCGCCTTCGATCGGCTGAAGGAACCGTGCGAGGTCAAAACCGTCGAGCGCCACACCTGCCTCCCTGCATGCCGGCGCAAGGCCGCGCCGGGTGCCACGCCGGCGCTGGACAACCCGCCGGCGACAAACCTACTGTGACCCGCCCCAGGGCGAAACGGAAGCGGAGGGAACCACGTGGCGGCGATCGACCTCAAGGCCCTGGTGGGTCGCCTGAATGACTACTGCCGGCGGCAGTTGGAGGCGGCGGCGGGACTCACCCTCTCGCGCACCCATTACAACATCGAGATCGAGCACTGGCTGCTCAAGCTCGCCGACGCGGCCGACAGCGATCTCGGCTACATCTTCCGCAACTACGATGTCGATCCGGGCCGGTTCACCACCGACCTCACGCGCGTGCTCGACAAGCTGAAGACCGGCAACAGCCGCGCGCCGGCGATCTCGCCCAACGTGATCGAGCTGATGAAGCAGGCCTGGCTGCTCGCGAGCCTGGAGCAGAACGCCGGGCGGCTGCGCTCGGGCCATCTGCTGCTCGCGCTGCTGGTGGACGAGGATCTCGCCCGGCTCGCGCACGAGGCCTCGCCCCAGTTCGCCAAGATCAACTCGGCGATGCTGAAGCGCGACCTCGCCTCGATCACCAAGGACAGCGCCGAGGCCAAGACCGCGACCCAGATGGCGGAGGCCGGCGCCGCGCCCGGGCCCGACGGTGCGCCCTCGGCGCGTCCCGCCTCCACGGCGGCGCTCGATCAGTTCACGATCGACCTGACCGCGCGCGCCAAGGCCGGCAAGATCGACCCGATCCTCGGCCGCGACACCGAGATCCGCCAGGTGATCGACATCCTCACACGGCGGCGCCAGAACAACCCGATCCTCACCGGCGAGGCGGGCGTGGGCAAGACCGCCGTGGTCGAGGGTTTCGCCGACCGGATCGCCAAGGGCGACGTGCCGGATGCGCTCAAGGACGTCACGATCCGCACGCTCGATCTCGGCCTGCTGCAGGCCGGCGCCGGCGTGAAGGGCGAGTTCGAGAACCGGCTGAAATCGGTGATCGAGGAGGTGCGGGCCTCGCCCAAGCCGATCATCCTGTTCATCGACGAGGCGCATACGCTGATCGGCGCGGGCGGTTCGGCCGGCCAGGGCGATGCGGCGAACCTGCTCAAGCCCGCGCTCGCGCGCGGCGAACTGCGCACCATCGCCGCGACCACCTGGGCCGAGTACAAGAAGTACTTCGAGAAGGATGCCGCGCTGACCCGCCGCTTCCAGGTGGTGCGCGTCGAGGAGCCGAGCGAGCCCGTGGCGGTCGCGATGATCCGCGGCCTCGTCCACATCCTGGAGAAGCACCACAAGGTGCGCATCCTCGACGAGGCGGTCGAGGCGGCGGTGAAGCTCTCCGCGCGCTACATCCCCTCGCGCCAGAACCCCGACAAGGGCGTGTCGCTGATCGACACCGCCTGCGCGCGCGTGGCGATGAGCCAGGCCGCGATCCCCGCGCCGATCGAGGAGAAGCAGCGCCGGCTCGCGCTGATCGACACCGAGGTCGAGATTCTCGACCGAGAGATGGCGGCCGGCGCCGACCATGGCGCGCGCAAGGGCGAGCTGCTGGAGGAGCGCCAGAAGGTCGCCGAGGCGCTGAAGGCGCTGGAGGAGCGCTGGGAGCAGGAGAAGACGCTGGTCGCGGAGATGCAGGAGATCCGCGGCAAGATCGAGAGCAAGGAGGACACCGGCGACAAGGACGCGCTGCGCGCCAGCCTGACCGCGCTCAATGACCGGCTGCATGCGCTCCAGGGCGAGCATCCGCTCATCCACCCGGTGGTGGACAGCAACGCGATCGCCGAGATCGTCGAGTCCTGGACCGGCATCCCGGCCGGGCGGATGCAGTCGGACGAGATCCGCACCATCCTGACGCTGAAGGAGAAGATGGAGGAGCGGATCGTTGGCCAGCCGCAGGCGCTGGAGGCGATCGCCCAGGCGGTGCGCACCAGCCGGGCGAAACTCTCGGATCCGCGCAAGCCGCTCGGCGTGTTCCTGATGGTCGGCACCTCGGGCACGGGCAAGACCGAGACGGCGCTCACGCTCGCCGACCTGCTCTACGGCGGTGAGCAGAACCTCACCGTGATCAACATGAGCGAGTTCAAGGAGGAGCATAAGGTCTCGCTCCTGATGGGCTCACCGCCCGGCTATGTGGGCTACGGCGAGGGCGGCGTGCTGACCGAGGCGGTGCGCCGGCGCCCCTACTCGGTGGTGCTGCTGGACGAGATGGAGAAGGCGCACCCCGGCGTGCAGGACATCTTCTACCAGGTGTTCGACAAGGGGAACATGAAGGACGGCGAAGGCCGCGACATCGACTTCAAGAACACCATCATCATCATGACCTCCAATGCCGGCACCGACGCGATCGCCAAGCTCTGCGCCGATCCCGAGACGATGCCGGACGCCGCCGGCCTCGCCGAGGCGATCCGGCCGGACCTCTTGAAGGTGTTCAAGCCGGCCTTCCTCGGCCGGGTCACGATGGTGCCGTACTTCCCGCTGTCGGAGTCGGTGCTGCGCCAGATCGTGCTGCTGCAGCTCGGGCGCATCCGCAAGCGGCTGTTCGAGAACTACCGCGCGAGCTTCACCTGGGAGGACAGTCTCGTCGAGACCATCGCCGGGCGGTGCAAGCACAGCGAAACCGGCGCGCGCAACGTGGAGAACATCCTTTCGCGCACCATGCTGCCGGAGATGTCGGCGGAGATTCTGCAACGACTTGCGGAAGGGAAGACCATCGCAACCGCGCATGTCGGGCTGGATTCGGAGGGCGGGTTCCGTTACGCTATCAACTGATGGGTGACATGCCGGGACAACGCGCGACAGCCCCGTGGCGTTGACCGGCCAGAGCGCGCCGAGAAAGGAAGGATCTCATGGCCATCTACATGCACTATGAGGGGATCGAGGGGAACGTCACCGCCAAGGGCTACGAGAAGTGGATCGAAGTGAACTCGTTCCAGTTCGGTTCCGGCCGCGGCATCACGACGCCGACCGGCCGCGCGGCGAACCGTGAGTCCTCCGCCCCGTCGATCAGCGAGGTCGTGGTCACCAAGACGATGGACAAGGCCTCGCCCATGCTGTTCCAGGAGGGCTTGGTCGGCATGGACGGCAAGGTGGTGAAGGTCGTCATCACCCGCACCGGCAAGGAGATGGAGGAACTCTGCGCCTACAAGTTCGAGGATGTCCTGGTGTCGGGCTACTCCGTCTCCACGGGCGGGGACGCGCCGTCGGAGTCGCTGTCGCTCAACTTCGTGAAGTTCGAATACAACTACAAGGGCAGCGATGCCGCCGGCGCCAAGGGCGGGCCGGTCAAGGTCGCCTATGACATCGGCGCGGCCAAGACGATGTGACGCCACCGGCGGGCTCGGACGACGGTCCGGGCGTGGCGTGTCGCCGACAGGTCCGACTGGCATCGTGAAAGGGTTTCGGCTACGGTGATTGGGGACATCGGTGACGTTGCCCGGGCGGGTCGTTCGGGCCTCAGCAGCCGTACCGACAGCATGGACTGAGAGGGAAGGGTCTCATGGCCATCTACATGAAGTACGACGGGATCGACGGGAACGTCACCGCCAAGGGCTACGAGAAATGGATCGAGCTGAACTCGCTGCAGTTCGGCTCGGGGCGCGGCATCTCCACACCCACCGGCAGGGCGGCGAACCGGGAAGCCTCCGCTCCCTCGGTCAGCGAGGTCGTCGTCACCAAGCAGATGGACAAGGCCTCGCCACTGCTGTTCCAGGAGGGCCTCATCGGCATGGACGGCAAGGTGGTGAAGATCGTCATCACCCGCACCGGCAAGGAGATGGAGGAACTCTGCACCTACAAGTTCGAGGACACGCTGGTCGCGAGCTACTCCGTCTCCTCGGGTGGTGATGCGCCGATGGAATCGCTGTCGCTCAACTTCGTGAAGTTCGAATACAAGTACAAGGGGAGCGACGCCAAGGGCGCAGCCGGCGGAGCAATGACCGTCGCCTACGACATCGGCGCGGCCAAGACCATGTGAGACGCGCGATCCGCGCGACCGCCACGGGCCCGGCGCGCCACGCCGGGCCCGTTCCGTTTCTCGCCCAGCTTACGCGCAGCGCACCACCACCGCCGTGACATTGTCGGTGCTGCCGGCGGCCATCGCCAGCGCGATCAGCGAATCCGCGAGCCCCTGCCCCTCCCCGCCGGCGATCAGGGCCGCCGCGATCGCCGCATCGCCGAGATCCTTCGCCACACCGTCCGAGGTCAGGACGAACAGATCGCCCGACGCGACCTGCCCGGTGACCTTGTCGAGAGCGAGTTCGTCGTCGGCGCCGACCGCGCGCGTGACGACATTGGCATGCGGGTGGTGCGCCGCGCGCTCCTCCGAGAGCTGCCCGGAATCCACCAGCTCCTGCACCATCGAGTGGTCGCGCGTCAGCCGCGTCAGGTAGCCGTTGCGCCAGAGATAGCAGCGGCTGTCGCCGGCCCAGAGGCAGGCGAAATGCCCGCCGCGCACGAGCAGCGCGACCACGGTGGACGCGAGCATCGCCCCCGGTCCCCGCGCACGCGCCTCGTCGCGCAGGCCGGCATTGGCGGTCAGCAGCGCGTCGCGCGTGCGCGCCAGAAGCTCGCCCGAGGACAGGCCGACCGGCAGCCGCCGCAATTCCTCCACCACGCGCGCCGAGGCGATCTCGCCGCCGCCATGCCCGCCCGCCCCGTCGGCGACCGCCCACAGCCCGATCTCCGAGCGCAGCAGATAGGCGTCCTGGTTGCTGGGCCGTTTCGTTCCCGCGTGCGTCGCACCCCAGCCGCGACAGATCCCCGGTGCGCTCATGACGCCGCCGCCTCGCCCGCCGCGTCGGCGAGCATCTCGGCGAAGAAGGCCGGCGCCGGCAGGCCGCCGAGTTCCAGCCGCCGCGGCTGCACGCGCGGCGCGCCGAGCGTCTGCCAGACGCTGCCGCTGATGGCAGCCCCCTCCGGCGGAGCGCCGGCAGGCGCCAGGGCGGCAGCGAGACGCTCTGCGGTCCAGCCCTCCGTCACCGCATCGATCGCGATCGCCTCCAGCGCGTCGTGCCAGGGCGAGGCGCAGGGATCGGGTGGCGCGTCGGTCAAGGCCGCGAGCGTGATCGGGAAGTGCCGCCCGACCGCATCGACACTCGGAGCGAGCACGCCGGCCGCGCCGCGCGTTCCGCACAGCCCGGGGGCGAGCGCGAAGCGCCAGATCGGCGCCTCCAGGAATGCCGCGAGCCACGCCACGCCGAGCCGTGCGCGGCTCTCCTCCAGCCCCGCGCGCAGCCACGCGTCCCACGGGGCGACGAAGCCCTCGGGCAGCAATCGGCGAACGAAATCCCTCTGCTCCGGCAGCTTGCCGAACAGCCCCGCGGGCGAGGCCGCCCCGGCTATTGCAGGGCCGGGCACCGGAACTCCGAGAGCTCGCGCAGCGCGAACGGATTGAACACGCTGCCGGCGCGGACGACGTAGGTGACGCTGCGCTCGCCAACGCGGAAGGTCAGCGAGAACTCCTCGGGCACCCGGCCGCGTGCGACCTCGGCGCGGCTGAACAGGCGGAACAGCGCCCAGGGGCCGGACTCGTTGATCGTCCCCACGCCGTTCGCGGGCGGCGGATCGAGCACCAGGCGGACATTCGTCATCCGGTTCGGCCCGGGCCACATCACCTGGGTCGGGCGCGAGGGCCCGTGCGCGTAGGTGATCGTCACGCCGTCGAGGTCGAGCAGCGCCTGACGTGCGCCCTGGTCCATCGACACGGGCTGGATCTCGAACCGGATCTGCGGCTGCGGTCCGCCGGCGAAGAACACGTCGCGGATCACCGAGGCGCGGTAGAAGTTCATCAGATTGCCCTGGCTGATCGGCAGGGTGATGCCGTCCGAGGGCTGCAGGCGCCAGGGCCGCGCGCCGATGTCGACGAACGGGCGCAGATTGGTGTTGAAGAACCCGTCGATCAGCCCGCCCGGGGCGAACAGCCGCGCGAAATCGTCCATCGGCGTCTCGGCCTGCGCGCCGCGCACGAACGGGAAGCGGTTTGTAACGGCCGCGGTGCAGAGCGGGGCGACGCCGGCGGCGAGCGCGCCGGCCACCGCCTGCTGCACCCCACCCGCCCGCACCGCCGTGCCCGACTGCGCGACCGCGCGCAGCCAGGTGTTCACCGGCGGCGGCACGCGCGCGGCCTCGCCCTGGAGCTGCTGCGCCGGGTCGAGCCCCGCGGCCGGCGGCGGCGCGCCGGAAGGCGAGGCGGCGAGCCGGGCGAGCTGCTGGTAGAGCTCGTTCATGATGCGCAGCGTGTTGTCGATCGGCGCGCCCGGGCCGCTGCCGACATAGCTGCGCAGCGGCTCGAACTGCTCGTCGATCGCCGCACCGATCGGCTTCGGCGCCTCCCCGGGCGGTGCCGCCGCCCCGAACACCGCCTGGAGCCGCTGCGCCGCCGTGGTCGGTGCCGCCCCGGGCTGGGCGCCCGGCTGCGCCGGCGCGGCATCGGGATCCTGCGACAGCGTGAGCTGGCGCGCGATCGCGCGCAACAGATCGCGCATCGGCGATTGCGGTGCCGAGAGGATGTTCAGCGTGTCGATCGCCTGCGGCATCGCCCGGAACGGCACGATCGCGAGATCGTTCAGCAGCTCCTGCCACGCCTGCGCATAGGCCGGGTAGTAGTACTCGTCGAGGATCTGGCGTTGCAGCCGCGCGAGCGCGGCCTCGTCGAGCGCGACCTCGCTGCCGGGGCCAAGCACCCAGGACTCGGAGGCCACCTCGCGCGCGACCCGCGGCAGCGCGGGCAGCACCGCGCGGTGGAAACCCTGGACCGTGAACACGCCGGGCACGCCCTCGGTCAGCGGCTTGCCCGAGGCGCGGGTGAACACCCGCGCGCCAGCGGCACCGGCGGCCTGCGCCGGCGAGAACTCGGGAATGTTGGCGGAGGCGGCGATCGGGCGGAGCCGCGAATAGGCGCGGCCCGCCAGCGGCAGGCGCGAGAACACCCGCCGCGCCTCGTCGATCAGCGCCCCGTCGAGCGGATAGGCGGGCATGGGCGCGGCCAGCATGGCATCGAGATGCCGCGCAAGCCGCGCGCGCGAGTCCGCGTGCTGCGGGAAGGCCTGCTGCCAGTCGAGCGCCATCCAGTCGCGGATCAGCGCGCGGTCGAGCGGCCCCTGCTGACCGAGCATCAGGTACACACGCGTGGCTTCGTAGAGGAAGTCGGGGCGGTTCAGCGCGCCGCGCATCTGCGATTCCAGCCGCCAGAGCAGGCGCGGCAGCAGCACGCGGTCGAGCTGGCGGCGATAGACCGCGTTCGAGGCGGCGGCGAGCTTGTCCGCCTGGCCGAGCCCGAAGCCCGAGCCGCGCTCCTGGTCGTCGGGCCCGAAGGGCAGCGCGCGCGCGCGGTCGAGCAGCGGCAGCACCGCGAGCAGGTCCGCCTCCGCCACCGGATCCAACTGCACGCCCTGCGCGGCCTCCGCGAAGTCGCGCTGGGCCGCCTCCAGCCGCGCCACCTGCTCCTGGTTGGTGCGGTAGGCGTTGAACCACACGCCGCCCAGGCCGAGCACGGCAAGCCCCGCGAGCACCCAGGCGCCGATCGAGATCGCGCGCTTGCGCGCCTGCGCGCCGGGCTTGGACGAGACGAGCCCGGACTCGCCGAACACCACCTCGCGCAGCAGCCGGCCGAGGAAGTAGCTCCGCCCCTGCCCCGGCTGCGCGGCGGCGGCGCGCGCCACCGGCACGTTGAACAGCCGCGCCATCGCGCCGGTCAGCCGGTCGATCGGTGTGCCTTCCTGCGTGCCCGAGGTCAGATACACGCCGCGCAGGAACGGTGCGGGATCGAGACGGCTCTCGCCGAAGGCGGCGTCGAGGAACTCGGATGCCGGCCCCTCCATCGAGGCGAGCTGCGCCGGAAAGGCCGCCAGCGCCGCGCGCCGGTCGGGGCTGCGCTCGGTCTGGAGGCGGACGGGAATGCGCGCGTTGATGCGCTCCAGCAGGCTCGCGAAGGCGGCGCGGAACGGCTCGGCCCCCTTGGCGTCGCGCGGGAAGGTCTCGCCCCAGACCTGATCCCGCCCCTCCTTGTCGAGATCGTCGAAATGCTCGGTGAAGCCGGCGATGAGGTCGGCCTTGGTGAACAGCACATAGACCGGCAGGCGCACGCCGAGCCGCTCGTCGAGCTCCTTCAGCCGCGCGCGCACGGCGCGGGCATGCGCCAGCCGCTCCTCGCGCGAGAGGGTCGCGAGATCGGCCACGCTGATCGCCACCAGCGCGCCGTTCAGCGGGCTGTTCGGGCGGTTCTTGCGCAACAGGTCGAGGAAGGCCTGCCAGCCGGCCTTGTCCACCGCCGCGTCGCTGTCCTGCGTGGTGTAGCGCCCGGCCGTGTCGATCAGCACGGCCTGATCCGTGAACCACCAGTCGCAGAGCCGCGTGCCGCCGACGCCCGCGAGCCGCGCCCCGCCCATCCGGTCGGCGAGCGGGAAGTTGAGCCCGGCATTCATCAGCGCCGTCGTCTTGCCCGAGCCCGGCGGGCCGATGATCACATACCAGGGCAGTTCGTAGAGCGCGCCCGAGCCACGCGCCTTAGAGAGCAGCGTGAGCGCCTCGCTCAGCTTCGACTTCAGCGCCGCGACCTCGTCCGACACCGCCTCCGCGGTCGGATCGCCGGCGCCCGCCCCCTCGATCAGCGCGGCCTCGGCCTTCTTGCGCTTGCGCCAGGCGAGGAAGGTCCAGACCGCCCAGATCAGCACCAAGAGCGCGATGAGGATGAGCCGCACCATCTCGCTCTCGAGCGGCGCGACGCCGCCGATCGCCAGCAGCGGCCCGAACCACCAGATCAGCGTCGCGATCAGCCCGACGCCGATCAGGCTGACCCCCGCGCGCAGCCAGAGCTTGCCCGCGAGCGCCGCGAGTCCCGCGGGCGGCTTCACAGCGGACGCTCCATGCGCGGCATGATCAGCTCGATGCGCCGGTTCTGCTCGCGCCCCTCGGGGGTGGCGTTGTCGGCGATCGGCTCGGCATCCGCCCTGCCCTCGGAGCGCAGCCGGTTGGGATCGCCGATCGTGCGCGCGATCACCGCGCGGGCCGATTCCGCGCGCGCGGTCGAGAGGTGGTAGTTGGACGGGAAGCGCACGGTGCGGATCGGGATGGAGTCGGAATGTCCGACCACCAGCACGTCGCCCGGCTCCTCCTTCAGCGCGGTGCCGATGCGTTCCAGGATCGGCACGAAGCGCGGCGTCACATCGGCCTGGGCCGAGGCGAACATGCCCGAGGCCTTGATGCGGATGACGATGACCTGCGGCGAGGCGAGCACGGCCACCAGCCCCTCGCGGATCTCGGGGGCCAGGAAGGTCGCGATGCGCGTCGGCTGGTCCGGCCCGGCCTGCGGCGGCGGCGGAGGCGGCGGCGGGGGCGGCGGCGCGACGCGGGCGAGCGCCGGCTGGGTCAGCGGCGGCACCTGGAGCACGGAGGCGAACACCGCATCGGAGCGGCTGTTCAGCGAGAACGCGAAGAAGGCGTAGAGCCCGCCGAGCACCGCCGCGGCGAGCGCGCCGATCACCCAGAGCGGCACGGCGCGACCGGGCGGCCGCCACGCCGCTTCCAGCCCGCGCCAGCGCGGCGACAGGTCGCGGGGCGGCGGCTGGCGGTGCGCCATCACCACCGCGTAGAGGCTCTCGCGCACCCGCTCATGCTCGGCCGGTCCGCGCGGGCTCAGCCTATAGCGGCCCTGGAAGCCGAGGCTGAGGCAGAGATGCATCAGCTCCAGCACCTCCTTGTGCCGCCCGGGCTCCTTCTGCAGGTGCTCCAGCAAGGCGAAGAAGCGCTCGCCCGAGCCGGTCTCGCGATGGAAGGTCGCGATCAGGCTGGCGGTGGCCCAGGGGCTCTGGCTGCCCCAGGGCGTGTTCAGCACCACGTCGTCGAGCGTGGCGCAGAGCACGTAGTGGCCGGCACGGATCTGCTCGGCCGGCACGCCGGCGGCGCGCGCATCCGCCTCGAACTGGCGCAGGGCCGCGATCGCGCGCTCGCGCAGATCGCCCGCCTCGGGCGGACGCACGGTGTTGCGCAGCCGGCCGACGAGATCGAGCAGCGGCGCGGCGGCCGCGGCGAGCGGGTTGATGCCGGTGCGCGGGATCGCCTCCGCGCCACCCGCGGCGGGCGGGGTCGCGAGCGGCGGCAGCGGCGAGGGCTCGACCGGCGCGGCGGCCTGGCGCTGCTCGACGCGGGCGCGCCCGCCCGGCGCGGGACGGATCACCGTCCGGTCGTCGTCGCCTGGTTCGGCGAAGGGGTTGTCCTGTGACATCTGGCGCTCCTCAGCCCCGGATCGCCCAGAGCTCGAGCTTCAGGTTGGGGTAGTCGCCCGAGACATGGATCGCGAACCCGCCCGAGGTCTGCATCTGCTGCCAGTGCGGGCTGCCGCGATCGAGTTCGAAATAGACCGCGCCGGCGTAGAACGGGATCTGCCGCGGTGCCACGGGCAACGGCCGCACGGCGATGCCCGGCAGCGCGACATTGACGAGCTCGCGGATCTGCTCGACCGCGCCGATCTTCACCGTGTTGGGGAAGACGCGGCGGAGCTGCTCGGCCGGCATGTCGGCCTGCACCGAGAGCACGAACTGCGAGGCCTTGAGAATGTTCCGATCGACGATCGGCCCGACGCGCACGCCGAAGCGCCGCTCCTGCAACGGGATCGCGACCGCGGTCGTCTCCACCACCGCCGAGAGGCTCTTGCGCAGATCGGCGATCACGGGGGCGAAGCTGCGCTGGAGGTCCTCGTGGCGATAGGCGGGATAGGCCGGCGGGCGGCGCGTCGCCTCGGTGAAGGTGGCAAGCTCGCCGGCAAGCGAGGCGAGCGCGCGGTAGAGCGTCTCGGGGTGCACGGCGCCGGCCGCGGACCAGTGCGCGAGCAGCGGCTCGACGCGGTTGATGGTCTGGAGCAGCAGGAAGTCGGTGATCTCGGCCACGCCGCGCGCGCCCGGCTGGCCGAGCCGTGCGGCGATCGCCTCGGCGCGCTGGCGCAGCATGCCGGTCAGTTCGTTGATGAACCCCATCAGCGGCGCGACCGCGCTGCACACCAGCGCGGGCGCGATCCAGCGCTCGTCCAGGACGATCTTGCGGTCGGGCAGCACTTCCAGGATGCGCGCCACCGGCAGGCCGACGAAGCCGCCGCGGTCCTGGGTCTCGAGCAGGTAACTGAGACGCAGCCGCCCGACCTGCACCTCGGCGGCGGAGGCCGAGGCCGAGTGCGTGTCGAACGCCTCGTAGGCGGAGGGCGCGAAGCGCGCCGCCTTCGCCTCGGGCCCGTCGGCCGCGACCTCGATCGCGCCGGCCTGGCGCGTGGGGGCGGCGAGATAGACGAGGCAGTTGCGCACATTCTCGCCCGGCTCGATCGGCGGCGGATGCGCCGTCTCGTCGGGGATGGCGAAGGGGGTGCCGTCCTCCAGCACGCCGGACGCGGCGGCGAGGGCGAACCGCCCGGTGCCGAGCAGCTCGCGGTCGATCGTGAGCGTGACAACCCCCCAGGGGAACGGCGTGAGCGAGGCCGTCGCCGATCGCACGAGCGCCTCGACGAAGCGGTCCTGCTGCTGGAAGTGCTGCGCGCGCAGGAACATCCCCTCGCGCCAGACCACCTTGTTCTGCCAGAACATTCCGTCCCTTCCACCTGGGGTGGTGCAGGCTACATCGGTTCGCTAGGCGGGGTTAAGCGCGCTCTCCAGACGGTCGGCGGTTAGGCGCAGCCGGGTGACCCCGGTCGAGGCGACGGGCTGGATCGATTTCCACTGCGCCCGGTCGATGTCGCGGAACAGCACGGCAGCGCCGAGGAAGCGGGTGCGGCCGTCGGCCTCGCGGGTGATCTGGCGCGTCTGGCCGGGCTCGAACACGATCTGCTCGGACGCGATCAGCTCCGCGCCGAGGGTGGCGGCCTCGCGCTCGATCAGCGCGAACACGTCCGCCGCCTGGAACTTGCCCGCGGCCGTCAGCAGGTAGAGCTTCACCGCCACGGGCAGCGGGCGGCCGTCCACGCCGGGATTGACGTTCGGCCCGACCTGCACGGTGAGATCGACCACCGGCGGCGGCGGCTGGCCCGCGCCTGCCACCAGCCCCGCGCCGAGCGAGGCCAGCAGCAGGCGCCGTCCGGTCAGGAATCGGGGTCTGTCGGTCACGCTTGTCCTCCCTAACGCTTGCCCGAGGCGGCCTCGTAGGCCTTGGCGAAGGCGCGCGCGAAGGCGCCGTCGGAACTGTCGTCGAGATCGGCGAGTGCGGCGGCGAAGCGCTGCTCGTAGAGCTCGAAGGCGCGCGCGCGCTTCTGCGCCGGCAGGAGCGACAGCCCCCCGCCCTGCTCCGCCTCGCTGCGGATCGCCGCCGGGTCGAGCCGCGAGAGCAGCGCGCGCACCGCCGCCTGCATCGCCTCCATGGTGGCGAGCTCGTGGCGCTTGATGTCGTCGAGCGCGTCCTTCACCGCCGCGTCGGGCGCCATGAAGGCGCGGCTGCGGCCGAGCATCGCCACCAGCGCATCCTCGGGTGTGGGGCTGAACTTCAGCGGGTTGTTGCCGCGCGCGGCGATGATGGTCTGCTCGATGCGGAACTCGCTCTTGATGGTCGCGCGCGTGATCAGCACCTCGCGCAGCCCCTCGACGAAGGCGCGGAACGCGGCGCCGAGCCCCCGCATCAGCGTCACCGGATCGGGCCCGCCGGGTTCGATGCCGGACAGTCCCATGCCGTCGAGGAAGGCCTTGAACAGCGCGGCGTCGCCGGGCCCGGGCACAGGCTCGGGGGCGCGCGTGGCTGGCGGGGGGGACGGGGCCGGAGCGACGGGTGGCGGCGCCGGCGCCACCGGAGGCGGGGCGGGCCGCGCCGCAGGCGGCGCGTCGAGATCCCAGGCTTCGGGCGGCGCAGGGTTGGCGGCTGCGGCCGGGGGCGGGGCGGTCGCGGGGGGCGTGAGCGGCTCGTCGAGGTCCCAGGCATCCGGCAGCTTGCCCGCCGGCGGAGCCGCGGGTGGTCCCGGCGGGGTCTTGCCTCCCGGCAGGTCGAGATCGAAATCGTCCGGGATCACCGGCACCGACACCTTGGGCGGCGCGTAGTAGTCGGACGTCGTGGGCGTATGGTCCGACCGGCTGCCGCCGTGCCAGGGCTCGGCCTCCTGCGGCCCCGGCGCATCCAGGCTGAAATCGTCGGGGATCAGCGGCCCGCCGAGGTTCACCGGCCCCGGCCCGGCGGGCGGCTCGGTCGTGAAGGGGGCGAAGGGGTCCTCGCCCGGACCACCGATCCCGCCCAGCGGTGCCGCGGCGGGGATGTCGCGCAGGCGCACCTCGATCTCGTATTCGCCGAGGGTGAGGCGGTCGCCGTCCCGCAACGCCACCTCGTTGCCCTTGCCGATCGGCGTCGGCGAGCGGTTCACATGCGTGCCGTTGGTGGAGAGATCGGTCACGTGCCAGGCGCCGGCGCGATAGGCCACGCTGCAATGGCGGCGCGAGAGGTGATGATCCGGATCGGCGAGCTTCCAGCCGCAATCCTCGCCGCGGCCGATCACCACCTCGCCGCCGCCGAAGCTCCGGGTCTCCGGCACGGCCGCGTCGGGGCAGCGCACGATCGAAAGCACGAGATCCATCGTCAAATCATCCGCCGATCAGCACGGTCGGCGCGCCGGGGCCGACGACGACCCCACCATGCAGGCACTGGCTGGTCAGGCGCGCGGCCGGCAGGTTCATGATCAGCACGGTCGTGCTGCCCATCAGGATCGCATCGGGCGGGCCGACGCAGGTGCACATGTCCGTCACCCGTGCGGCCGGCAGGTTCATGATCAGCACGGTCGGCGCCCCGGGCGGCAGGATCGGCCCGCCGACATGCGGGACCGGCCCGGTGAACATCGGGCAGACATGCATGTCGGTGACGCGGGCGGCAGGAAACATCGCGGGTGCCTCAGACCATCGGCGCGATCCGCCCGGCGCCGCCGCCGGCGATGTCGAGCGCGCTGGCCAGGAAGGCGCGCAGCGTCGCGTCCGCCTTCTCGGGGTGCTTGCGCACCGCCGCGAGGGAGACGGCACCGGCGACCGCGAGCCCGGTCAGGTGATCGCCCGGCGGCACCACGGGCTGGCCCTCGGGCGCCATCGAGCCGCCGGACCAGAAGGCGCCGATCGCGGCCCAGGCCTCGGGGGTGCGGAAGCCCGCGGCTTCCGCCTTCGCCATCGCCTGGCGGCGGTTCGGCTCCTCGGGCTTGCGCACCCAGCTCTCGGCCGCGGTCAACGCCTCGGCATCCGCGGGCGGCGGGGCCGGCTCGGTCGCGCGCGCGCACATGCAGGCCCACCAGACCGCCTCGCGCTTCGGCAGGGCATGCGCCACCACGCGCGCGGCATCGGTCACCAGCCCGGCGCGGGTCAGCGCGTCGATCGCCGCGGGCACATCCGGGCAGCCGGCGGCGATCGTCTGCGCGTCTGGCGAGAGCTCGGCCCGCTCCAGCACCGTCTTCATGTCGGCCGCCTTCAGCTTGACCGGCGGGCGCTGAGGCGAGGCAGTGTCCTGCGTGCTCATCGCCCCTCTCTCAGTTGATCATGACGATGCCGCCCTTGACCATCAGCATGGCGTCCCCGCCGACCTTGGTCATCAGGCCCTTCGCCTCGAGCATGACGGTGCCCTCGATCTTCACCATCATGCCTTTGATCGTCACCCCCATCTGGTCGATCTTCACGCTCGAGCCGCCAACCTTGAGCGTGATCTCCTGCATCGCCTCCATCGCGATCTTGCCCAGCGGCACGTTCACGTCGTAGTTGCCCATGCCGACCTTGGTGTCCATGTTCCCCATGTCCACCTTGGTGCTGTAGTTGCCCATCTTCACCTGGACGAGGCGATTGCCCTGGTCGATGGTGACCTTGTGGTCGCCCTGGGTAACCTTGAACTCGTAATTGCCCTTGGTGATGTGCTCCTGCTTGCCGTCCACCTTGAAGCTGCGGTTCGCCTGCACGTGGACGGTCTCGTTGTTCTTGACCAGCCGCTCGTAGTCCTTCTGCGCCTGGAAATAGACCTTCTCGCTGCCGGCCTTGTCGTCGAACCAGAACGCGTTGAAGTCGGAGCTGCCGCCGCCGGTGGAGGAGCGGGTGATGAAGCCGGTCTTGGTCTTCTCGTCCGGCAGCGGGATCGGCACGGTCTTCTGGCCGTTGTGCAGCGCGCCGATGATGACGGGCTGGTTCGGATCGCCGTCGAGGAAGCCGACCAGCACCTCCGTGCCGATGCGCGGGAAGTGGAACATCCCCCACCCCTCGCCGGCCCAGGCCTGGGCGAGGCGGCACCAGCACGAGCTGTTCTCGTCCTTCGCCCCGAGCCGGTCCCAGTGGAACTGCACCTTCACCCGGCCGAACTCGTCGACGAAGATCTCCTCGCCCGACGGCCCGACCACCACCGCCGACATCAGCCCCGGCATCGCGGGCGGCGTCGAGCGGATCGCCGGGCGATAGGTGAGATCGGCGGGGAAGCACACCACGGAACAGCCATAGGACGGCACCGAGCGCGCATTCAGATGCGTCTCGTCCACCGCCTGGTGGCTCTGCGTCTCGACGACGAGCGCCTTGTCGGCGGAGGCATCGTCGGCATAGGTGCCGATGGTGATGCGATGGCCGGGCGCGAGCCAGGCGGAGGGGCTCGAGAAGCTGGTGCGCGAGGACTGCGCCTCGATCGCCTCGATCATGCGGGTCTTGACCGGATCGCCGTCCGAGGCCGAGGCCGCGCTGTCGCCCTTGCCGGTGGTGGCGAAGCGGCCGGGCCAGTCGAACACCTCGAACTTGTCTGCGAGCGGCCGGCCCAGCACCGAGTTGGCCTCGGCCGCAAGCACGTTCTGCGGGGCGCGGAACTCGTAATCCGCCGTCGCGACCTTGCCGGGCACCCACACCTCCTCGACGGTGGTGCCGCTGTGGGTCGCGACACCGGAGGCCGCCAGCGCCGAGACGAGCTTCGGCCCGTCGGCCTCGGGGAAGGCGTTGTTGCTGTTGCCGATCACCAGCGTATGCGCGCTGTCGGTGTGGGTGAAATACCAGAACAGACCGTCCTCCTCCATCAGCCGGCAGGCGAAATCGAAGTCGGTCTCGTTGTACTGGATGACGTATTCCCGCTCGGGCGGATCGCCCTCCAGCTTCCACTCGTAGGCCGAGAAGCCCGCATCGCTGAACAGCGTCTCCAGAATGTCCTTCGTGGTCTTGTTCTGGAACACCCGGCAGTCCTTGGTGTGGGTCAGGAACCAGAACCACGGCACGATCTCGGCGACGTATTGGCTGTAGTCGCGGCTGGTCGCCTCGCCCGGCCCGAAGCGCACGACATAGCCATGGATGTGCCGTGCCGCGCTCTCCCTCGGCGAGATCGTGCAGGTGACCGCCTTGCCGAGGATGTCGTTCGCCGCGATCGCCGGATCGTTCGCCGCCAGATCGAGGCGGAACCGGAACAGCCTGCCGATCCCCTCCTCGCCGCGCAGGCCCTGCAGGATCAGCGCGTCGGGCCCGAGCGGCGACGCAATCTTGAGGAGCCGGTCCTCCTGGCTCAGCGTGGCCATGATGTGCTCGAACGGCGGTCCATCGCCGAAACTATACCCAGTCGCCGGCTCGCGGTCACGCAAACCCGTCGCCGGCGCGCGGCCCGGTCGTGGAAACGACCACGGGCCGCGGGATTGTCGCCAACTCTCACACGATGAGATGCGTCGCGGCGCATGGCGGCCATCAGCCGCGGCGCTTGGCCTTGGCGCGCTTGGCGAGCATGTCGTCGTAACGGTCCGCCGGCAGAATCAGCAGCACGCGGTCGCCGGCGTGCACCTGGTCGGTCTCCGAGGGCAGGACGAAGCCGTCGCCACGGAAGATCGCGAGCGGCTTCACCCCGCGCGGCAGGTCCTTCAGCACCTCGCGCTCGGCGTCCTCCATGGTGGCGATGAAGGTGAACAGCCGGAACCCGGCCGGAATCATCTGTTCCGCACCTGTTCCTGCCCCGCCCTCGACCCGGTCCGCGATCGCCTGCGCCATGGTCCGCTCGGGCACGAGCAGCTCGCTCAGCCCGACCTCGATCGCGACATTCTCCAGTTCCGGGTCCGAGACCTTGGGCAGCACGCGCTGGAACCCGACCGAGCGGCCGACCAGCGCGGCCAGGATGTTGTCCTGGTCGCCGTTGGTGAGCGCGAGCAGCGCCTCGCACTCATCCGGCGCGGTCTCCTTCAGGATCGAGGGGCGGATGCCGTCGCCGGCGACGAAGGCGGCGTCCAGCCGCTCGCCGAGCTCGTCGATCCGGGCCCGGTCGCGCTCGACGATCACCACCTCATGGCCGCGCTGCGTCAGCGACTCGGCGGTCGCCACCGCCAGGTTGGACGCGCCGACGATCACCACCCGCATCGCATCATCTCCCCTCATCCTGACGCCGGCCGATCCAGGTGCGCGGATAGGCCAGCACCAGGAAGGCAACGATTTCGAGCCGGCCCACCAGCATCGTCATGGTCAGCACCAGCTTCAACCGCCAATCGAGCGCATGCGAGGCCACCCCGGCCGAGGCGCCGCAGGTCGAAAGCGCGGAGGCGCAGTCATAGAGCGCATCGACCGGGCTGGCCCCGGCGGCCAGGAAGACGCCCCAGCTCAGCGTCAGCATCACCGCGAACAGCGTCACCACGGTCGCGGTGCCGCGGATGAGGTCGGCCTCGCCCGCACGCGTCGGAATCACGGCATGCTGCGCGAGCGCCGTGCGCGCGATCGCGCTCCGGATCAGCCGCAGCATGGCGATGAGCCGGAACATCTTGATCCCGCCCGCGGTCGAGGCCGTGTCGCCGCCGAGCAGCATCTGTACCGTCATGACCAGCTTCGAGGCAGGATCGAGCGCGCCCAGATCCAGGGTCGAGAACCCTGTGGTCGCCTGGCAGGACACCGACATCAGCGCGGCATCCCACGCGGCCTCGCGCCAGGGCAGGCCCGAGAGCAGCGTCATGGTGCCGAACAGCACCGCTGCGCCGGCGATGCAGAGACTTGCGAAGGCACGCAGTTCCGGCGCGCCCAGCACCTCGCGCCAGCGCCCCTTGCGCAGCTGCGGCCAGATCAGGAACGAGATCGCGCCGAGCGCGCCGCCCAGCATGCCGACCGCCTGCACCACCCGGCCGCCCACACCGCCGAGGCTCGCATCGGCGGTCGAGAACCCGCCGCCGCACACCGTCGTCAGGCCGTGCAGCAGCGCGTTCCATGGATCGAGCCCGGCGGCGAGATAGAGCCCGATCCCGGCCAGCGACAGCGAGCCGTAGACGATCGTCATCGTGCGCATCCAGGCGCGCGAGCCGAGCATCACCTCCTCGGCGGTGAGCTGGTAGGACAGCCACCGTCCGGCCACCGCGCCGCGCTCCAGCGTCAGGAACAGCGCGAGCAGCACGATCATCAGCCCGCCCGACCACTGCCCCCAGGCGCGCGCGAAGAGGAACGACCACGGCTTGTTCTCCACGCTGTCGAGCGTCGAAAGCCCGGTGGTGGTGACCGCCGAGACGCCTTCGAACAGCGCGTCGATGAAGGGCACGCCCTCGGCCCACCAGGGCAGCGCCAGCGCCGCCGAGCCCAGCGCGAAGGCGAGCGCCGAGAGCACCATCGCCTCGTTGGCCTGCGGCACCGCCGCCGGCTTGCCGCGCGAGAGCAGCGTCCACAGTCCGAGCAGCGCTGCCAGCACGCCGGCATGCGCCGCCGCCCCTTCCCACTCCTGATCGACCAACGACACGAGCACCAGCGGGGCGTTGATTCCCGTCAGCAGCAGCGCGACCCGCCCGGTCAGCCGTGCGAGCACGCGCGGACGGACGGCGAACGACAGGGTGGCGGTCGAGGCCAAGGCTCACCCGCCCGGTGCGGTGTCGCGGCGTGCCGGAGAGCGGTTCGCCCGGCCGGCGAGGGCAAGGATCGTGACGGAGGACACGTGCGGCAGAGTGCGGAGGATTCGGGCAGGCTGCGGGTCAGGCCCGGACCCTAGCACGTGTCCCGCGCCGTGCACGCCGATTGACGCGAGCCGCCGGTCTGTGTCCGACTGCCGCAACGGACGGGCGCCGCATCGCCCGCGACAAGGAGCGAAGGGAGGACTGGAATGCTGACACGTCGCGGCACATTGGCGCTCGCGGGCGGGCTCGGCGCGGGGCTGCTCGCACGCCCGGCGATCGCCCAGACACGCACGATCCCTGGCCTGCCCGGCACCATGGTCTGGTCGGTCTACGACGTCGGCTCGACCGGCTATGTCGAGGCCTCGGCGATCGCGGACGCGTTCGGCCGCGCCTTCGGCACGCGCGTGCGGCTGCAGCCCTCCGGCACCTCGATCGGGCGCATCCTGCCGCTGAAGCAGAAGCGCGTGAGCCATGGCTGGCTCGCCAACGAGCTCTATTTCGCGATGGAGGGGATCTACGAATACGCCGCCCTCGACTGGGGGCCGCAGGATTTCCGCACCCTCGCCGGCCGCAAGAACTCGTTCTCGGTGGTCGCAACGAAGGAGAGCGGCATCACCAAGCCCGCGGACCTCAAGGGCAAGCGCATGGCCTATGCGCCGGCGAACTCCTCGGTGAACATCAAGGTCGAGCCGATCCTCGCCTTCGCGGGCCTCACCTGGAACGACGTGCAGCTCGTGCAGGTGCCCTCCTATGGCGCGAGCCTGCGCGCGCTGATCGAAGGGCGCGCCGACTGCGCCGGCGCCGCTCCGGCCGCCGCGGCGCTCCGCGAACTCGAAGCCTCGCCGCGCGGGATCTCCTGGGTGCAGCTCGATCCGAACAACGCCGAGGGCTGGGCGGCGGCCAAGCGGGCCGTGCCCTTCGTCGAGCCGTTCCAGGAGCCGATCGGCGCCGGGCTCTCCGAGGCGAACCCGGCCTGGCTGATGGGCTACCGCTACCCGATGATCACGGTGCCCGCGGACGCGCCCGGCGAGGAGGTCTATGCGCTGATGAAGGCGCTCGCCGAGACCTTCGACCTCTACAAGGGCGTCAACCCGATCATGCCGCGCTGGGAGATGGCGCTCGCCGGCACGCCGCCGATGGACGCGGCGTTCCACGACGATGCGGTGCGCTATCTGCGCGAGGTCGGGCAGTGGACCGCCGAACACCAGTCCTGGCAGGACACGATGCTGAAGCGCCACCGGGCGTTGCAGAAGGCCTGGGCCGAGTTCCTGCCCGACGCGCGCGGCCGCAATCTCTCCGGCGATGACCTTGCCGCCGCGTGGGGCGAGCGCCGGGCGGCCGCGCTGGCGGCGCTGAGCTGAGGCCCATGCCGTGACCGGCCCCGGCGCGAAACCGGCCGGGGCACCCGAGGAGCCGCCGTCGCGCCTGCACGGTGTGGCCTTCGCCGCCGCGTTCGTGCTGTCGGCGGCGGGCCTCGCGCTCGCGGTGAACCAGGTGTTCAACCTGGGCCTGTTCGGCTTCCGCCCGATCAGCACGGCGTTCCACTACCTGGTCATCGGGCTGTTCGGCGCGATCGCCCTGCTCGCCGTCCCGGCCACCCGCCGGCAGGCGCATCGGGTGCCCTGGTTCGACTGGGTGCTCGCCGCGGCACTGGTCGGGCTCGGGATCTGGCTCGCGGCTTCGGCGCTGACCATCCAGTTGCGCGGCTGGAACGCTGCGGCGCCGTTCTGGCCGACCGTCCTGGCCGGCGCCTTCACCGCGATCGTGCTGGAGGGGGTGCGCCGCACCGGCGAGACCATCCTGTTCTTCGTGTGTCTGGTGTTCGGCGCCTATCCGCTGTTCGCGGATGCGATGCCCGGCTTCCTCTGGGGCGTGCAGCTCGACCTGCCAGGCACGATCCAGGAGCACGTGTTCGGCACCGAGAGCGTGATCGGCATCCCGATGCAGGTGGTCGCCGACATGCTGATCGGCTTCCTGGTGTTCGGGGTGGTCCTGTCCGCGACCGGGGGCGCATCCTTCTTCATGAACTTCGCGCTGGCGCTGATGGGGGCGAGCCGTGGCGGTCCGGCCAAGGTCGCGGTCGTGTCCTCGGCGCTGTTCGGCATGCTCTCGGGCAGCCCGACCTCGAACGTGCTGACCACCGGCACGCTGACCATCCCGACCATGAAGCGCTGCGGCTATCCGCCCCACTACGCCGGCGCGGTCGAGGCCTGCGCCTCCACCGGCGGCGCCTTGATGCCGCCCGTCATGGGTGCCGCGGCGTTCATCATGGCGAGCTTCCTGAACGTGCCTTATGCCGAGGTGGTGCTGGCGGCCGCCCTGCCCTCGGCCCTCTACTACCTCGCGCTGTTCCTTCAGACCGACCTGTTCGCCGCACGGAACCACCTGCACGGCGTGCCGCGCGAGGAGATCCCGCCCCTCTGGCCCACGCTCGCGGGCGGCTGGTACTACCTCGCCGCGATCGTCGGCCTGACGGTGCTGCTGATCGTGTACCGGATCGAGGCGCAGGCGCCGTTCTGGGTGTCGCTGTTCCTGCTTGGGGTCGCCCTGCTCCGCCGGCGCGCCACGGGCTTCGGGCTGCGCGCCTTCGTGCGCCTCGTGGTCGAGTCCGGCGAGGCGGTCGCGCGGCTCGTGTCGCTGATCGCCGGGATCGGGCTGATCATCGGCGGAATGTCGGTGACCGGGGTAGCGAACTCGTTCTCACGCGAACTCGTGCAGTACGCGGGCGGCAACATCGCCTTGCTGCTGTTCTTTGGTGCGGCGACCAGCTTCATCCTCGGGATGGGGATGACGGCCTCGGCCTGCTACATCTTCCTCGCGATCGTGCTGGCCCCCGCGCTCGTCACGGCCGGGCTCGATCCGATGGCCTCGCATCTCTACGTGCTCTACTGGGGCCTGGTCTCGTTCATCACGCCCCCCGTGGCGCTCGCCGCGATCGCGGCCGCCTTCGTCGCCAAGGCGAACCCGATGCAGACGGCGGTGACCAGTCTGCGCATCGGCGTCCTGCTCCTGCTGCTGCCGGTGTTCTTCGTGCTTCAGCCGGCGCTGATCCTGCGCGGCGATCTGGGCACGATCCTGCTCGCGACCGTGACGGCCTCGGTCGCGATCCTGGTGCTCGCCTCAGCCTTCGAGGGGCACCTCTACCGCGTCGGCGCGCTTCCACCCTGGGCGCGTGTGGTGCTCGGCGCGGGTGCGCTGCTCATGCTCGCGCCCGAGCCCACCACCGATCTGATCGGCCTCGGCATCGTCGCTGCCGGTGTGGTCGCCGCGACGCTCGCGCGGCCCGCGACCCGCTCAGGGTGAGCGGACGCGCACCTCGGCCGCCACGGACGCGCCCTCGGCATCGATCACGGTGACGCGATAGAAGCCGGGCCCCTCCGGTTGCCACGCCGTGTCGCGGCGATGGCGTGGCGAGGCGATCGGCGCGCCGTCCACCAGCCAGGTCAGCGGCCGCTGCCCACCCGCCGCGCGCAGCGTGACCGCGGCACCGTCGGCGAGCGACGCGCCCTGCGGCGGGAACACCAGCCGCAGCCGATCCGCGCGCGGCTCGCCGAGCCGCGCGAGCGCGGGCGCCGGCGGCAGCGGCGGGGCATCGGGCAGCGTCCCCGGGTCGGGCAGCAGCGCGAAGACGCGCAGCATCAACGGGGTCGCCGTCGCGCGCCCGGTCTGGCCCGGCAGCGGTGTGCCGTCCGGCCGCCCGACCCACACGCCCACCGTGTGCGTGGCCGAGACGCCGAGCGCCCAGGCATCGCGATGGCCCCAGGAGGTGCCGGTCTTCCAGGCGATGCGCGGCGGATGAAGCTGCGGCGGCATTCCCGGGGGCGGCGTGCTCGCGGCCAGGATCGCGCGCACCGCGCCCGCCGTCTCGCGCGAGACGAAGCGCCGCCGCTCCGCCGTGTCACCCGCGCGCCAGACCGGTGCGGCCACGGTGCCGTCCTCCGCCAGCGCTGCGGCGAGCGCGGTCGCCTCCGTCAGCGTCGCGCCGAACCCGCCGAGCGCCACCGGCAGCCCGGGTCCCGCATCGGCGGGCGGCAGCCGTGGCGGCGCTCCTGCCCGTTCCAGCGCCGCGACGAAGGCGAGCGGGCCGAACGCGTCCGCGACCGCGACCGCCGGCAGGTTGAGCGACAGGCGCAGCGCCTCCGCCGCCGTGACCTCGCCGGTGAAGCCGCGGTCGAAGTTCTCCGGTGCATAGCCGTCGAAGCGGCGCGGCAGGTCCGCGATGCGGGTCTCCGGCCGGATCGCGCCCGCATCGAAGGCGAGGGCGTAGAGGAACGGCTTGAAGGCCGATCCCGGCGAACGCACGGCGCGGGTCAGATCGAGCGTGCCCGCGCGCGCCTCTCCCGGCACCGCGCCGAGATGCGCTGCCACGGTGCGATCTGCGTTGCGCAGCACGACCACGGCGAGATTGGCGCGCTCGTCGAGCGAGGCCGCCATCTCCGCGCCGAGCCGTTCCAGCGCGGCCTGCAGCGGCGCCTCGATCGTCGTGGCGACACGCGCATCCCCGGCCTCGCGCACGGCAAGGTGCCACGCGAGCCGCGGCATCTCGTGACGCGCAGCACGGACCGGCGTCGCCTGCGCATCCGCGACCTCGCGCGGGGACAGCACACCGGCATCGCGTGCGATCTCCAGCACGCGATTCCGCGCCGCCGCCGCGCGCTCGGGGAAGCGGTCGGGCCGGAGCGCCGAGGGCCGCTGCGGCAGAGCAACCAGCAGCGCGAGCTCGGCCGGATCGAGCCCCATGGGCGGCCGGCCGAACAGCGCCAGCGACGCCGCGCGCACACCCTCCAGATTGCCGCCGAACGGCGCCAGCGTCAGCCACAGCCCGAGGATCTCGTCCTTGGAGTAGCGCACCTCCAGCTGAACGGCGCGTGCGATCTCGATCGCCTTCGACAAGGCCGTGCGCGGCCGTGGTTCCAGCAGACGCGCGACCTGCATGGTCATCGTGCTGCCGCCCGAGACGACGCGGCCATGCCACGCCGCCTGCGCGGTCGCGCGTGCGAGCGCCAAGGGATCGACGCCGGGATGCCAGCGGAACCGCGCATCCTCGCGCACGAGCAGCATCGCAACAAAGGCCGGCGGCACGTCCTCGACGGTCGTGCGCAGCCGCCATACCCCGCCCGCGGCGGGAAACACCGACAGCGTCACGCCGTCGCGATCGGTCACCTCCGCGGAGAGGTCGCGCGCACGCGAAAGGTCGGGCGGGAAGGCGCGGTCGAGCGCGACCGCGCCTGCCAGGAGCAACGCGACCGCAAGTGCCGCGCGGCGCATGTCAGTCGGCCGGCGCCACCGCGATCCGCCCGGTGTTCTGCCGTGCAAAGAAGCGCGGCTTGTACATGTCGGTCAGCACCGCGCCGGGCAGTTCGAACCGGCCCGGCGTCACCGCGCGGATCAGGAAGGCGAGCTTGAACGCGGGCTCGTCCGGCGAGAGGTCGATCTGCGCCACCAGCCGGTCGTCGCGCAGCGCGAGCGCGCGCGGGCGCGTGAGCTCGCCGAGGAACGGGAAGGCCGCGACCTCACCCGGGCCGAGCCGCGCGGGCTCCGCCTCCCACCCCGCGGGCAGGCCGTGCACCAGCAGCGCCTGGTGCATCACACGGGTCTCGGAGCGGCCCTCGATCACCAGGATGAACACGTCGTTCTGGCGCAGCGTGTCGAGGTTCACCGGACTGCCATCGCGGTTGAGGAAGTTGCGCCGCACGGTCAGCCCGTCGCGCGCGGCGGCCGGCGCCTGGGTCGTGATGCCGGTCGCGGCGACCGACGGCCAGATCGCCGCCCGTCCCAGGTTGCGCAGCGCCACCGGCAACCCACCTGCGTCGCGCGCGAGGGTCGTCAGCACGGCGGGGGCGCGCTCCTGCCCATCGACCGCGAGCGCTGCCGGCTGGCCGTCGCGGCCGAGCATCGCACCCGCCGCGACCAGCCAGGCCTGTTCCTGCGTCGAGGTGCGCCCGGGCTCGATCTGATCCGCCGGCAGACGATCGATCAGCGCGGGGATTCGGTCGGCGAGCACGCCCGCTTCCTTCACCAGCATGATCATCGCCGCCGCATCGCGCAGCGTGGTACCGTAGTCCTGCCACCACCAGTCGCGCGCGGGATCGCCAGTGGCGTCGCGCAGCAGCGCCTCGCCCCTCCCCCGTTCGCCCATGCGGATCAGCGCCGCACCGAGCTGCGCGCGCGCAATCCCCGTCGGCAGACGCTCGACGCCCTGGTCGGCCATCACGCGCGCCGCCCCCGGGCGCGGCCTGCCGCCCATCGCCAGCACGTTGAGCGCATAGGCCTGCGCGGCGCGGTCCCAGGGCTCGCGCGCGGGATCGTCGGTCAGGCCCGCGAGATAGCGCAGCGCGTCCTCGAGCGGCGCGTCGGGCACGGCGGCACCGGCCGCGCGGGCCCGCAGCAGGAACTCGACCGCATAGGCCGAGAGCCAGGGCTCGGCCTGATCGTTCGCACTCCACAGCCCGAACGCGCCGTCGAAGCGCTGCTTGTCGAGCACCTGGCCGACGAGCGCCTGCAGGCGCGCGCGCCGGTCCGTGCCGATCAGCACCTCGTCGTCGAGGAAGACGAGCGGGAAGCCCTTGCTCACCGTCTGTTCGAGGCAGGCATAGGGCCAGAGGTCGAGCGTGCGCGACAGCGCCGCGAGATCGACCGGCGAGCCGGTGTTCACCGTGACGGTGACGCGCCCCGTGCCCGGAATGAACGGCGCGAGCGCATCGCGCCCGACTGTCAGCGTCTGACCCGCCGGCAGCTCGCGCCGGCTGAGCGTGGTCACCGGCGGGCGCGCCGGGCGCACGGTCATCGGGAACACGCGCGTGGCACTGAACCCGTCCGGCCCCTCGGCGCGCAGCGTCACGGCGCCCACACCGACGCCCGTGCCGCGCAGGCCGAACAGCACGCGCCCGCGCGCATCCCGCGCCAGCGTCAGCGCCTGCGGCCCGCCGTCGATCGCAAGCGGCCCATCGGCCGTGACGGCCACGCGCATCTCGCCCGCGGGCAGCTCGACATTGTGCAGCGAGACCGCCATGCGCGCCTCGTCGCCGGGGGCGAGGAAGCGCGGCAGGGCGGGTTCGGCAACGAGCCGGTCGCGCACCGGCACTGAGATCGACGCAGCTCCCGTGCGCGCGGCATCCCACGCCACCGCCATCAGGCGGAGCGCGGTGTTGACGTCCGGCACATCCAGCGTGAACCGCGCCGTGCCGTCCGGGCCGGCCGCGACCGGTCCGAGCACCGTGCTCGCAATCACGAACGGGATCGCGGGCAGGGCCGCGCCCGCATCCGCGTCGTCGCCGCCCTGGCGCAGCACGCCCGCGCTGCCCTCGGCCGGCGCGATCAGCCGGCCGTAGTCGTCGCGGATGTCGATGCCGAGCCGCCGCTTGCCGGTGAGCCAGCCGGCAGGGTCGGGCGAGGCATGGCCGGTGAGCCGCAGGATGCCTTCGTCCACCGCGGCAAGCAGCACCTGCGCACCGGGGGCCGCGCGCACCGTCACCTCGGCCGGCGCGCGCGGGCGCATCAGGTCCGGCGCCTGCACGGCGACGGGGACCGTGCGCGGCGCGGGATCGAGCCCGAGCCAGACCAGGCCGATCGCGCGCACGGGGTTCGCCCCCGCCTCGGCGCGGCCGCGCAGCAGCGTCACCGCGGCATAGGCGCCGGGACCCCAGGCCGCGTCCGTCGGGATCTCGACCGTGCTCGCGCCCTCCGGCACGCGCAGCGTCCGCACCGCGTGCACGCGGTCGGTCAGCACCATCACGGTCGCGAGCCCGGCATAGGGCGCCTCGATGCGCACCCGGGCCGTCTCCCCCCGCCCATAGGCGGGCTTGTCGGCGGCGACGTCCAGCATGTCGGGCGTGTCGCCGAGCCCGGCGGTCGGCACGAAGCCGACACGGAAGCGCACCGAGGTCGCCGCCAGGCTGTCGCCGTCGGAGACCTCGATCCGGTAGCGTCCCCAGTCCAGCCGCCGTGCCACACGCAGCGGCTCGGCCGCGGTGGCGGCAAGGTCGCGCGCCTCCACCGGCTCGTCGCGCCAGACCAGTTCGTAGCGCGCGAGCCGCTCGCGGATCACCATGCGCCAGTCAGGCCGCTCGCGCACCAGGCGCATGTGCAGGCGTGGCGCGGCGATGCGGTTGCCCTCGGCATCGAAGGCCGCGACCTCGAATTCGGCGTCGCTGCCGGCCTCGACCGCGCCGCGCGCGAACAGCGGGCGGATGCCGATCAGGCGCGGCTGGGCACGCACGGGTACGGTGGCGCGGGCACGCGTGGGCCGCCCGCCCGGCTCGGAGACCTCGATCGCGACGGTCGCGCGCAAGGGCCGCGTGGTGTCCGGCGCGCGCGGCAGCATCAGCGTCGCGGTGGTACGGCCCTGCGCGTCGGTGTCGGGCAGCGCGAGGTCCTCGCGGATCGTATCGGGCGTGTCCTCGATCAGACCGAAGCGCCACTCGGCAAGCTGGGGAAACGGCTGTGGATCGGGTGAGATCGTGATCTCACCGCGCGCGGGCAATCCTGCCGCCGGCGGGCCGTAGAGGAAGCGCGCGGTCACCGCCAGCGCGAGCGGTGTCGCGGGCACGAGCGGACCCGGTGCGGTGCCGATGTCGACCGCGAGACGCTCGGGGACGAAATCGGCGACCTCGAAGGACGCGCGGCCGATCGGCGCGGCGCGCGGATCGGCGAGCGCCTCGACCGTCCAGGTGCCCTGCGGCGCGCCGGCCGAAAGCGCGATCGCCCAGGTGCGACCACCGGCCGGATCGGGCTGCGGCACCATCTCCGTCGCGATCGTGCCGTTGGGGCGGCGCAACCGCAGCGTGAGCGGCACGGACGCCGCATCGCCCGAGGCATCGCGCAGCAGCACGAGCAGGTTCACCGTCTCGCCGGGGCGATAGATGCCACGCTCGGTCCAGAGCCAGGCATCGAGCGGGCCGGGATGCGCACGCCCCTCGACACCCCGATCGGAGAGATCGAAGGAGGCGGAGTCGAGGTCGAGGAACGCCAGATCGCCGTCGGCGCCACGGGCCGTGACGTGACGCGGCGCGGCCCCGCCCGTGCCGCGCAGCACGGGGGCCGCGATGCGCGCGACGCCATCGGCGTCGGTCTGCACCACCGCAAGTTCCTCGTTGTCGCGCGCCACCACGGCGATGCGCAGATCGGCGAGCGGCCGTGCATCGGACAGCGCGCGCGCGAGCACGGTCAGACCGTCGGCGCCACGCAGCACGGTGAGTCCGATATCGGTCAGCACGAACCACTGCGTCGCCACCTCGCCCCAGGAGGGGAACGGCGTGCCGTCGCCCGGCGCAGCGGTCAGCGCGAACAACCCGGGCGCGGCGCCGGCGAGCATCGGCGCGAGATCAAGCAGCGTGCGCGCGAGCACATTGCGCTCCCATGGCCCCACCGTCAGCGTGCCCTCCCAGATCAGCCGCCCGCCGCCCTCGGCGAGGCTCTGCGCCGACCATTGCGAGAGCGAGCGGAAGGCGCGGCCGGTCTCGCCGATCTGGCCGGCGACGCCCCGCTCGCCCACGCGATAGAGCTTCACCGCGACCGCCGAAAGATTGACCGTGCCGACCGAGAGCCTCGGCGCGTCGCCCTTGGGCAGCACGAAGGCGCCGGATTGCAGCACCACGCGCGGTGCGCGATCGGGCATCGCCACCGCGAGGGTGGTCGCGCTGCGCAGCGTCGCGCCGTCCGCGCCGGGCAACCCCTCGCGCAGCATGACATCCCAGCGCCGGCCGTGGCCGAGGCCCGCGACACAGAGCCGGTTACCCTCGGCGGTAACGGCCGTGCGCGTGGCCGGTTCGACGCGCACCCAGTCGGCCCAGGCAATGTCGCGTCGCGGCGAGAGGGCCCCCGCGAACTCGACGCAGGCGCGCGGCGGATCGCTCTCGGGTTCGGTGACGACGCGGCGTACCGCGAGCCCGACGCTGCGGCGAAGCTCGGCAAGGCGCTGGCGGTAGACCGGGTTCGCCGGGTCGCGCTCGATCACCGCCTGCAAGGCCTCGATCGCCTGGGCCGGACGGTCGAGCACATGCTGGAAGATGTCGGCGATGCGCAGGATCGAGGGGATCTCCGGGGCGCCGCCCGGCACCATCATGAAGGCCTGCCAGGCGGCCTGGAGCGCGCGGTTGCCATCGGGCGGGGTACGGCGCTGCCAGGCCTCGGCCAGCGCCAGCCAGTGCCGTTCCTCGACCGAGCCGAGGCGGATGCGCGCCTCAAGCGCGGAGACGGCCTCGGCCCAGTTGCCGGCGCGGATGGCGGCGTCCGCCCGCCGGTCGGCCTCCGCGCGCGCCTCGGCGGTCGAGGGCGCACGCGCGGCGAGCGTGCGGGCATAGGCATCAGAGTCCGCGCCCAGTCCGGGCACTTCGAAGGCGAGGGCCTGACCGCCCAGCCCCAGCGCGAGGAGCAGGGTTGCGAGAAGACGACCGATGCGCGTCATGGTCCGCCGCCTTGAGCGTTGCCGGGCGGGCAGGATCGCAGGAGTACCCCGGCGCCGTCCACCACGACGCCCGGGCATGGGTCACGCGGTCAGGGCGCGCGCGACTTCAAGAGGTCGCGGATCTCCTCGAGCAGCACCTCGCTCTTCGGCGGCGCGGGGGGGGCGGCCTCCGCCTCCTTCGCCTTGAAGCGGGAGAGCACCTTGATCAGCCAGAAGATCGCGAAGCCGACGATGACGAAGTTGATGATCGCATTGATGAAGGTGCCGATCGCGAGCACGGCCGCCCCGCTCTCGCGCGTCGCCTCCAGCGTCGGCATGCGCTCGCCCGACAGCACGATGAACACGTTCGAGAAGTCGATTCCGCCCATCAGCAGGCCGAGCACCGGGTTGAAGATATCCTTCACCAGGCTGCCCACGATCGCGGTGAAGGCCGCACCGATGATGATGCCCACGGCAAGATCGATGACATTGCCGCGCATGATGAAGGCCTTGAACTCCTTCACCCAGGCCGGCTGTTGGGGCAGCGAAGGCGTCATGTGAGCTCTCCCGTTCAGGCGCCGTCGCTGCGACGCCCCGGCGAATTAAGCGCGCCGTCCAACCGTTGCGCAAGCGCCGCGTCAGCGCAGCGCGCCGTCGCGAACCAGCGCGATATGGCTGCGCAGCTGGTAGAGCGGCTGGGCGTGGGTGAGCGGCACGCGCACGCGCCCGACCCGCTCCTGCAACGCGTCGAGCTCCGCCAGCGCGCGGTGCCGCTCCTCCTCGGTGCCCGCCGCCTTGAGCGCCGTTTCCAGCCGCTTCACATGGCGGTACCAGCGATACACCTTGCGATCGATCTGCCAGCGCCAGAGCGGCGGTGCGATCCGCGAGAGCGGGATGGCGATCGTCAGCAGCGGAATGATCAGCACCCACATCCGCTCGATCCAGACCGCGACCCAGAACGGCAGGTAGCGCTTCAGGAAGCCGGGTCCATGGCGCAGATAGCGGGCGGCGTCGGCATTGAGAGGCCAGTCGGTGGGGTCGGCGGAGGGGAACCGTCCGGCAGGGGCGAAGAGCTGCCGGCCGCGATGGGTCTCGGTGAACGCCTCCATCAGCAGGGCGACGATCTGCGGGTGGATCGCCGCATGCGCGACCACCTCGGCCATCGGCGCAACCATGACGACATTCTCGGACGGCAGATCCTCGGCAAGGTCGATCGCCCCGGCCGGCAGCACGACGCGCGTGAGATAGGGGAAGGCCGCGACATAGGCATCGGCGCGCGGGCCGAAATCGACCAGCGTGACCTCGGGCACGCGCAGCAGATGTGTGATCGCGGCCGTCGGTCGGGCCGAGACGAACACGGCGGCATCCGCCCTGCCCTCGACCAGCGCCTCGGCGGCCGCCATGCCGGCGAGCGGCAGCAGCACGGCGTCGTCCGGCCCGATCCTGTTGGCGGCGAGCAGACGCAGCGCGAGCGCACGCGTGCCGCTGCCCTCCGGGCCGATGGCGATCCTGAGCCCGCGCAGTTCGGCCACGCGCAGGTCCGCCTGCCGGCCGCGCACGAACACCCAGAGCGGCTCGTAGAACACCGCGCCGAGGCTTTCGAGCCCGGGATACTCGGCCTCGCCGCCCACGCCGCCCTGCACCAGGGCGATGTCGACCTCGGGCGGATCGGCGCTCAGCAGGCGGAGGTTCTCGATGGAGCCCGCGGTCGGGCGCAGGCGCAGCGTGATGCCCTCGCGCGCGAGCAGCCGCGCCCAGGCCTCGGCGGCGGCGTGATAGGCACCGCCGGGGGCGGCCGTGGCGACCACGACCTCGCGCGGCGGCGGGGGGGCGACGAAGCGCCAGGCGAATGCGAGGGCGGCGATGACCACCAGGGCGATCAGCGCGTAGACCCACAGGAAGGCGCGAATCGCCGTCCACATGCGGCGAGGCTAGCAGAGCCGCGCGGGCCACAATGCTTCACCTCTTTGCTGATAAAACAGGCGTATCGCCTATAAAGTGTTCATTTATTGCCAGCCTCACGGAGACATGCAGTCAAATTGGGCGCGATCTCCGTGGCACGGGGTTCGCTTTAACACGGAACGCTCGGCGCACAGTCGGGCCATTGGGGCTTCACACGACGACAGGGGGTCACGGCCATGGGCGTGTTCGACGATCCGTTCGATCCGACAGCGCGTCCATGGTCCTGTCCGTGCGGACGACACGCCTCGGCCGCCGAGCACGACGCCGCGCTCGCCTGCGAGCCCGTCACTGACGATGTCGACGCGCTGACCGCCCGCACGGTCGAGACCGCGGTCGCGCGCGCGGTGTTCGGCACCGAGACGCGCCGGCGCGCCTTCCTCGGCCTGGTCGGCGAGGCGACCGCGGCGGCCGCGCTCGCCGCCGCCTTCCCGCTCGCCGCCGCCAGGGAAGCCTTCGCCCAGGCGCCGCGCCGGATCGAGAAGCGCGACCTGAAGGTCGGCTTCATCCCGATCACCTGTGCCACGCCGATCATCATGGCCCACCCGATGGGCTTCTATGCCAAGCACGGGCTGAACGTGGAGGTGATCCGCACCGCCGGCTGGGCGGTGATCCGCGACCGCGCGATCAACCGCGAATACGACGCCGCGCACATGCTCTCGCCCATGCCGCTCGCGATCGCCCTCGGCGTGGGCTCGGCGCCGATCCCCTGGACCATGCCGGCGGTGGAGAACATCAACGGCCAGGCGATCACCCTCGCCAACAAGCATCGCGAGCGGCGCGATCCGAAGGACTGGCGCGGCTTCCGCTTCGCCGTGCCGTTCGACTTCTCGATCCACAACTACCTGCTGCGCTACTACGTCGCCGAGGCCGGGCTGGACCCCGACCGCGACATCCAGATCCGCGCCGTCCCGCCGCCCGAGATGGTCGCCAATCTGCGTGCGGACAACATCGACGGTTTCCTCGGCCCCGATCCGTTCAACCAGCGCGCCGTGTTCGACGGCGTGGGCTTCATCCACATGCTGACCAGGGAGCTGTGGGACGGGCATCCCTGCTGCGCCTTCGCCGTCAGCCGCGAGTTCATCGCGCAGAACCCAGGGACCTACCACGCGCTCCTGCGCGCGATCGTCGAGGCGACCGCGTATTCCTCGAACCCCGCGAACCGGCGCGAGGTGGCGGCCGCGATCGCGCCGCAGAACTATCTCAACCAGCCGCTCACCGTGGTCGAGCAGGTGCTGACAGGCACCTTCGCCGACGGGCTCGGGCGCGTGCAGCGCGTGCCCAACCGGATCGACTTCGACCCGTTCCCCTGGCACTCCATGGCGATCTGGATCCTCACCCAGATGAAGCGCTGGGGACAGATCCGCGGCGACATCGACTATGCCCAGGTGGCCGAGCAGGTGTTCCTCGCCACCGACACGGCCGAGGCGATGCGCGAGCTCGGCCTCTCGCCGCCGGCGGAGACCAGGCGCACGCACGTGATCATGGGCCGGACCTTCGATCCAGCCGATCCCGAAGGCTACCTCGCCTCCTTCGCCATCCGGCGTGTCTGAGGCCGATGCGCGCCACCCGCCCCGTCGCCTCCCTGGCGCTGGCCTGCCTGCTGCTCGCGCTGTTCGTCGGCGCCTGGCAGCTCTCCTCCTCGACAGGGCTCGGCACGGCGGCGGTGGCCGATCCCGAGTACGCCGCCCTGGTCGGCGCGGCGGCGGCGACCGGCGGGCAGACGCCGTTCCCCTCGCCGATCGAGGTCGCGGCACGGATCTGGGAGCACATCACCGATCCGTTCTACGTGCGCGGCACCAACGACCAGGGCATCGGCATCCAGCTCGCCTACAGCCTCGCCCGCGTGCTGGCGGGATTCACGCTCGCCGCACTGCTCGCGATCCCGCTCGGCTTCCTGATCGGCATGAGCCCGCTGCTCTACGGCGCGCTCAATCCGTTCATCCAGGTGCTGCGCCCGATCTCGCCGCTCGCCTGGATGCCGCTCGCGCTCTACACGATCCGCGACAGCTCGGTCAGCTCGATCTTCGTGATCTTCATCTGCTCGGTCTGGCCGATGCTGCTGAACACCGCCTTCGGGGTCGCGACCGTACGCAAGGAGTGGCTGAACGTCGCGCGCACGCTGGAATGCAGCGCGCTGCGCACCGCCTTCCGCGTGATCCTGCCGGCAGCCGCGCCGACCATCATGACGGGGATGCGCATCTCGATCGGCATCGCCTGGCTGGTGATCGTCGCCGCCGAGATGCTCGTGGGCGGCACCGGGATCGGCTACTTCGTCTGGAACCAGTGGAACAACCTCTCGCTCGCCGACATCGTCACGGCGATCCTGCTGATCGGCGTGATCGGGATGGTGCTGGACCAGATCCTGGCGATGGCGACGCGCGCCGTCGCCTACCAGGAGTGAGCGCGTGATGCGCCGACCGTTCGTCAGCGTCGAGGGCATCGCGCGCCGCTTCCCCGGGGTGTCGGGCGCGCCGCCGCAGACCGTGTTCGCCGATCTGTGGTTCGGCATCGAGGAGGGCGAGTTCCTCTGCCTGATCGGCCATTCCGACTGCGGCAAGACCACGATCCTGAACATCCTCGCCGGGCTCGACCACGCGGATGACGGCGCCGTGGTGGTGGCGGGGCGCGAGATCGACGGGCCGAGCCTGGACCGCGCCGTGATCTTCCAGAGCCATGCCCTGCTGCCCTGGCTCTCGGCCGAGGGCAACATCGCCTTCGCCGTGCGCAGCCGACACCCCGACTGGTCGCGCGCGCAGGTGGCGGAGGCGTGCCGGCGCTGGATCGACCTCGTGGGGCTGAGCGCGGCGGCGGCCAAGCGGCCGGCGCAGCTCTCGGGGGGGATGAAGCAGCGCGTCGGGATCGCCCGCGCCCTGGCCGTGAGCCCGAAGATCCTGCTGATGGACGAGCCGTTCTCGGCGCTCGATGCACTGACGCGCGGCACGCTCCAGGAGGAGGTGAACCGGATCGTCGCGGAAACGAAGCTCACCGCCTTCATGATCACCCATGACGTCGATGAGGCGATCCTGCTCGCCGATCGGATCCTGCTGATGACCAACGGCCCGGAGGCGAAGATCGCCGAGGTGATCGTGAATACGCTGCCGCGTCCGCGCACGCGCCACGACATCCACCACCTGCCCGGCTACTACGAGCTGCGCAACCACATCGTCGATTTCCTGATCGACCGCTCCAGACGCCTCGCCGGCGCCATGCCGCCCGAGTGGACCGCGCGCGCGGTGCCGGAGGTGCGCCCCGCCGCGACCGCCGCCACCCGACACGCTGCCGAGAGCGCAGCATCGCCAAGGAGACCTGCATGACCCGTGCCCAACTGACGGAGAAGATCCTCGACATCAAGCGCGAGAACGGCTGGAGCTGGCGCTACATCTGCGACGCGATCGGCGGGATCTCGCCGGTGCTGCTGGTCGGCGCGCTGCTCGGACAGATGAAGCTCGTCAAGCCGCTGGCGAAGAAGGCAGCCGCGTTGTTCGGTCTCTCCGAGGTCGAGGAGCGGATGCTGAACGAGGTGCCGTACCGCGGAACGCCGATGCCGCCCACCGATCCCCTGATCTACCGCTTCTACGAACTGATCATGGTGAACGGTCCCGCGTGGAAGGCCCTGATCGAGGAGGAGTTCGGCGACGGCATCATGAGCGCGATCGATTTCGACATGGAGATCGAACGCCTGCCGCACGAGAAGGGCGACCGGGTGAAAATCACCATGTCGGGCAAGTTCCTGCCCTACAAGTACTACGGGGCCGAACAGGGCCTGCCGGCTTACGGCTTCCGCGAAAGTTGACGGCGGCGATCGCCGGCCCGCGACGCCGGGACGCTCAGCGCGTCGTCCCGGCCCCCCGCAGCCGCGCGCGCAACTCGAATTTCTGGATCTTGCCGGTCGCGGTCTTCGGCAGCGGCCCGAAGGTGACGCGCTTCGGCGCCTTGAAATGCGCCAGCCGCTCGCGGCACCAGGCGATGATCCCGGCCTCGCTCACCTGCCCCTCGGCCTCGGGCTTCAGCGTGACGAAGGCGTGCGGCACCTCGCCCCAGTGCGGGTCGGGTTCGGCCACCACCGCCGCCTCCATCACCTGCGGATGGCGGTACAGCACCTCCTCCACCTCCAGGCTGGAGATGTTCTCGCCGCCGGAGATGACGATGTCCTTGGCGCGGTCCTTCACCTCGATGTAGCCGTCCGGGTGCAGCACGCCGAGATCGCCGGTGCGGAACCAGCCGTCCACGAACACGGCCGCGTTGGCCGTCGGGTTGCGCAGATAGCCCTTCATCACCGTGTTGCCGCGCAGCGTGATCTCGCCAAGTGTGACCCCGTCCGCTGGCACCGGCGCGCCGGTCGCCCGATCGAGCACCGTCGCCTCCTCGAGCGTGGGCAGCGCCACCCCCTGGCGCGCCATGAACGCCGCCTTCTCGGCGAGCGTCATGGCCTCCAGCGCCGGCTGCCAGGCGCAGGCGAGCGAGGGGCCGTAGCACTCGGTCAGCCCGTAGAGATGCACGACCTCGAAGCCGAGCCCCTCCATCGCCGCGATCACCGGCGATGGCGGCGCGGCCCCGCCAGTGGCGACGCGCACGCGATGGGGGAAAGGTCGCCGTTGCTCCGCCGGCGCGTGGATCAGCATATTCAGCACCACGGGCGCGGCGCAGAGATGCGTCACGCCGTGCTCGGCGATCAGGGCGAAGACGCGCGCGGGGTCGACCCGGCGCAGGCACACATGCGTGCCGCCTTGCAGCGTCACCGCCCAGGTATAGGTCCAGCCGTTGCAGTGGAACATCGGCAGCGTCCAGAGATAGACGCTGCGCGGCGAGAGCTCGAAGGCGAGCGCGTTGCCGCAGGCGTTCAGATAGGCGCCGCGGTGATGCACCACCACGCCCTTCGGGTCGCCGGTCGTGCCGGAGGTGTAGGAGAGCGAGATCGCCGCCCACTCGTCCGCCGGCGGAGCGAGCGGGAACGCCGGATCGCCGCCGGCGAGGAAGTCCTCGTAGGGCGTGGCATTGATCGCCGCACCGCCAGGCCCTTCCGCATCGTCCACCACGACGACGCGCGGCGGCGCGGCGAGGCCCTCCAGCGCCGCGGTCGCGAGGGAGGCGAACTCGCGGTCGAGCAGCAGCACCTTGGCGCCCGAGTGATCCAGGATGAAACGCACGGTCGCCGGATCGAGGCGGATGTTGATCGGGCACAGCACGGCCTGCGCGGCCGGCACGCCGACATGCGCCTCCAGCATCTCCGGGATGTTGGGCATCAGCGCCGCGACCACATCGCCTGACGCGACGCCCGCGCCCTTCAGCGCCGAAGCGAGCCGACGGCTGCGCTCCAGGAGGGCGGCATAAGTGACGCGACGGGCGCCGTGGATCACCGCGACGCGATCGGCCCAGACCCGCCCGGCGCGGCGGAGGAACGACACCGGCGAGAGCGGGACGAAGTTCGCGCCCGTTTTCGGCAGGTCGTCATCCATTGTGCTATCCCTTCCCCAAGGCCCTCGGCGCGCTGACGGTCACGCGCGCGCGGGTGATCTCGCCGAGCAGTGCCGCCGCCTCGGCGTGGCGCGGCGTGCCGGGATCGAACGCGCCGGCGCGGATCGCGGTCGCGAAGGCGCGCAGCGGCTCGGCCGCATCGCCGGTGAGCGTTGCCATGCGGGCGCGCGCGTCCGCGATCCAGCCGGGATCCTGCGCGGCCTCACGCGCGGCGATGCCCATCGCGTTCGCAACCATGCGCGCGGCCAGCACCTTGTCCTCCGGCAGGTGCGGCAGGAGTTCCGCGAGCAGCACCTCGCGCGCGATCGCCAGCAGATCCGCACCACACGGCAGCTCACGCATGCGCCCGCGCCTCCGCCATCGCCAGGACCTGCCATTCCAGCTCCGGCACGAGATGGCCGGTGAGCGCCAGTTCCAGGCTTGGCTCCACGCCGGAGAGGTGCCGCTCCGCCTGGTCGAGCGCGATCACCGCCCAGCGGAGATGCGCCGCGAGCTCCCACCACAGCACGCGCGCATGCTCGGGCGGGTGCCCGGAGACCTCGGCATAGCCCTCGTACAGCGCCCCGCGCGGGCCGATCCCGCCCGCCTCCTGCGACACGTTGCCGAAGCGCCAGCAGCGCGCGCAGAGCCAGCCGAGATCGGCATGCGGATCGCCCCAGCCGGCGAACTCCCAGTCGAGCACGGCCGTCACGCCGGCCGTGTCGAGCATGATGTTGCCGGTGCGGAAGTCGTTGTGGCAGAGCACCGGTGCGACCGGCGGCAACGGCTCGCGTTCCAGCGCGCGCAGGCCCCATTCCAGCGCCGGGTGCGGCAGGCGTTGGCGGTCGAGTGCTGCGCGCTGGCCGGCGATGAAGGCCGCGCCGGGATCGCCGGGTGGGTCCCCCAGGAACGCGAGATCGGCGCGCGGCGGGCGGATCGTGTGGATGCGCGCGAGCTCACGGCCGAGCGCGCGCGCGCAGGCTTCGCGCCCCCCGCCGAGCGTGTCGCTCTTCACCACGCGGTGGCCCGCGGCGATGCCGCCGACCCTGCGCATGACGAAGAACGGCGCGCCGATCACCTGCGCATCCGTGCACAGGAACAGCGGCTCGGGCACCGTGACGCCGGCGGCGAAGGCGGCGCGCAACAGGGCAAACTCGGCCGCGCGCCCATGCGACACCGCGAGCGTGGCGGCATTGTCGGTGCGCAGCACCCACGCCTCGGCGGCGCCATCGCGCACCACGTCGACCGCCCAGTTCTGCTGGATGGCCCCGCCCGACAGTCGTGCCATCGCCGTGACGGCAAGCGACGCATCACCGGCGGCAGCGCGCAGCCACATGGCCAGGCGCTCGCGCCGCGCGTCATCCATGCGCGGGCGGTCCCCAGGCGAAGAAGTCGCGGCCCTCGCGGCGCAGCGTGTTAGCCAGTACCATCCGATGCACCTCGGAGGCACCGTCCACCAGCCGCGCCTGGCGCGCGTAGCGGTACATCCACTCGATCACCGTGTCCTTGGAGTAGCCCCTGGCGCCGAGCAACTGCAACGCGGTGTCGACCGCGCGGTGCAGCGCATCCGCGACCACCACCTTCGCCATCGACACCTCCTTGCGCGCGAACCCGCCCTGATCCAGCACCCAGGCCGCCTTCATGGTCAGCAGCCTGCCGATCTCGATCTCCATCGCCGCCTGGCCGATCAGGCCCTGCACGCTCTCGCGCTCGATCAGCTTCAGGCCGAAGGAGTCGCGATGCGCGATGTGATCCATCGCGATCTCCAGCGCGCGGCGCGACAGGCCGAGCCAGCGCATGCAGTGCGTCAGCCGTGCGACGCCGAGGCGCATCTGCGTCAGCTTCAGCCCGTCACCGACATTCAGCAGCCGCTGCTCGTCCGGCACCTCCAGCCCGTCAAAGACGAGCTCGCAATGCCCGCCATGCTCCTCCGGTCCCATGATCGGGATGCGCCGCACGATCGACCACCCCGGCGCCTCGGCATCGAACAGGAAGGCGGAAAGCCCCTTGCGCTCGTCCTCGGAGGTGCGGGCGATGACGATGAAGATGCGCGCCGTGCCGGCGCCGGTGATGAACCATTTGCGCCCGGTGATGCGCCAGCGGTCGGTGCCGACCCGCTCGGCGCGCGTGTAGGTGAGGTTCGGATCCGACCCGCAGCCGTCCGGTTCGGTCATCGCGAAGGCCGACTGCACGGCACCGTCCACGATCGGTTGCAGCCAGCGCGGCTTCATCGCCTCGGGCAGCACGCGCTCCAGCACCATCATGTTGCCGTCGTCCGGGGCGGCGGAGTTGAACACGACGGGGCCGAAGATCGAGCGGTTCATCTCCTCGTAGCAGGCCGCCATGCCGATGCGCGGCAGCCCCCCGCCGCCGCGCTCCTTCGGCATCTGCAAGGCCCAGAGCCCCTCGGCCTTCGCCTGCGCGCGCAGTACCGCCAGCACATGGGGCGCGATGTTCTCGTGCTCGTCGTAGTTGGCGCGGTCGGCTTCCAGCGGGATCAGCCGCTCATCGACGAAGCGACGGATGCGCCGGCGGATCGCGTCGATTTCGGGAGAGAGGGTGAAGTCCATGACGCCTCGCCTCAGAGCGGGTTGATCGAATGGCCGCCATCCACGGTGACGACGCTGCCGGTCATGTGCGCGCCCGCCTCGGAGGCGAGCAGCAGCAGGGGCCCGGCCAGATCCTCGGGCGTGCCCAGGCGGCGCTGCGGGATCCGCCGGATCATCGCCTGCCCCACCTCGGAGGCGAAGACGTCGCGGTTGATCGCGGTCTCGACATAGCCGGGCGCGAGCGCGTTCACGCGGATGCGGTGGCGCGCCCACTCGACCGCGAGCTGGCGCGTGAGCTGGATCAGCCCCGCCTTGGCCGCCGCGTAGCCGGCGACGCCGGAGATCACGCGCGCGCCCAGGATCGAGGCGATGTTGACGATCGCGCCCGGCATCCCGGCGGCGACCAGGCGGCGCGCCGCCGCCTGCGCCACCAGGAAGCAGCCGCGCAGGTTCACATCCTGCACGGCGTCCCACTCGGCCGCGGTCTGGTCGAGCGCCGGCTTGGTGACCGCGACGCCGGCGTTGTTCACGATCACGTCGCAGGGCGCGCCGCATTCCGCCTGCGCGGCATCGAAGGCGGCGGCGATCGCGCCCTCGTCGGTCACGTCCATCGCGACGGAGAACGCGTCCAGCTCCGCCGCGAGCGCGGCGCACGCCTCCGGCCGACGCGCGGCCAGCACGACGCGCGCACCGGCTGCATGCAGGACACGCGCGAACGCGGTGCCCAAAGCGCCCGACGCGCCGGTGACGAGGGCGGTGCGCCCCTTCAGCGAGAACAGCGCGGCAGGATCCGACATCGCCTCCCCTGAGCCGCCGAGGTGCCACGGTTCTCGGGTGCGGGCAATGGCGGGCGCCGCCGGGCCTTGCCCCGGCGCGGGGGGCTTTCTATAGCACCCCCCGCCCTCCCCTTCGAACCACACGGAGTGCCAGGTGGCCGTCACCGAAGCGCCTGCCGCCAATCCCGCGCTTGAGACGATGCGCGCGCTGCTCGAGGAGACCGCCGGCCCCGACCGCGCCATGGCGGACGCGATCCGCGCACTCGCGATCGACGCGGTCGAGGCGGCGAAGTCGGGCCACCCGGGCATGCCGATGGGCATGGCCGATGTCGCGGCCGTGCTCTGGACCCGGTTCCTGAAGTTCGACGCCGCCGACCCGCGCTGGCCCGACCGCGACCGCTTCGTGCTCTCGGCCGGGCACGGCTCGATGCTGCTCTACGCGCTGCTGCACCTGACCGGCCACGAGGGCATGGAGATGGAGGAGCTGCGCAACTTCCGCCAGCTCCACAGCCGCACCGCCGGCCATCCGGAATACGGCGAGCATCCGGGGATCGAGACCACGACGGGGCCGCTCGGCCAGGGCATCGCCACCGCGGTCGGGATGGCGATGGCCGAGCGCATGCTCGCCGCGCGGTTCGGCCGGTCGCTGGTCGATCACCGCACCTGGGTGATCGCCTCGGACGGGGACCTGATGGAGGGGGTGAGCCACGAGGCCGCCTCGCTCGCCGGGCATCTCAAGCTGTCCAAGCTGACGGTGCTCTACGACGACAACGCGATCTCGATCGACGGGCCGACCAGCCTCGCCTACTCGGACGACGCGCTGAAGCGCTTCGCCGCCTATGGCTGGGCGACCAAGCGCATCAACGGCCACGACCCGGCCGAGATCGCCGCCGCGCTCTCCTACGCTGAGCGCGCGGGCAAGCCGACGCTGATCGCCTGCCGCACGATCATCGGCTTCGGCGCCCCGACCAAGGGCGGCAGCGCCGCCACCCATGGCTCGCCGCTCGGCGCGGAGGAGGCGGCCGCGGCCAAGCGGGCACTCGGCTGGGACGCTCCCCCCTTCACCGTGCCGGCCGAAATCGCCCGCGCCTGGCAGGAGGCCGGGCGGCGGGGGGCCAAGGAGCGCATGGCGTGGCTGCGACGCTACCAGCGCTCGCCCCAGCGCGCCGAGTTCGAGCGGGTGATGGCCGGCCGCCTGCCCGACGGTTGGCGCGCCGCCCTCGATGCCTGGAAGGAGGCATGCGCGGCCGAGAAGCCGAAGCTCGCCACCCGCCAGTCGAGCCAGAAGGCGCTGGAGGCGCTCGTCCCGGCGATCCCGGAACTGGTGGGTGGGTCGGCGGACCTTACCGGCTCCAACCTGACCCATGTCAAGGCGATGGGCACGCTCACGCCGCAGAACTGGGCCGGACGGCATATCCATTTCGGCGTGCGCGAGCACGGCATGGGCGCGGCCCTGAACGGCATGGCGCTGCACGGGGGGCTCGTCCCGTATGGCGGCACCTTCCTGGTGTTCAGCGACTACATGCGCCCGGCGATCCGGCTCGCCGCGCTGATGAAGCAGCGCGTGGTCTACGTGTTCACCCATGACTCCATCGGTCTCGGCGAGGACGGGCCGACGCATCAGCCCATCGAGCATCTCGCCGCGCTGCGCGCGATGCCGAACCTGCACGTGTTCCGCCCGGCCGACTCGGTGGAGACGGCGGAGGCCTGGGCGCTGGCGCTGGCCCGCACCGACGGCCCCTCGGCGCTGGCGTTGACCCGCCAGGCGCTGCCCACGGTGCGGACCGCGCATACGCCCGAGAACATGGTGGCGCGCGGCGGCTATGTGCTCGCCGACGCGGAGGGCCAGCGCCAGGCGACTCTGATCGCCTCGGGCAGCGAGGTCGCGATCGCGCTTGCGGCACGCGATGTGCTGCAAGGCCAGGGCGTTCCCACCGCCGTGGTGTCGATGCCCTGCTTCGAGCTCTTCGCCCAGCAGGAGGAGGCGTGGCAGGCCGTCGTGCTCGGCGGCGCGCTCCGCGTCGGCATCGAGGCCGCGTGCGGCTTCGGCTGGGAGCGTTGGCTCGGGCTCTCGGGGATCTTCGTCGGCATGACGGGGTTCGGCGCCTCTGCGCCCTACGAGAAGCTCTACCGGCATTTCGGCATCACGCCGGAAGCCGTGGCGGCGGCGGTGACGCGCCGCCTGTCGTGAATCCGGAGGAAGGAGACCAGCCATGGCGGTGAAGGTTGCGATCAACGGCTTCGGCCGGATCGGTCGGCTCGTGCTGCGCGCGATCGTCGAGTCCGGGCGGAGCGATGTGGAATGCGTGCTGGTCAACGACCTCGGCTCGGTCGAGGCGAACGCGCACCTGTTCCGCTACGACTCGGTCCATGGCCGCTTCCCAGGCACGGTCGAGGTCTCAGGCGACACCATGACCATCCGCCATGGCGGCCGCACGCTCGGGCCCATCAAGGTCACGGCCGAGCGCGATCCTGGCAAGCTGCCGCTCAAGAATGTCGATGTGGCAATGGAATGCACGGGAATCTTCACCTCGAAGGAGAAGGTCCAACCCCTGCTCGCGGCGGGCGCGCGCAAGGTGCTGATCTCCGCCCCGGGCGACGGCGCGGACGCCACGGTGGTCTATGGCGTGAACCACGACGTCATCACCAAGGACATGACGGTGGTCTCCAATGCGTCCTGCACGACCAACTGCCTCGCCCCCATGGTGAAGGTGCTGCACGAGGCGTTCGGGGTCGAGCGCGGCTACATGGTGACCATCCACGCCTACACGGGCGACCAGAACACCGTCGATACGCTGCACAAGGACCTGCACCGGGCGCGCGCGGCCGCGGTGAACATCATCCCGACCACCACCGGGGCGGCGCGCGCGGTCGGGCTCGTCATGCCCGACCTCAAGGGCAAGCTCGACGGCACCGCCGTGCGGGTGCCCACGCCGAATGTCTCGCTCGTCTCGCTGGATGCCAACCTGAAGCGCGCCGTCACCAAGGACGAGGTGAATGCGGCGATGAAGGCCGCGTCCGACGGGCCGATGAAGGGCATCCTCGACTACTCGACCGAGAAGCTCGTCTCGTCCGACTTCAACCACTCCCCCGCGTCCTGCACCTTCGACGCGACCCAGACCGCGGTGATCGAGGGGAGCCTGGTGCGCGTGATGGGCTGGTACGACAACGAGTGGGGGTTCTCGAACCGCATGAGCGACACGGCGGCGCTGCTGGGCAGGCTCTGATGCCGGCGTTCCGCACCCTCGATGCGCTGGAGGCGCGCGGCCGGCGGGTGCTGCTGCGCGCCGACCTGAACGTGCCGATGCAGGACGGAAAGGTCAGCGATCTCACGCGGTTGGAGCGGCTCTCGCCCACCATCCGTGAGCTGGCCGAGAAGGGCGCGAAGGTGGTGGTGCTGAGCCATTTCGACCGGCCGAAGGGCAAGCGCGTGCCCGAGATGTCACTCCGGCCCGTGGCCGAGGCGCTCGGAAGCGTGCTCGGCCGTCCGGTCGGCTTCGCCGAGGACTGCATTGGCCCCGAGGCCGAGGCCGTGGTCGCCGCGATGCGGCCGGGCGACGTGGTGGTGCTGGAGAACACGCGCTTCCACCCCGGCGAGGAGAAGAACGACCCGGCGCTGGCGGATGCGATCGCCAGGCTCGGCGACGCGTACGTGAACGACGCCTTCTCGGCCGCGCACCGCGCCCATGCCACCACCGAGGCGCTGGCGCATCGGCTGCCGGCCTATGCCGGACGGCTGATGCAGGCGGAGCTCGAGGCCCTGGAGAAGGCGCTGGGGAACCCGGCGCGCCCCGTCGCCGCGATCGTCGGCGGCGCCAAGGTCAGCACCAAGCTCGACCTGCTCGGCAACCTGGTCGGGCGGGTGAACCACCTGATCATCGGCGGGGCGATGGCGAACACCTTCCTCGCCGCGCGCGGCGTCGCGGTGGGCAAGAGCCTCCAGGAGGCCGAGCTGCACGACACCGCGCGCGGGATCGAGGAGAAGGCCCGCGCAGCCGGCTGCGCGATCCTGCTGCCGGTGGACGCCGTGGTGGCGCGCGCGTTCCGCGCCGGCGCGCCGTCCGAGACGGTGATGGTCGATGCGGTGCCGGCGGAGGCGATGATCCTCGATGTCGGTCCCCTGACCACGGCCAGCATTCTCGACTGCCTGTCGGAGTGCCGCACGCTGGTGTGGAACGGCCCGCTCGGCGCCTTCGAGACTCCGCCCTTCGACGCCGCCACCGTGCGGGTGGCCAAGGGGGTCGCGGGGCTGACCAAGGCCGGGCAGCTGCTGTCGGTCGCGGGCGGAGGCGATACGGTCGCGGCGCTGCGCCACGCCGGGGTGGTCGACGACCTCAGCTACGTCTCGGCCGCGGGCGGGGCGTTCCTGGAGTGGCTGGAGGGCAAGACCCTGCCGGGGGTGGCGGCGCTCGCGGCCTGATCGCTACCGCGCCGCCTTCCGGCCATCGAGGCGCTGGCGCACCGGCACCAGCCCCGCGACCGTCGCCGCCGCAAAGACCGCGCCCGCGACGAAGGTCCCGGCCGGGCCGACCCAGTCCCAGAGCGCGCCGGCGATCACGCTCGCTGCCAGCATCGCGAGCCCCGTGACCAGGTTGAACATCCCGTAGGCCGTGCCGCGCAGTTCCGCCGGCGCGGCATCGGCGACCAGGGTTGCCAGCAGCCCCTGCGTGAACCCCATGTGCAGCCCCCACAGCACCACGCCGCAGGCGATCCCGACCAGCCCCGGGGCGAAGGCCAGCGCCAGATCGGCCCCGATCAGCAGGCCGAGCCCGACGATCAGCAGCGCGACGCGATCCATGCGATCGGAGAGCGCACCGACCGGATAGGCCGACGCCGCATAGGCGATGTTCATCACCACCAGCACAGCCGGCACAAGCATCAGCGGCAGCCCGGCCGACTCCGCGCGGAGGATCAGGAAGGCCTCGCTGAACCGCGCCAGGGTGAACACCGACGCCACCGTGACGACCCACCAGTAGGCGGACCCGAGCTGCGCCAGTTCCGCCCGGCTCAAGGGGTTGCGGACCGCGCGCGCGACCGGCGGCCGCTCGGGCTCGTGCACCGCGAACACGATCAAGCCGAAGGCGAGGAAGGCCGGGATCACGGCGACCCAGAACACCGAGACGAAGTCGTCGGCGAACAGCGCCATCAGGCCGATCCCGAGCAGCGGCCCAAGGAACGCGCCGACCGTGTCGAGCGCTTGGCGCAGGCCGAAGCTCGCGCCGCGCAGCTCGGGCGGGCTGAGATCGGCCACCAGCGCATCCCGCGGCGCGCCGCGGATGCCCTTGCCGACCCGGTCGGTGAACCGTGCCGCGACCAGCCAGCCGATCGTCGGGGCGAGCGGGAAGATCGGCTTGGTGAAGGCCGCGAGCCCGTAGCCGAGGGCCGCGAGCTCCTTGCGCCGGCCCAGCCGGTCGCTGAGCGCGCCGGAGAAGATCTTGGTGATCGCGGCCGTGGCCTCGGCGATCCCCTCGATGATGCCGACCGTGAGCGCCGTCGCCCCCAGCCCGACCACCAGATAGACCGGCAGCAGGGCGTGGATCATCTCCGAGGAGGTGTCCATCAGCAGCGAGACGAAGCCGAGCGCCCAGATGCTCGACGGGATGCGGCGCCAGGCGGCGGTGCGCAGCGGCAGGGTGGCGTCGGTCATGAGAGGTCGCGCGGTGCCGCGCTCAGGTCCAGCGCCGGCTCTCGCGGATCGCCTCGGCGCGGGAGACGCCGATATCCGCGAGCTGATGATCGTCGAGCGCGGCCAAGGCGGCACGCTGCTGCTGACGCACGACCCAGGCGACGGCGCGCGCGACCAGGGTCGGGCCCGACTCGTCGTGCGGCAGGGGGGCGAAGGCCGAGCGAAGCGCAGCCGCGAGCGTCACGCCCGCGCCCCCGCGCGCATCCATGGGTGACATCCTCATGGTTCCCTCACCGGTTCTCGTCATGCGCGTCGAACACGCGCTGGGCATAGGCATCCAGGATCGCCTCGCACGCCTTGAGCCGCTGTTCGGCCTCCGGCCGCAGGGGCGCGCCGTAGAAGTCGAGTTTCCTGATCTTGTCGAGCCAGCCCTGGAGCTTCTTCAGGTCGACGTCGTTCTCCTCGAGCTCGGCATAGGTGTAGTGGCCGGCCGCCTCCTCCTTCGCGACCTCACGCTCGAAGTCGTCGCACTTGTCGAGGAACTCCCGGTACTCCTCGTCGCGATCCGCCTTGAACCGCGACAGCACCTTCTCCTCCTGGCCGCGGTCGAGCGCGAGGGTCTCCAGGATCACCGCCTCGCCGTTCATCGCGGCGACATCGTTCTCGATCATCTTGAGCTGGCGGACGTGCTCGTCCGATTTCGGCAGGAGACAGACGCCGCTTTGCAGGTAGACCGCCCCGAGCCCCTTGAGCCGCCGCCACAGCGCGACGCGCTTGCGGGCGGGTTCAGGCGGAACCTTGTACACCAGCAGCAGCCAGACCGTAGTCATGGATCACTTTTGACGTAACGGTGGTTACATGTCAACCGTCAGGACGACGGCGGGCGGGCCCCGCGCGCAGGGTTCGCGCCCTCCCCGGTCCCTGCTATGTCTGCCCGGAAACCTGAAGGACGATCTCATGCCCGCCTATCGTTCCCGCACCACCACCCATGGCCGCAACATGGCCGGCGCCCGCGGCCTCTGGCGCGCGACCGGCATGCGTGACGAGGATTTCGGCAAGCCGATCATCGCGATCGCCAACTCCTTCACCCAGTTCGTGCCGGGCCACGTGCACCTGAAGGATCTCGGCCAGCTGGTCGCGCGCGAGATCGAGCGGGCCGGCGGTGTCGCGAAGGAGTTCAACACCATCGCGGTCGATGACGGCATCGCGATGGGCCATGACGGCATGCTCTACAGCCTGCCCTCGCGCGAGCTGATCGCCGATGCGGTCGAATACATGGTGAACGCGCATTGCGCCGATGCGCTGGTGTGCATCTCCAACTGCGACAAGATCACGCCGGGGATGCTGATGGCGGCGATGCGCCTGAACATCCCGACCGTGTTCGTCTCCGGCGGGCCGATGGAGGCCGGCAAGGTGGTGCATCGCGGCGAGACGCGCGCGATCGACCTGATCGATGCGATGATCGTCGCCGCCGACAGCTCCGTCACCGACGAGGAGGTGGCGGTGATCGAGCGCTCGGCCTGCCCGACCTGCGGCTCGTGCTCGGGGATGTTCACCGCGAACTCGATGAACTGTCTGACCGAGGCGCTCGGGCTCGCGCTGCCGGGCAACGGCACGGTGGTGGCCACACACGCCGACCGCAAGCGCCTGTTCCTCGAGGCGGGGCGGCGCATCGTCGAGATCACCCGCCGCTGGTACGAGACCGAGGACCGCTCGGTGCTGCCGCGGTCGATCGCCTCCTTCGCCGCGTTCGAGAACGCGATGACGCTCGACATCGCCATGGGCGGCTCGACCAACACGGTGCTGCATCTGCTCGCCGCCGCGCAGGAGGGCGGGGTGGATTTCACCATGGCCGACATCGACCGGCTCTCGCGCCGCGTGCCGGTGCTGTGCAAGGTCGCACCCTCGGTCGTGAACGTGCATGTCGAGGACGTCCATCGCGCGGGCGGGATCATGGGGATCCTCGGCGAGCTCGACCGCGCGGGGCTGCTCGACACCTCGGTCAGCCGCGTCGATGCGCCCACGCTCGCCGAGGCGCTGGAGCAGTGGGACGTGCGCCGCACCGCGAACGAAACGGTGCACAGCTTCTTCCGCGCCGCCCCGGGCGGCATCCCGACCACCGTCGCGTTCAGCCAGGAAAGCCGGTGGAAGACGCTCGATCTCGACCGCGAGACGGGCGTGATCCGCGACGCGGTACACGCCTTCTCGAAGGATGGCGGGCTCGCGGTGCTCTACGGCAACATCGCCGAGGAGGGCTCGATCGTGAAGACCGCCGGGGTGGATGCGAGCATCCTGACCTTCGCCGGCCCCGCGCGCGTGTTCGAGAGCCAGGAGGCCGCTGTCGCGGGCATTCTCGGCGGAGAGGTCGTGCCGGGCGATGTCGTCGTGGTGCGCTACGAGGGACCGAAGGGCGGGCCCGGCATGCAGGAGATGCTCTATCCGACCAGCTACCTGAAGTCGAAGGGGCTCGGGAAGGTCTGCGCGCTGGTCACCGACGGGCGCTTCTCGGGCGGCAGTTCGGGGCTGTCGATCGGCCATGTCTCGCCCGAGGCGGCCGAGGGCGGAACGATCGGGCTCGTTCAGGACGGCGACCGGATCGAGATCGACATTCCCAGGCGCTCGATCCGGCTCGCGGTGGATGAGGGCGAACTCGCGCGGCGGCGCGCGGCGATGGAGGCGCGCGGCGAGGCGGCGTGGCAGCCCTTGCACCGCGAGCGGAAGGTTTCGGCAGCGCTGCAGGCCTACGCGGCACTGACCACCAGTGCGGCGCGCGGCGCGGTGCGCGATGTCGGCCAGCTCCGCCGCGCCCGCGCCACGCGCGCCCCGGCGCCGGCCAAATAGCGGACCGACCGGCTCTCCGCGGATGCACCGACCACGCAGCGCGTTCCAGTGTGTCCGGGCGGATGCATCCTCCGGCGATCGGGCAAGCGCTGACCCGTCCCGCCCCTGCTGGTGCTGCGCGCCGCTGGTGCAGGCGATCCAGCGCCGGGTCGACCGAGACGTCTCGCGGCGGCTGTTTCTCGGCGGCGCGGCGGCACTGCTCGCGCCGTTCCGCGACGCCAGCGCCCAGCCATCGTCCATGGCGCCGGCGCAGGCAGCGCCACCACGCCCGCTCCTGCTGACCAATCTCAGGCTGTTCGACGGCGCGAGCGGCTCGATCCGCCAGGGTGTCGCGATCCGCATCGAGGGCAACCGGATCGCCGCGCTGCCGTCCGCAGGCGAGGCGCCGGGCGAGGCGCAGGTGATCGACTGCGGCGGCCGCCTCGCCATGCCGGGGCTGATCGACGCGCACTGGCACGCCACGCTCTGCGCCTTGCCCCAGAGCGTCGCGATGACGGCCGACGTGGCCTACATCCATCTGGCAGCGGCCGCCGAGGCGGAGCGGACGCTGATGCGCGGCTTCACGACGGTGCGCGATGCCGGCGGTCCCGCCTTCGCGCTCAAGCGCGCGATCGACGAAGGCATCATCCTCGGCCCGCGCATCTACCCGGCGGGCGCGATGATCTCGCAGACCTCCGGCCATGGCGATTTCCGCTTGCGCTCCGAGGTGCCGCGCGGCACGACCGCCGCCCTCAGCGCCGCGGAGATGGCGGGCATCGCGATGATCGCCGATGGCGAGGCCGAGGTGCTGCGCCGCGTGCGCGAGCAGCTCATGCTCGGCGCGTCACAGATCAAGCTGATGGCGGGCGGCGGCGTCACATCGCCCTACGACCCGCTCGACAGCATCCAGTTCACCGAGGCCGAGCTGCGCGCCGGGGTCGCCGCCGCCGCGGACTGGGGCACCTACGTGATGACCCATGTCTACACCCCGGCGGGAATCCAGCGCGCGATCCGCGCCGGGGCAAAGTCGATCGAGCATGGCCATCTCGCCGATGAGGAGACCGTCCGCATGATGGCCGGCGAGGGCGTCTGGTGGAGCCTGCAGCCCTTCCTGGCCGACGCGGATGCCAACGTGATGGCCGACCCGGCGAGCCGCGCCAAACAGGCCGCAGTGGCGCGCGGGAGCGAACGGGCCTACGAGCTGGCGCAACGGTTCGGCGTGCAGACCGCCTGGGGCACCGACATCCTGTTCTCGCCGGCCAACTTGGCGACCCACGGACGGCAGCTTGCGAAACTGACCCAGTTCTACGACCCGCTGACGCTGCTGCGGACCGCGACCGGCAACTCGGGCGCGTTGCTGAAGCTCTCCGGCCCGCGCAACCCCTATCCGCACGAGCTCGGCGTGATCCGGCCCGGCGCCTATGCCGACATCCTGATTGCCGAAGGCGACCCGACACGCAGTCTCGAGTTCCTGACCGATCCGGCTGCAACGCTGAAGCTGATCATGAAGGATGGCCGCGTCCACAAGAATACGATGCAGTAGGGCGACGATCGCGGGAAGCGCTCGCCGCGTCGCCGCGAACGCCCGTCGGGCTGGTGATCGCGACGGCATACACACGCATGGATTGCGAAACGATCAGCGTTAACCCATTATTAACCACATGCGTGTCAGAACCCTGCGCATGGTCTCGCTCTCGTCCCTCGCGGCGTTCTCGCAGTCGGCCTCGGCCGCGCTGCAGGTGCGCGACAGCCGCGCGGTCGGTGGCAGCCAGGTGTTCGGCGGGGTCAACCGCAACATCATGGCCGCACCGCCCAAGCCCGCGCAGCCGATCCTTCCGGCCGAACCGCCGGCGGGGCCGCTGCCGCGCGGCTCGCTGCTGAACCTCACCATCTGACGCCGGGTCCCTGACGACAGACCCGCTCGCGCGGGTCTGATCGCACATCGGCGCGTTCGCCGCTCGCGCGCCGCAATTCCGCGCGAGATGCTGGCGCGTGACCACCCCTGCCCTCACCGGCCCGCGCATTCGCGCGATCCCCACGGCGACACGCGGCCGCGCCTGACCTGCCCGGACTGCGGCTTCATCGCCTACGAGAACCCGAAAGTGGTGGTGGGCTCGGTCGCCAGCCATGGCGGCCGTGTGCTGCTCTGCCGGCGCGCGATCAACCCGCGCGCTGGCTTCTGGACCCTGCCGGCGGGCTTCCTCGAAATGGGCGAGACGGCCGAGCAGGGCGCGCGCCGCGAGGCGATGGAGGAGGCGCGCGCGACCCTCGCGCTGGAGGGCATCCTCGGCGTCTATTCGATCGCGCGGATCGGCCAGGTCCAGGTGATCTTCCGCGCCCGGCTGCTCGACCCGGCGGCGATCGGCCCGACCGACGAATCGAGCGAGGTCGCCCTCTTCGCCTGGGACGCCATCCCATGGCACGACATCGCCTTCCCCTCCGTGCACTGGGCGCTCAACCACTGGCGCGACAGCCTGGACGCATCGTTTTGGCCCGCGCGCGGCAACCCGGGGCCGGCATGAGACGGGTGACGGTGCTCGCCATCGCCCTTGCCGCCCTGGCCGCGCCAGCGTCGGCCCAGGTCGCGCCGCCGCTCGCGCGGGGGATTCTGGTCGACGAACTGCCCCTTTCGCCCCGCCCCTCCCCGAACCCGGCGGCACCGACCACGCCGTCGATCGCCGGCACCGAGCGCCCGGCGGCCGGCAGCGCGGTCGAGGTCGCGCCGCACACCACGCTGACACCGGGCTTCCTCGGCACCAGGCCGGCCGACGCGCCGCTCGACGGCCCGACCGGCCGGCCGCACCGCGGCATCGGCGAAAAACTGCTGGAGGCCGGGCCCGGCGTGGTGCTCCAGCGGCGGTTCTGAGACCGCTCAGCGCCGCGGGGCGAAGGGCCGGCGCGGACACCAGACCGGGTCGGGCGCGGACCAGAGCGACGGAGTCGCCATCGCCGCGGCGAGATTCGCCGCCGCCGCCTGCAGCAGCGCCTCGCCCTTCTCCGGGGTCGCGGCGCGCGGATCGCCACGCACGCCCGTGCCCGGGGCGCGCTCCTCGAAGCTGCGGAAGCGCTGGATGCCCACCCCGTCCGCCGAGGAGACGCCGGCGATCTCGCCCGGGGCCATCGCCCCGGCGGCGGCGGCCTCGATGTGCTCGCGCCGCACCAGATCGGGGGCGAGCGCCATCATCATCGCGGTCTCGCCCTCGCAGGCGTGCTGGATGTTCTTCTGTCGCTCCAGGATCGCGCCGACGGCCTCGGCGGCCATGATCCAGTAGGTCGCGCCGGCGATCGGCATGTCCAGTTCGACCGCCAGCTCGCGCACCGCGACCGCCAGCGGCTCGGTGTTGCCGCCATGACCGTTCACCACGAACAGCCGCCGGAACCCGCACACCTTCAGGCTGCGGGCGATCCCGCGCAGCACCGCGGCGAAGGTCGCGTAGTCGAGGCTGATCGTGCCGCCGAAGGGGAAATGGTGCTCGCTCATGCCCATCCACTGGCAGGGCAGCACCACGGCGGGCTCGCCCCGGCCGACCAGCAGCCGGGCCGCGCGCAGGCTGACCTCACTGGCGAGCGCGGTATCGACGCAGGTCGGCAGATGCGGACCGTGCTGCTCCAGACTCGCCACCGGCAGGATCACCAGCGCATCGCGCGCAGCCAGATCCTTGAGTTCCGGCGCGGTCATCCGCGCCCATTCCACGGTTGTCATGCCTGCCCCTCCATCGCGGTCGATCCGTGCTTTCCGCCGCAGTCGATCCTGTCCGGCCCACCGAGTCCAGACGACGCCATTGCAATGATGCGCGCGTCGTCCTATTTGGCGCCCTGGTCCGGGCCCCTCTGGCGGGAGGGTCCGGCGCGGCCGTGCACCCGAGGCCGCGTCCCGGCGACCGCGATGTCGGACCTCCTCAACATCCATCGGGCGGCCCTCGTGCCGTCGTCCGGGTGCACGATGGAGGTCCGGATGTCGGCGCCGTGGTGGTTCTGGGTCGCGTTCAACGCGGCCATCGTGCTGCTTCTCGTGCTGGACCTCGGCCTGCTGACGAAGCGGGACCGGGCGATTCCGGTGAAGGAGGCGCTGCTCCGGTCGGGCTTCTTCTTCCTGCTGGCGATGCTGTTCTGCGCCGGGGTGTTCGCCTTCTACGGCGATACCCCGGAGATCCGCACCCAGAAGGGGTTCGAGTTCCTCACCGGCTACCTGATCGAGTGGTCGCTCTCGGTCGACAACATCTTCGTCTTCGTCCTGATCTTCAGCCATTTCCAGGTGCCGGCGCAGTACCAGCACCGGGTGCTGTTCTGGGGCATCCTCGGGGCGCTGGCGATGCGCGGCTCGCTGATCCTGGTCGGGACCGCCCTGATCCAGCAGTTCCAGTGGATCATGATCGGATTCGGGCTGTTCCTGATCTGGTCGGGCTGGAAGATGCTGCGCGCCGTCGACGAGGAGCCCGACCTCGAGACCAACCGCGTGCTGACCTGGGTGAAGGCACGCTATCGCGTGACCGAGACCTACGAGGGCGACCAGTTCTACGTGCGCCGCGACGGCCGGCTGTTCCTCACGCCGCTCGCGCTGGTGCTGGTGCTGATCGAGCTGACCGACCTGGTGTTCGCCCTCGACTCGATCCCGGCGATCTTCGCCATCACCACCGATCCGTTCATCGTCTACACCGCGAACGTGTTCGCGATCCTCGGGCTGCGCGCCATGTATTTCGCCCTCGCCGGCATCATCCACCGCTTCCACTACCTGAAATATGGGCTGTCGATCGTGCTGATGATCGTCGGCGCCAAGATGCTCGCCAACTACGTGGCGGGCGGCAAGGCGGTGCCGGTCGAGTATGCGCTGATGGTCACGGCAGGAATCATCGGCGGCTCGATCGTGCTCAGCCTGATCAAGACCGCCGAGCGGCGTCCGGCGGAGGCGCTCGCGACGGCATGGCGCGGCTGGGTCCCCTTCAGCCGCAGCCGGCGCGCGCGCGGCCAGGGCGAGTGAGCCGCGGCCATCCGGGGGGTGCCGGCCGATCGTTCGGCAGCCGTCCCCATGCTTGACCGGGCGCGTCGGACGCGCGAGAGATGCGGCGCCGCACAACGGGCGGTCGGGCGGGCTGAGACCGGCCGGTATGGGCTTGCGGTACGTGTCGGAACGGGGTGATCGAATGCGCGTGTCCGGTCGGGTTGTCGGCTTGGGTCTGGCGGGGGTCGCGGCGCTGGCCGTCGCGAGCGGCGCCTATGCGGCCTCGACCGATCTTGGCGTGCCGGTGCCCTGGGGCATGGGCCTGCAGGATTCGGCAAGCCCGGTGAAGGAGCGGGTGGCGTCGCTGCACGACCTGATCCTGGTCATCATCACCCTGATCACGCTCTTCGTGCTGGCCCTGCTCGCCTATGTCTGCTGGCGCTTCAAGGCCGATCGCAACCCTAACCCGTCGCGCACCAGCCACAACACGCTGCTCGAGGTCGCCTGGACGGTGATTCCGGTTCTGATCCTGGTGGTGATCGCCGTGCCGTCGTTCCGGCTGCTCTATTTCATGGACCGCACCGAGGAGCCCGACCTCACGGTGAAGGTCACCGCCTTCCAGTGGGCCTGGGAGTACGAGTATCTCGACGCCGACGGGCTGAAGTTCGAGAGCTACATGATCCCGGCGGACGAGGCGGTGGCGCAGGGCAAGCGGCGGCTGCTCGACGTCGACAACGAGATGGTCGTGCCGGCGGGCAAGAACGTGCGGGTTCTGGTCACCAGCCGGGACGTGATTCACAGCTTCTTCGTCCCCGCCCTCGGCGTGCAGAAGTACAACATCCCCGGCCGCACGATGGAGACCTGGTTCCGCGCCGACCGGCCGGGCGTGTATTACGGGCAGTGCAATCAGATCTGCGGCGTCAACCACGCCTTCATGCCGATCGTGGTGCGCGCGCTGCCCGAGGCCGAGTTCACCACCTGGCTCGAGCAGGCGAAGCAGCGCTTCGCGGTCGCCCCGGCGGGCGAGACCATGCGGGTCGCCGAGGCCCGCCAGTGACGATGGGAGAGCGGGCCCGCGGGCCCGGGTTCTGAGGACGGATCGAGATGGCAACCGCAGACGCGCACGCCCACGACCATCATGACCACAAGCCCGGCTTCGTGGCGCGGTGGCTGTTCAGCACGAACCACAAGGATATCGGGACGCTCTACCTGATCTTCTCCGTGGTCGCCGCCTTCATCGGCGGCTTCATGTCCGTGCTGATGCGGCTCGAGCTGCAGAACCCTGGCATGCAGTACTTCGCCGACGGGCAAAGCTGGAACGTCATCGTCACGGCGCACGGCCTGATCATGGTGTTCTTCGTCGTCATGCCGGCGATGATCGGGGGCTTCGGCAACTGGTTCGTGCCCCTGATGATCGGTGCGCCGGACATGGCGTTCCCGCGCCTGAACAACATCAGCTTCTGGCTGCTGGTCCCTTCCTTCCTGCTGCTGCTGGGCTCGGCGTTCGTCGGCCAGGGGGCGGGCGTGGGCTGGACCGTCTACACCCCGCTCGCGCATTCGACGTTCCAGTCCGGCCCGTCGGTGGACATGGCGATCTTCTCGCTGCATCTCGCCGGCGCCTCGTCGATCCTGGGCGCGATCAACTTCATCACCACCATCCTCAACATGCGCGCGCCGGGCATGACGCTGCACCGCATGCCGCTGTTCGTCTGGTCCGTGCTGGTGACGGCGTTCCTGCTGCTGCTGGCGCTGCCGGTGCTGGGCGGTGCGATCACCATGCTGCTGACCGACCGCAACTTCGGCACGGCGTTCTTCGATCCGGCCGGCGGCGGCGATCCGGTGCTCTACCAGCACCTGTTCTGGTTCTTCGGCCACCCCGAGGTCTACATCATGATCCTGCCGGGGTTCGGCATCATCAGCCACATCGTGGCGACGTTCAGCCGCAAGCCGGTGTTCGGCTATCTCGGCATGGCCTACGCGATGGTGGCGATCGGCGTGGTCGGCTTCGTCGTCTGGGCGCACCACATGTTCACCTCGGGCATCGGCGTGGACACGCGGGCCTACTTCATGGCGGCGACGATGGTGATTGCCGTGCCGACGGGCATCAAGATCTTCTCGTGGATCGCCACGATGTGGGGCGGGTCGATCCGCATGGAAGTGCCGATGATGTGGGCCGTCGGCTTCATCTTCCTTTTCACCATCGGCGGCGTGACCGGCGTCGTGCTGGCGAATGCCGGCGTGGATACGGTGCTGCACAACACCTACTACGTGGTGGCGCATTTCCACTACGTGCTGAGCCTCGGCGCCGTGTTCACGATGTTCGCAGGGTTCTACTACTGGATCGGCAAGATGTCTGGCCGCCAATACGACGACTTCCTCGCCCGCATCCACTTCTGGACGACCTTCATCGGCGTGAACCTGACCTTCTTCCCGATGCACTTCCTCGGGCTGCAGGGCATGCCGCGCCGCTATCCCGACTACCCGGATGCGTTCTGGGGCTGGAACATGGTCGCCTCCATCGGCAGCTACATCAGCTTCGCCTCGGCGATCCTGTTCCTCTACATCGTCTACAAGATCTTCGCCTCGAAGGAGAAGCTGGCGGACAACTACTGGGGCGAGGGCGCGACCACGCTGGAGTGGACGCTGTCGTCGCCGCCGCCGTTCCACCAGTTCGAGGAACTGCCGCGCATCCGCTGAGCCCTGCTGAATGAGCGAACGAGTCATCGGTAACGCGGGGGGTGCGAGGGGGGCCTGCGAGGCCCCCCTCGACCCCGTTCTTGAGTATGCGGGGAGCGAGCCGCGCGACTGGCTGCTCCTGCTCAAGCCGCGCGTCATGTCGCTCGTCGTCTATACCGGCCTGATCGGTCTGCTCGTTGCGCCGCACCCCATGCACCCGGTGCTCGCGGCGATCGCGGTGCTCTGCATCGCGCTGGCGGCGGGCGCCTCGGGCGCGATCAACATGTGGTACGACCGCGACATCGACGCGGTCATGCGCCGCACCGCGCAACGCCCGATCCCGGCCGGTCGGATCAGTCCTGATGCTGCGCTCGGCTACGGCACCGCGCTCGCGGTGTTCTCGGTGCTGCTGATGGGGCTCGCGGCCAACTGGGTGGCGGCGCTCGTGCTGGCGCTCTCGATCGCCTTCTACGTGTTCGTCTACACGGTCTGGCTGAAGCGGCGCACGCCGCAGAACATCGTCATCGGCGGCGCGGCGGGCGCCTTCCCGCCGGTGATCGGCTGGGCGGCGGCGACCGGCTCGATCGAGCTCGCCCCGGTGGTGCTGTTCGCGATCATCTTCTTCTGGACGCCCCCGCATTTCTGGGCACTCAGCCTGTTCGCGCATGCGGACTATGCGCGGGCCGGCGTGCCCATGCTGCCGGTGGTGGCTGGCGCGCGCGAGACGCGGCGGCAGATCCTGATCTACACGGCCGTGCTGGTCGCGGTGTCGCTCGCGCCCGTCGCACTCGGCTTCGCAGGGGCCCTCTATGGCGCGGCCGCCCTGCTGCTCGGCGCGGGGTTCCTGCGCCATGCCCTCTCGGTGCTCCGCGAGCGGCAGGACGCGGCCGGGGTCAGCCTCACCGGCGACCGCGCGGCCAAGGCCGCGTTCCGGTTCTCGATCACCTATCTGTTCGCGCTGTTCGGTGCACTGGCGCTCGATCGGCTGGTGACGGGGGCGGGATGGCTCCCCATCTAGGCATCATGGCGGAATACGATCCGCAGGCGGTGGGCCGCCCCGAGCGTCTGACGCGCGAGCAGTCGGATGCGCTCGCGCGCCGGCGCCGTGCCCGCAACCGGGCGATGTTCCTCGTCCTGCTCGGCCTCGTCGGCCTGTTCTATGTCCTCACCATGAGCCGCCTCTCCGAGGTCGGCGATCCGCAGCAATGGTCCCGTCCCGGCGCAATCGCACCGTCGCGCTGACCTGCGTCGGCGTGGTCGGGCTGATGGTCGGCGCGGCCTATGCGGCCGTGCCGCTCTATGACTGGTTCTGCCGCGTGACCGGCTTCGGCGGCACGCCGATGATCAACGCCAACGTCCCGGCCGCGCCGGATGCGCGCTCGATCCGCGTCGAGTTCGTCGCCAACGTCAACCGCGACCTGCCGTGGTCGTTCCGTCCCGTGCAGCGCCAAGTGGTGCTGCATGGCGCCGAGGAGGGGGTCGCATTCTACACGGCGCGCAACGACTCGGACGAGGCGGTGACCGGGATCAGCACCTACAACGTGACGCCCGAGAAGGCGGCGCCCTACTTCAACAAGATCGCCTGCTTCTGCTTCACCGAGCAGACGCTGGCCCCGGGCCAGCAGGCCGAGATGCCGCTCGCCTTCTGGGTCGACCCGCGGCTGTTCGACGATCCGGCGACGCGCGACGTGCGCGTGATCACGGTCAGCTACACCTTCTTCCGCAGCCTCGCCGACGCCGAGCGCGCCGGCGCACTCGCCAACGCGGGCCCGCATGTCGGCGGATTCACGCCCAACACGGCCCCGCCGCGCGCCAACGAGCGCCGCAGCATCCGCTGAGTGCCGTGGCCGCTTGATCCCCCGGCCGATTTCGGGGATTGATGCGTCGCGGCGCAGGCGGCGGTGTTGGGCCGGCCCGCGCGACAGACCGGAACGGAAGCGATGAGCGACAGCCACGGCCAAACGATCGAATCCTCGGGGATGAAGCATCCCTATCATCTCGTCGATCCTTCGCCCTGGCCGATCGTGGGCGCGTTCGCCGCCGGGTTGCTCGCCTTCGGCGCGATCGAGTTCATGCACTACCAGACGCCGGTCTTCCTGGTGCTCGGCTTCGTTGCCGTGCTGGCGACGATGTTCGTCTGGTGGCGCGACGTGGTGAAGGAAAGCCGCACGCCGGGCCTGCACACCCCGGTGGTCCGGCTCGGCCTGCGCTACGGCATGTTGCTGTTCATCGCCTCCGAGGTGATGTTCTTCGTCGCCTTCTTCTGGGCCTATTTCCACTTCGCCCTCTTCCCCGAGCATATCGCGGGTCAGGAGACCACCGTCTGGCCGCCGCCGGGCGTGAAGACCTTCGATCCCTGGCACCTGCCCTTCCTGAACACGATGATCCTGCTGCTCTCGGGCTGCACGGTGACCTGGGCGCACCACGCGCTGCTGGAGGGCAACCGGCGCGACCTGATCCGCGGCCTCGCGCTGACGGTGGCGCTCGGCCTCAGCTTCACCTGCGTGCAGGCCTATGAGTACTGGGTGGCGCCGTTCGGCTTCCGCGAGGGCGTCTACCCCTCCACCTTCTTCATGGCGACGGGGTTCCACGGCTTCCACGTGATCGTCGGCACGATCTTCCTGAGCGTGTGCCTGGTGCGCGCGATCCGCGGCCACTTCACGCCCGAGCGCCATTTCGGCTTCGAGGCCGCCGCCTGGTACTGGCACTTCGTCGACGTGGTGTGGCTGTTCCTGTTCGTCTGCATCTACTGGTGGGGCGTGGGCGAGATCGCGCCGCACTGATGGTCGCAGACGGCGGTTCCGCGAGCGGGGGGCCCTGGCCCCCCGTTTCCATCTGGCGGGTGGCGCTGGCCGGGCGCTGCCCGCGCTGCGGACGCGGCCCGCTGTTCGACGGCCTCCTGTCGGTGCGTCCGTCCTGTCCCGTCTGCGGGCTCGACCTCAAGGCGCACGACGCCGGCGACGGTCCCGCCGTGCTCGCGATCTTCCTGCTCGGCGCGCTGCTGGTGGGCGGCGCGATGTGGCTCGAGTTCACCCGCGAGCCGCCGCTCTGGGTACATGCGGTGCTGTGGCCTGTCGTGTCGCTGCCGCTCGCGATCGCGGTGATGCGTCCGGCCAAGGCCGCGCTGGTGGGCTTGCAGTACCGCCACCGGCGCGACGAGATGCAGTCCGGCCGATAGACCCCATCTCCGTGCCATGACCGCGACCCGTCCTGCCTGGCGCGTGCTGCTCTGGCCGACCCTGGGGGCGGCGGTGCTGCTGGCGGTCCTGCTCACGCTCGGCACCTGGCAGGTGCAGCGGCTCGCCTGGAAGAACGCCTGGATCGCCCAGCTGCGCGCGGCGGAGGCCCTGCCGCCGGAGCAACTCCCGGCCAGGCTCGACGATCCGGCTCCCCTCGCCTTCCGTCGTTTCGCCGTCACCGGCATCTACCGCCACGACCTCTCCTTCGTGCTCGGTGTGCACGAGCGCGCGCGCAGGCTGGGCGCGTTCCTGGTCACGCCGCTCGTGCGCGAGCAGGGCGATCCGGTCTGGGTGGTGCGCGGCTGGGTGCCCTATGAGGCGCCGCGCGCGGTGCCGAATCCCGAAGGCACCGTGACCGTCACGGGGTTCCTCATGCTGCCCGAGCGGCGCGGCTGGTTCACGCCCGAGGACAAGCCGGAGGAGCGCCGCTTCTGGGCCTTTCAGCCCGACCGCATGGCCGAGGCTGCAGGGCTGCCTCGCACCACGAATTTCGCGATCGCCGCGATCGGCCCGGGCGAGGAGCCGCCGATCCCGCAGCGCCGCCCGCCGATGCCGCGCAACGACCATCTCGGCTACGCGATCACCTGGTACGGGCTGGCCTTCGCCCTGGTCGCGTTCTGGATCGTCTGGGCGCGCCGCCTGCTCCGCGACGAGAGGTCCCGATGACCGAGGTCTGCTACGCCGTGCCGGCCTATGAGGCGTTGCGCGGCCGCTTCGCGCGCATCGCCGCGCTGGAGGAGGTCGCCGCGATCCTGCACTGGGACACCTCGGTGACCATGCCGCCGGGCTCGGCGGCGGCGCGCGGCGAGCAGATGGCCACGCTCGCGGGGCTTGCGCATCAGCTGATCACCGCGCCGGAGCTCGCCGGGCATCTGGAGGATGCCGAGGAGCGCGCCGAGATGCTCGGTGCCGATGACCGGCGCAATCTCGCGCTGATGCGGCGCAAGCAGCTGCGCGCGACCGCCCTGCCGGCCGGTCTGGTCGAGGCCGCGGCGCGCGCGAACAGCGCCTGCGAGGCGGCCTGGCGCACCGCCCGGCGCGAGTCCGACTTCGCGTCCGTCTCGCCGCTGCTGGCAGAGGTGGTGCGGCTCGCGCGCGAACAGGCCCAGGCGCTCGCCGCCGCCACCGGGCTCGCGCCCTATGACGCGCTGATGGACGGGTTCCAGCCCGGGCTCTCGGACGCGCGCGTGGCCGAGATCTTCGGGCCGCTGGAGGTCGCGCTGCGCGATCTGCTGCCGCGGGTGCTGGAGCGCCAGGCCGCCGCGCCCGCGCCGATCCCCCTCGCGGGGCCGTTCCCGGTCGAGGCCCAGCGCACGCTCTGCCGGATGCTCGCCGAGCGCGCCGGGATCGACTTCGCGACCGCGCGGCTGGACGAGAGCACGCACCCGTTCTGCGGCGGCACACCGACCGACACCCGCATCACCACGCGCTACCGCACCGACGACGCTGCGCAGGCGATCCTCGGCGTGCTGCACGAATGCGGCCACGCGCTCTACGAGCGCAACCTGCCGCGCGAGTGGGCGCGCCAGCCGCTCGGCGAGGCGGCCGGCATGGCGGCGCATGAGAGCCAGAGCCTGATCGTCGAGATGCAGGCCTGTCGGTCGGATGCGTTCCTGTCCTGGCTCGGCCCGCGGCTGCACGCGGCGTTCGGCGGCGATCCGGCACCCTACGCGCCAGCCAACCTGGCGCGGCTCTGGCGCCGCGTCGCCCCGGGCTTCATCCGTGTCGAGGCCGACGAGGTGACCTATCCCGCTCACATCATCCTGCGCTGGCGGCTCGAACGCGCGCTGATCGCGGGTGACCTCGCCGTGCCCGACCTGCCGGGTGCCTGGAACGCGGGGATGAAGGCGCTGCTCGGGCTCGACGTGCCGGACGATGCGCGGGGCTGCCTCCAGGACATCCACTGGTACGACGGCGCCTTCGGCTACTTCCCCTCCTACACGCTCGGCGCGATGGCGGCGGCGCAGCTCTTCGCCGCAGCGGTGGCAGCCGTGCCCGAGATCCCCGCGCGCCTTGCCGCGGGCGATCTCGCGGCGCTGGCGGCCTGGCTGCAGGCGAACGTGCACACGCACGGTTCACGCTTCGGCTTCGATGACCTGTTGCGCGCCGCCACCGGGCGGCCGCTCGACCCGGCGGTGTTCATCGCGCATCTCCGCGCGCGCTACCTCGGCTGATCGCGCTTCCCCGATCCCCCGCTCCGGCCTAGCATCGTTCCGGGAACGCGAGTCGCCGGCAGCCGGACAAGGGAACCGCGCGTGGACCGTCATTTCGGCCTGACCGCCGCAGGGACCAACCTGCGCACCGAGGCACTCGCCGGCCTCACCACCTTCCTCACCATGGCCTACATCCTGTTCGTCAACCCGGCGATCCTGGGCGAGGCCGGGATGCCGCGCGAGGCCGTGTTCGTCGCCACCGCCGTGGCGGCGATCGCCGGGTCGGCGATCATGGGGCTCTACGCCAACCTGCCGGTGGCCCTCGCCCCGGGGATGGGGCTCAACGCCTATTTCGCCTTCGCCCTCGTGCTCGCCCAGGGCTACACGTGGCAGCAGGCGCTGGCGGCGGTGTTCCTCTCCGGCGTGCTGTTCGTGATCCTCTCCGTCCTGCCGGTGCGCGAGGCGATCATCAACGCCATCCCGCGCAGCCTGAAGCTCGCGGTCTCGGCCGGGATCGGGCTGTTCCTCGGCATCATCGCGCTGAAGAACGCCGGCATCGTGGTCGCGCATCCGGCCACATTCGTCACGCTCGGCGACCTGTTCCGTTGGCCCGCACTCCTCTGCCTGCTCGGCTTCGTGCTGATGGTGGCGCTGACGCAGCGCCGCGTGATCGGCGCGACCATCATCGGCATCCTCGCGGTGTCGCTGATCGGCCTGCCGCTCGGGCTCACCAGCTACACCGGTATCGTCTCGGCCCCGCCCTCGCCGGTGCCGACCCTGTTCGCGCTCGACTTCTCGCGCATGTTCGAGATGCCGTTCCTGATCGCGGTGCTGTCGCTGCTGTTCGTCGACCTGTTCGACACCGCCGGCACCCTGGTCGGCGTGTGCCACCGCGCCGGGCTGCTCGATGCGGAGGGCCGCGTGCCGAATGTCGGCAAGGCCCTGCTCGCCGACTCCACGGCCACGGTGATCGGCGCGCTGGTCGGCACCTCGAACACCACGAGCTATGTCGAGAGCGCGGCCGGCGCCGCGGCCGGCGGGCGCACGGGGCTGACCGCCGTGGTGGTCGCGGTGCTGTTCGGCCTCGCGCTGTTCTTCTCCCCCCTCGCCGGCATGATCCCCGGCTACGCGACCGCCGCGGCGCTGCTGCATGTCGCGACCATCATGGCGCGCGGGCTTGCCGAGCTCGACTGGGACGACGCGACCGACTATGCGCCGGCCGTGGTCGGCGCGCTTGCGATGCCGCTGACCTTCTCGATCGCGACGGGGATCGGACTCGGCTTCATCACCTATGCCGCGGCCAAGCTGCTCGCCGGCCGGTTCGATCAGGCCAACCCGGCGGTGCTCACGTTGGCCGCGGTGTTCTGCCTCAAATTCGCGCTCGCGTGACCGGCGCGGCAGCCCCGCGCCTCGCCCCCTTTCATCCCCCTGCCGCCATCCCTAATGTCCGGCGGCCATGCGCTACATCTCCACCCGCGGCGCCGCACCGGTCCTCGGCTTCGCTGACGTGCTGCTCGCCGGCCTCGCCGAGGATGGCGGGCTCTACGTGCCCGAGACCTGGCCCACGCTCTCCCCCGCCGAGTGGCGCGCGCTGCGCGGCCTTGACTATCCCGAGCTGACCGCGCGCATCCTCGCCCCCTTCGTCGGCGGGGCGATCGCGGAGGCCACGCTCGCCCGGCTTTGCCGCGAAGCCTATACGGGGTTTGCCCACGCGGCCGTCGCGCCGCTGGTTCAGCTTGAGCACCGGGTGTTCGCGCTCGAGCTGTTCCACGGCCCGACTCTCGCCTTCAAGGATTTCGCGCTGCAACTGCTGGGGCGGCTGTTCGACCACGTGCTGGCCGAGCGCGGGGAGCGTGTGACCATCGTCGGTGCGACCTCGGGCGACACCGGCTCGGCCGCGATCGAGGCCTGCCGCGACCGCGACCGGCTCGCGATCGTTATCCTGCACCCGCACGGGCGTGTGAGCGAGGTGCAGCGGCGGCAGATGACGACGGTCGCGAGCGGCAATGTCGGCAACATCGCGGTCGAGGGCTCGTTCGACGACTGCCAGGATCTCGTGAAGGCGATGTTCGCCGACACGCCCTTCCGCCACGAGATGCGGCTCTCGGCGGTGAATTCGATCAACTGGGCGCGGGTCGCGGCGCAGATCGCCTACTATGCCTGGGCCGCGCTCGCGCTCGGCGCGCCGGAGCGCAGGGTCGCCTTCGCCGTGCCGACGGGCAATTTCGGCAACGTGCTGGCCGCCTGGGCCGCGCGGCGCATGGGCCTGCCGATCGAGCGGCTGATCGTCGGCACCAACCGCAACGACATCCTCGCCCGCTTTCTCGCCACCAACGACATGAGTCTCGCCGCGGTCGAGCCCTCGCTCTCGCCGTCGATGGACATCCAGGTGAGCAGCAATTTCGAGCGCCTGCTGTTCGACCTGCTCGGCCGCGACGGGCGCGCGACCGCCGCGACCATGCGTGCCTTCCGCGAAGGCGGGCGCATGCCGGTGCCCGAGTTCGCCTGGCGCGAGGCGGTGGCGCTGTTCCACCCGTTCCGCCTCGACGATGAGGGCACGCTCGCCGAGATCGCGCGCCTGCACGATGCCTCCGGCTATCTCGCCGATCCGCACAGCGCGATCGGCATCGCGGCGGCACGCGCGCACCTGCCTGATGACGCTGACGTGCCCGTCGTCGCCGTCGCGACCGCGCATCCGGCCAAGTTCCCCGACGCGGTCGAGCGCGCGACCGGCATCCACCCTGCCCTGCCGGCGCATCTCGCCGATCTCTTCGACCGCCCCGAACGCTTCACCGTCGCCCGCAACGACCTCGCCGCGATCGAGGCGCTCGTGCGCGGCACCGCCTTGAGGAACGCCGCATGAGGAGCGACCCCGCGATCCAGGTCACCCGCCTGCCCTCGGGGCTGACGGTGGTGACGGAGCACATGCCGCGCGTCGAGACCGTGAGCCTCGGCGCCTATGTCAGTGCCGGCACGCGCCATGAGCGACCGGAAGAAAACGGCGTCTCGCACTTCCTCGAGCACATGGCGTTCAAGGGCACCGCACGCCGCAGCGCCGCGCAGATCGCCGAGGAGATCGAGGACGTGGGCGGGCACCTGAACGCCTACACCGCCCGCGAACGCACCGCCTTCTACGCCAAGGTGCTGAAGGAGGACGCCGCACTCGCCACCGACATCGTCGCCGACATCCTCCAGCATTCCGTGTTCGATCCGGAAGAGTTCGAACGCGAGCGCGGCGTGATCCTGCAGGAGATCGGGCAGGCGAACGACACGCCCGACGACCTCGTGTTCGACCGTTTCCAGGAGGCTGCCTATCCCGACCAGCCGATGGGCCTGCCCACGCTTGGCACGGAGGCGACGATCGGCGCGATGCCCCGCGAGGCGCTGATCGGCTTCATGCGCCGCCACTACGCGCCGGCGCGCATCGTCGTCGCGGCGGCTGGCGCGATCACGCACGAGGCCTTCCTCGATCTCGCGCGCCGCCACTTCACGGCACTTCCCGCCGGTGAGCCCGAGGCGGAGGCGCCGGCGCGCTACCAGGGCGGCGAGCGGCGCGAGGAGGATGATCTCGACCAGGTGCATCTGGTGCTCGGCTTCCCGGCCGTACCGTTCACCGACCCCGACTACCACGCGGCGATGCTGCTCTCGACGCTCCTCGGCGGCGGCATGTCGAGCCGGCTGTTCCAGGAGGTGCGCGAGAAGCGCGGCCTCGTCTATGCGATCTCCTCGTTCGTGCAGCCCTATCGCGATGACGGGTTGTTCGGCGTCTACGCCGGCACGGGCGAGGAGCAGGTGAAGGAACTGGTGCCTGTCGTCTCCGCCGAACTGGCCGCCGTGCAGCGCGGTGTCACCGAGGACGAGCTCCGCCGCGCCAAGGCGCAGCTCAAGGCCTCGGTGCTGATGGCGCTGGAGAGCACGAGCGCGCGCTGCGAGCAGCTCGCGCACCAGATCGCGACCTGGGGCCGCGTGGTGCCGACCGAGGAGACGGTCGCGCGCATCAACGCCGTGACCGCCGAGCAGACCGCGGCGGTCGCACGGCGGATGTTCCGCGCCCGCCCCAGCCTTGCGGCGATCGGGCCGATCGGCGCGCTGCCGCCGATGGGCGCCATCGCGGAACGGATCGCGGCGTGAGCGACGCGGCCCAGCGGCTTGCCGATCTGGTCGCGGCGGCGCGACGCGCCGGCGCCGACGCCGCCGAGGCGATGCTGGCCGAAGGCCGCTCGGTCTCGGTTCAACGAAGGCTCGGCGCGCTGGAACAGGTCGAGCGCGCCGAGAGTCGCGACATCGGGCTCCGCGTGTTCGTCGGCCGCCGCCAGGCCGTGGTCGCCACCACCGACGATTCGCCCGCCGGCTTCGCCCGCCTCGCCGAGCGTGCGGTGGCGATGGCGCGCGCCGTGCCGGAGGATCCGCATGCGGGCCTCGCCGAGGCGCCGGACGGGGCAACGGATCTCGCCGCGCGGCTCGCCGCGCTCGATCTCGTGTCCCCGGGCGAGCCCGATGTCGCGACGCTCGATGCGCGCGCCGCCGCCGCCGAGGAGGCGGCGCTCGCCGTGCCGGGTGTCACCAACAGCGAGGGCGCCTCGGCCGACTGGGGCATCGCCGCCGTGACGATCGTCGGCTCGAACGGCTTCGCCGGCGCCTATGCGCGCACGAGCCATGGCGTCTCGGCGACCGCGCTTGCGGGGTCGGGCACGGCGATGGAGCGCGACTACGATTACGCCACCGCCGTGCATCCCGAGGATCTGGAGGACGCGGCCGCGATCGGACGGCGCGCCGGAGAACAGGCAGTCGCGCGGCTCAACCCGCGCCGACCGCGCACCGCCACCATGCCCGTCGTGTACCACCCGCGCGTGGCGGCCTCGCTGCTCTCGCATCTTGCTGCTGCGATCAACGGCGCCGCCGTCGCGCGCGGCACCACCTTCCTCAAGGACGCACTCGGCCAGCGCCTGTTCACGCCCGGCATCGCCGTACACGACGACCCGACACGGCGACGCGGGCTGCGCTCGCGCCCGTTCGACGCCGAGGGGATCGCGGGCCGCCCGCGCGCGGTGATCGAGGACGGTGTGCTGACCACCTGGATTCTCGATTGCCGCAGCGCGCGGATGCTGGGCATGGCGACGACAGGCCACGCTGCTCGCGGCGTCTCCTCGGTCCCGGCGCCAACCACCACCAATCTCTGGCTCGCGCCGGGGAGCGTCTCGCCCGAGGCGTTGATGGCCGACATCGCCGAGGGGCTCTACGTCACCGAACTGATCGGCATGGGGATCAACATGGTCACCGGCGATTACAGCCGTGGCGCGGCGGGCTTCATGATCCGGGACGGCGCGCGCGCCGAGCCGGTGAGCGAGATCACCATCGCCGGCAACCTCAAAGAGATGTTCGCCCGTCTCGTCCCGGCCGACGATCTCAGGTTCCGTCGCGGCACCGATGCGCCGACGATCCGGATCGACGGGCTGACGGTGGCGGGCCGCTGATCAGCGCACGCCGGCGCCGGGCCAGAGCACGACGCGCAGGGTCTGCAGGATGATCAGCACGTCGAACAGCACGCTGAAGTTCTTCACGTAGTAGAGGTCGTAGGAGAGCTTGGAGCGCGCATCGTCGAGCGAGGCGCCGTAGGGGTAGTTGATCTGAGCCCAACCGGTGAGCCCGGCGAGCACCAGATGACGCTCGTTGTAGAGCGGCAGCTTGGCGGCAAGCTCGGCAACGAATTCGGGCCGCTCCGGCCGGGGGCCGACGAAGGACATGTCGCCCTTCAGGATGTTGATGAGCTGCGGCAGCTCGTCGAGCCTCGTCCGGCGCAGGAAGCGGCCGATCTTCGTCACGCGCGGATCACCCACCTGGGCCCAGACCGCGCCGTGACGCTCGGCATTCTGCGTCATGGTGCGGAGTTTCATGATGCGGAACACCCGCCCACCGCGCGTCACCCGCTCCTGCCGGTAGAGGACAGGGCCGCCGTCCTGCAGCTTCACCGCGAGCGCGGCGGCCGCCAGGAACGGCGCGGTCAGGAACAGCAGGATCGCACTCGCGGCAATATCGAGTGCCCGCTTCAGCACCAGATCAACCACCGTGAAGGTGAACCCGTCCGAGTAGAGCAGCCAGCCATAGTCGAGCCGCTTCACGTCGACCCGGCCGATCTCCTTCTCGAGGAAGCGGTGGTACTCGAACACCGGGAACCCGGCCGTGCGGCAGGCGAGCAGAGCCTCCATCGGCATGCCGCGCCGCTCGTCCGGCGCGACCACGATGAGGTCAGCGCCGATCTCCTCGGCGATCGTGCGGAAGCCACGGGAGGCCGGAACGATCCGGTTCGCCGTGTCCTCGGCCAGCCGCGGATCGACCTCACTCATCGACGGGTCATGCACGAAGGTGATGTCGAAGCCGATCGTCCGGCCCTCGCGCTTCAGCAGCCAGACCATGTCCCAGGCGCGCTGGCCGGCGCCGACGATCATCAGCCGCCGGCGGAATGCGCCGCGTTCGAGCAGCGCGAACAGGATGATGCGCGCGAACCAGCCGAGCGGCACGAGACCGAGGATCGCCGCGGCGAACAGCGTCGCCGTTCCGGGGGTGGCGAAGGGGGGCGGCAGCAGGTAGCCGGCGGCGGAGGCAACGATCCCGCCAAGGCCCGCCGCGATCGGCACGCGCCCGAGCGATTTGCGCGTCTCCAGCAATGCGTCGCGGCGATAGAGTCCGAGCGCGTACAGGAACAGCAGACACGCCAGCGGATACATGAGCAACGGAATCAGTCCCGGCTGGCGCGCCTCGGGCAACGGACTCAGCGCGATGCCGGCGATGATGGGCCAACCGACGGCGATGAGGACGACGTCGATCGCGAGCAGCGTCAGGCCGGCGGAAAGTCCAGGGACAAGGGGGGTTGCCATGGAGGGGGATACGACGCGATCCGGGCCAGGGGCATGCTCGGGTGGGGTGGAAAGTCGGATCCGCAATCTATCAGAGCATGTAGCGTGCGCGGGACTCCCCTGTCGACCGTCGAATCATTACGAAACGGCGCCCTTGAACGAGCCGGCGCCATCCGCCGCCCGCACCACCAGGGCGTCCAGTGCGACGACCCCGAGCCCCGCGCGCCGCACCAGCAGCGGATTGATCTCCGCTTCGGTCACCTCTGCCAGCCCGGCCAGGCGCGAGAACGCGCGCACCGCTTCCGCGAGCGCGGGCATGTCGCCCCGTTCGCGTCCCCGGGCTCCGCGCAGGTGATGAAGCGGCGCGGCATCCACAAGCGCGCGCGCCTGGTCCGGCGAGAGCGGGGCCGGCGCGATCGCCGGCGGCGGCATCAACTCCGCCAGCACGCCGCCGGCACCCAGAGCGACCACCGGGCCTGCCTGCGGATCGCGACGGAAGCCGAGCAGTACCTCGCCGACGCCCTGCTCCATCGGCGCGATCAGGAAGCCGCGGATGGCCACCCCGGCGAGCCTTGCCCGCATGTCGCGGATCGCCGCAGCGGCCGCGCCGGCATCGGTGAGCCCCAGCGCCACGGCGCCGGCCTCGGTCTTGTGCGGCAGCGCGGCCGAGACGGCCTTGAGGGCGACCGGAAACCGCAGCCCCGGCGCTACGCGTGCGAGTTCGTCCGGATCGGCCACCAGGACCGCCTCGCCCGTGGGCACACCGAGGGCGGCGAACACCGCCCGCGCCTGCCACTCGTCGGCGACCGCACCGGGGATCGGGTCGAGGGCGGCACGAGCCGCCGCCACATCGCCTGCCGCGCCCCTCGGCAGCGGCGGGCGCCACAGCAGCCGCGCGCGCAGCGCATCCGCCGCCGCCTCGGGGGTACGGAAACAGGCAATGCCGGCGGTCGCGAGGCGTCGCGCGCTCTCCGGCGCATCGGGGGCGAGGAAAGCGGCGATCGGCTTGCGCGGGGCATCGCCTGCCGCGCGCAGGACGCCGGCAACGCTGTCCTCGGGGCGGAACTGCGCGGAGGAGCCGATCACCGCCACCGCGGCGTCGGAGCGCGGATCGGCCAGCGCCTCGCCGAGCGCCGCGGCGATCCGGTCGGGCTGGGTGCCGGCGAGCGTCATGTCGCGCACCTCGGTCGCCTCGATGCCGGCGAGCCCGAGGCGATCGACCACCAGCGCCGCCGCGCCGCCCGTGGTGGTCACCACGGACACGGCACGGCGTGGCGCACCCAGCGGTCGGGCCTTCGCGAACAGGGGCGCTGCCTCGATCAGCGCCTCGAAATCGTCGAGCCTGGCGATCCCGCTCGCGCCCAGCAGCGCCTCCACAGCCGCATCCGCACCCGCGACCGCGCCGGTGTGCGAGACCGCCATCGCCGCCCCCGCGGCGGAGCGACCGAGCTTGTAGGCGATCACCGCCTTGCCCGCGTCGAAAGCGCGTGACGCCGCCGCGCGTAGGCCGTCCGGATCACGGATCGTTTCGAGAAACAGCGCAATCACATCGGTCCCGTCATCCTCGGCGAGCATCGCGAGCAGGTCGGCCGCGCCGAGATCGGCCTCGTTGCCGGTCGCGGCCAGCACCGAGTAGCCGAGGCCGCGCGCGGCGCCGCGGCTCAGAATCGCGCCGATCAGGCTGCCCGAGTGGCTGATCAGCGCGGTGCGGCCTGCCGGCAGCGGCGGCTCCATCGCGAGGACCGCATTGACCGAGAGGGCGGTCCGCGCGGGCACATTGATCAGGCCGATGCAGTTCGGTCCCAGCAGCCGCACGCCGCCCGCACGCGCTGCCGCGAGTACCCGCTGCTGGCGCGCCGCCCCCTCCGCGCCCGCTTCGGCGAAGCCGTCGGAGAGGATCATCGCGACCGGCACCTGCCGGCGCGCGCAGGCCGCGACCGCCTCCTCGACGCGCTCGGCGCCGAGCAGGATGAAGGCATGGTCGATCGTCCCGGGGGCCTCGTCGAGCGAGGGATAGGCACGGTCGCCCAGGATCGTCTCCGCGCGCGGGTTGATCGGCAGGATCTCGCCGTCGAAGCCGTGCCGGCGCAGATGGATATGCGCGCGCGCGGTCAGGCGCGAAGGGTCGGCCGAGGCGCCGACGAGCGCGATCCGCCGCGGCGCGAAGAGCGCCCGCGCGAGGGGCGTCATGCGCCGGCGCGCGGCGGGCGCTGCGGGAAGGACCGGCCGAACACGCCCTCGGCGATGCGGTTCCTCATCATCTCCAGCGAGCCGCCGGCGATCATCCAACCGCGCGACTTGCGGAGGCAGTACTCGACCAGCACGTCATCCGAGTAGCCCGTGCCGCCCATCACCTGCATCGCCTCGTTCACCGCGAGCCAGCCGGCCTGGTTGCACGCATACTTGGCGATCGCGACCTCCTGCGGATCGGGCAGGCCGCGTCCTGCGTTCGCGGCGGCGCGGTAGAGCAGCAGTTGGGCGCCATCGAGGGCGACGCGCATCTCGGCGAACTTCCACTGCAGCCCCTGGAACTCCATCAGCCGGCGGCCGAACTGCACGCGCGTCTCGGCATGCTCCTTGGCGATCCGGAACGCGCACTCGCCGACCGCGCGCGAGCGTGCGCTGTTGCCGACGCGCTCGACGTTGAACCCCGCGATCTGCTTGCGGAACCCGCCCTCCTTCAGCAGCACATGCTCGGGCGGGATGAACACGCTGTCGAAGTGCAGGGGCCGCCAGATCTCGCCGTTCAGGTAGCGGCGCTTCTCGCCGAGCGTGAAGCCGTCCATGCCGCGCTCGAGGATCACGCTGCCGATCCCCTCCGTGCCGGGGCCGAAGCGGCAGTAGATGAGGAACACCGAGGCATCATCGCTGTTCGAGGTGAACACCTTGCCGCCGTTCAGCCGATAGCCGTTGCCGTCGGGCGTGCAGGCGGTGCGCAGATCGGTCAGCGCCGAACCGGCCTCGGGCTCGGTCATGCCGACCGCGCAGATCGCCTTGCCGGCAAGCAGGGGCGCGAACCAGCGCTCCTTCTGCGCCGGCGTCGCGTACTCGGCGAAGGTGCGGAAGGCGCCGAAATTGCCGGCCTGGAGCACATCGGCCGAGCGGGGGCAGACGCGCGCGATCTCCTCGGCCGCAAGCACCGCGTCCATCAGCGTACCACCCTGGCCGCCATCCTCCTCCGCCAGCATGATGCCGAACAGGCCGTTCGTCGCCATCAGTTCGGCGACGTCCCAGGGGAACGCCTCGGCATGGGCCCGCGCCACCGCCCCGGCAGCCAGATGACGCTCCGCGAAGCGCCGCACGCTTTCCCGGAACGCCTTTTGTTCCGGCGTCAGGTCGAAATCCATCGCCTCCGCTCACGTCCCCCGCATCGCGTCTGGTCAGGCGTCATGGGTCACGCCGCGGCGTCGGCCTCGTCCGCCCGCGTCTCGAGCCGGCGCGAATAGCCCGCCGACGCCTCATAGAGCTCGCGCGTGTAGTCGTGCCGCATTCGCCCCCGCATCAGATCCTCGATCGTGAGCTCCTCGAGCATCACGCCGTGGTTCATCACCGCCACACGGTCGCACATGTGGGCGATCACGCCGAAGTCGTGGCTCACCAGGACATAAGTGAGGTTCTCCATGCGCTTGATGTCGGAGAGCAGGTTCAGGATCTCCGCCTGCACCGAGACATCGAGCGCGCTGGTCGGCTCGTCGAGCAGCAGTACCCGCGGTTCGAGGATCAGCGCGCGGGCGATCGCCACACGCTGGCGCTGCCCGCCCGAGAGCTGGTGCGGATACCGGTAGCGGAAGGCGGGCGAGAGGCCGACCTCGGTCAGCACGCGGTCGATCCGGCGTGCCCCGTTGTCGAGCCCGTGGATGCGGATCGGCTCCATCAGCGCGGTCTCGACCGTGTGCTTGGGATGGAGCGAGCCGTAGGGGTCCTGGAACACCATCTGGACGATGCGCGCCATCGCCGGGTCGCGCCGGTGCGCCACCGGACGTCCGGCGATCGTGGCCGATCCGGTCCACTCGGTGTTCAGACCCGAGATCGCGCGCAGGATGGTGGACTTGCCGCAGCCGGACTCGCCGACCAGGCCGAACACCTCGCCCTCGGCGACCTCGAACGAGACGCCGTCCACCGCATGGATCAGGCTCGCACCGCGGCCGAAGCTGACCCGGAGGTCGCGGACGGAGATGACGGGTGCGCTCATGCGGTCAGCCACGCCGGATCGCGCGTCAACACCGGCAGGCGCTCGCGGCGTTCGTTGATGCGCGGCAGGCTGTCGAGCAGGCCGCGCGTGTAGGGATGCTGCGCGCGGTGGAGCTCGACCGCGGGCAGGCTCTCGACGATGCGGCCGGCATACATGATCAGCACGCGGTCGCAGAACGTCGCGACCAGGTTCAGATCGTGACTGATGAAGATCAGGCCGAGGCCGCGATCGCTCACCAGCTCGTCGAGGATGCGCAGCACCGAGAGCCGCACGGTGACGTCGAGGGCGCTCGTGGGCTCATCGGCGATCAGCAGATCCGGCTCCGGGATGAGCATCATCGCGATCATGATGCGCTGGCCCATGCCGCCCGAGACCTCGTGCGGATAGAGATCGAACACGCGGCGCGGGTTGCGGATCTTCACCGCCTCCAGCATCGCGAGCGTGCGCTCCTTCGCCTCCGCACTGCTCGCACTGCGGTGGATGCGGAACGCCTCGGCGATCTGGCGGCCGACGGTCTGCACCGGATTGAGCGCGAATTTCGGATCCTGGAGGATCATGCCGATCCGGTCGCCGCGGATGCCGCGCATCGCCCGCTCATCGGCGGCGGCGAGATCGATGTCGCGGAACCGCAGCACGCGAGCCGAGACCTCGGCCGAGGGCGGCGTGAGCTTGAGGATCGCCCGGCCGGTCATGCTCTTGCCCGAGCCTGACTCGCCGACAATGCCCACCTTCTCACGCCCGACCGTGAAGCTGATCCCGCGCACGGCCTGCACGACACCCTGCGGCGAGCGGAAGCTCACGGAGAGTCCGTCGACGGTGAGGATGGGCTCGCTCATGACGCGCGGGGATCGAGCACGTCGCGCAGCGCATCGCCCAGCAGGTTGAAGCCGAGCGAGACGACCAGGATCGCGATGCCGGGCATCGCCGCGAGCCACCAACTGCCGAGCATGTAGGCGCGCCCGGTGGAGAGCATGGCCCCCCATTCCGGCGAGGGCGGCTGCGCGCCGAGGCCGAGGAAGCCGAGGCCCGCCGCCGTCAGGATGATGCCGGCCATGTTCAGCGTGATGCGGATGATCACCGAGGGGATGCAGATCGGCATGATGTGGCGCACGATGATGCGCAGATCGGACGCACCCGCGAGCCGCACCGCGGCGATGTAGTCGGCGCGCCGCACGGTCAGCGTCTCGGCGCGCGCAAGGCGCGCGATCGGTGGCCAGGCGGTGAGCGCGATCGCGATGATCGCATTCTCCAGCCCCGAACCGAGAGCGGCGACGAAGGCGAGGGCGAGGATCAGCCCGGGGAAGGACAGGAACACGTCGACGAGACGCATCAGCGCGACATCGACCCAGCCGCCGAGATACCCGGCGACCGTACCGATCAGGAGGCCGAGCGGCGCGGCGATCAGAGCCACCAGCAGCACGATCATCAGCGTGATGCGCGCGCCATAGGCGATGCGGCTCCAGATATCGCGGCCGAGTTCGTCGGTGCCGAGCCAGTGCGCGCCCGAGGGTGGCAGCAACCGGCGATCGAGGCTCTGCGCGAACGGATCATGCGTCGCGACCAGGGGGGCGAAGATCGCGAGCAGGATCAGCGTGACGACGATGCCAAGCCCGATCAGCGCGAGGGGGTTCGAGGCAAAGCGCCGCCAGCCGAGATAGAGCTTCTGCGCGCGCGCCTGGGCAGGGCTGGTAACCGTCTCGGCCAGCAGCCAGGCGCGCAGGCCACCATGCGCCGGCCTGTCGGTCCGGACCTCGGCGGTCATCGCGTCCTCGGATCGAGCAGGCGGTAGAGGATGTCGGAGATCAGGTTCAACACGATGAAGGTGAGTCCGACGATCAGGGTGCAGGCGAGCACGACGTTCATGTCGCCGGCGAGCAGGCCGAGCGTGAGATAGCGGCCGAAGCCCGGCCAGGCGAACACCGTCTCGGTCAGCACGGCGCCTTCGAGCAGGAAGGCATAGGCCAGCGCGATCACGGTGACGAGTTGCACCATGATGTTGGGGAAAGCGTGCCGCCAGACCACACGCGCGCGCGAGAGCCCCTTCACGCGGGCGGTGATGACGTATTCCTGACTCAACTGTTCGAGCATGAAGCTGCGCGTCATGCGCGCAATATAGGCGGTGGACGAGTAGCCGAGGATCGATGCCGGCAGGATGATGTGCTCGACCGCACTCCAGAACACATCCGGCTCGTTCTCGAGCAGCGAGTCGATCAGCAGGAAGCCGGTGCGCGGCTCGATCATGTCGATGTAGAACACGCTCACGCGTCCGGGCCCGCCGACCCAGCCGAGCATGGCGTAGAACACCACGAGCCCCATCAGCCCGAGCCAGAAATTCGGCGCCGAGTAGCCGATCAGTCCGACCACGCGCACGATGTGGTCGATCATCTTGCCGCGGTGCACGGCCGCGATCACCCCGAACGGGATGCCAAGGCCCACGCCGATGATGATGGACACCGTGGCGAGCTCGACGGTCGCCGGGAACACGCGAAGGAGGTCGTCGGCCACGCGGTTCGAGGTGTTCAGGGCGACGCCGAAATCGCCCTGAAGCACCTTGCCCACATAGATCGCGAACTGTTCCCAAAGCGGCCGGTCGAGCCCGAGCTCGCGATACACCATGTCGTAGGTCGATTGCGGCGCATCGTCGCCGATCACCGCGATCACCGGATCGAGCGGCAGCATCCGCCCGATGAAGAAGGTGATCGCGAGCAGGCCGAACAGCGAGATGCCGACCGCGCTCGCCTGCCGGAACACCTCGCCGGCGAGGCGGCGCATCCGGTCGGCGCGGTCCCGACCGGCTGCTCCTGCCCCGCCGCCCGACGCGACGGCCGTGCCGCCTGCTGCCACGGCGATCCGCCTGCCGCGCTACTTGCGGGCGGTCGTGTAGTAGACCTTGAAGGCGTGGTGCTTGAACTCGCGCACCTCGTTGCGCATGGCGAGCTGGCGCACCTGCTGGAAGTTGTACATGAACGGCCCCTCGCGCATGAACCGCTCCTGGATCTCGTAGTACATCAGCTTCCGCTGCTCCGGATCGCGCTCCAGCCGCGCCCGCTGCACCGCGTCGTTGAACCACTCGCGGTAGAAGCTCGCCCGCCAGGACAGGAACATGCCCTGCCGCGCCTCGGCGCGGTTGTCGGGGTTGAAGACGTGCCGCGACGCGTTCGCGTCGGCATCCGGATAGCCCGGCGACCAGCCGAGGAAGGCAAGCTCGAAGTTGCGGTCGCGCATGCGCGAGAAGAGCTGGCCCGATGCCATCTGCTCGATCTCGACCCGGATGCCGACCTTCGCCGCATTGGCCTGGAAGTGCTGCGCGATGTCCGGCGAGGGGAACGCCGTGCCGTGCATCAGCCTCACCGTGAAGCCGTTCGCGTGGCCGGCCTTGACGAGGTACTCGCGCGCCTTGTCGAGATCGAGGCGAAAGGCGAGTCCGCGCTCCGGCGGCAGGGCGCCGAACGCGCCCTGGGGTGCGAAGCTGTTCCACGCCTTGCCGGAGTAGCGCATCACCGTGCGCTCCAGCCCCTGGTAGTCGACCAGGTAGCGCATGGCCATGCGCACATCGTCGTTGCCCAGGATCGGATGTTCCATGTTGGCGCCGATGTACCAGAGCTGGTGGCGCAGGGCCGCGTTCAGCTTCAGGTTCGGATTCGCATCCACCGCGGCGAGATCCTCGGCATTGAGGTCGCGCGCGATGTCGATGTCGCCACGCTCGAGCTGCAGGCGCTGGGCCGCGCTCTCGGCGACGTGGCGGATGATCACTCGGCGCAACGGCACCTCGCCGCGCCAGTAATTGGCGTTGCGCTCCAGGATCACCGTGTCCGAGGCGGTCCAGCGCGTCAGGCGATACGGTCCGATGCAGGCCGTGTTGGTCTTGAGCCAGCCATTGCCGTAGTCGGAGGTGCCATCGGCGCGCGTGCCGATATGCGGCTCGATCGCCTTGCGGTCGAGGATGAAGCCCTGACGTCCGGTGAAGACATAGAGGAACAGGCTGGGCGGCCAGGGCTCCGGCACCGTCACCTGGAGCGTATGATCATCGAGGGCGCGGACCTGCTGCTCGGCCGTCTCCTTCGCCAACCCCCATTGCGTGTACTGGGCCGCATTGCCGAAGCCGAGATGCAGCACACGGTGGATGCTCCAGGCGGCGTCCTGCGCCGTCACCGGATTGCCCGACGGGTGCGTCAGCCCGCGGCGGAGATGGAAGGTGTAGGTCTTGCCGTCCTCGCTGACCTCCCAGCGCTCGGCGAGCCCGGGCTCCATCTTCGACTCGTCGTCGGGGCTGAGGAAGATCATCGGATCGCAGGTGTTGTTGACGATCTCGTCGGTGACGACCTCGCCGATCTGCGCGGGGTCCATGGTCAGGATCGCGTCGATGTTCCAGGCCATCACCAGCGCGTCGCGCGGCGTGCGCGTCTGCGCCTCCGCGGTGCCCCACGCCATCGCCAACGCCGCCGTCGCGGCGAGAAGCCCAGTCCTGCCGGCTCGCATAATCGGTCTCCGTCTCTCCGGTCGCGTCCCTGGCGCCGTTCGCCGGCACCCTGCTGCTGATTGCGGCACAGCTTCGCGGCAGCCGCAAGCGTTTGCCGCGGCGCCCGCCGTGCCCATGCGGGACTACTTCACCGCCGTGTTGTAGGCAACCCGCCGCGCGCTCTGCCTGATGTCCTTCAGCGCCGGACCGACCGCGAGCAGCCGGACCTGCTGGAAGGCGTAGATGAACGGCCCCTCCTGCATGAACCGCCGTTGCATCGCGTGGTACATCAGAATGCGCTGCTCCGGGTCGCGCTCGCGGCGGGCCGCCATCACCGCCTCGTTCATCGACGGGTCGTAGTAGCCGGCGCGCCAGGAGAGATACATCGTCTGCTTCGCCTCGGGGCGCGGGTCGGGATTGTAGATGTGCCGGATCGCGTTCGCGTCCGCGTCCTCGTAGCCGGGCGTCCAGGCCGAGATCGCCAGCGCGAAGTTCTTGTCGCGCGTGCGGCTGATCACCTGCGAATACGCCATCTGTTCGAGCTCGATCCGGATGCCGACCTTCGCGGCATTGCCCTGGAGGTGCTGGACGATGTCGGGGTAAGGGAAGCCCGAGCCGTGGATCAGCCGGATGGTGAAGCCGTTGGGATGCCCGGCCTTCGCCAGGTGCGCGCGCGCCTTGTCGAGATCGAGCCCGAACGGCACGCCCTCCTCCGGCGGCAGCGCGCCAAAGGCGCCCTGCGGCGCGAAGCTGTTCCACGCCCGGCCGGCATAGCGCATCACCGTGCGCTCCAGCCCGCGATAGTCGATCAGCCAGCGGAGCGCCATGCGCACATCGGCGTTGCCGGCGATCGGGTCATCCATGTTGGCGGTGATGTACCAGAGCTGCTGCCGCAGCGCCGAGAGCAGCCGCAGATTGGCATGCGCATCCACCCCGGCGCTGTCCTCGCCGTTGAGGTCGCGCGCGATGTCGACATCGCCGCGCTCGAGCAGAAGGCGCTGCGCCGCACTTTCGGGGATGTGTCGGATGATGATGCGCCGCATCGGCGGCTCGCCGCGCCAATGGCCTGGGTTGCGCTCCAGGATCACCGTGTCGGAGGCGGTCCAGCGCGTCAGCCGATACGGGCCGACGCAGGCGAGATTGCTGCGCAGCCACGCGTTGCCGTGATCGGGCTTGCCGTCGGTGCGCGTGCCGAAATGCGGCTCGATCGCCTTGCGGTCCAGCACGATTCCCTGCCGCCCGGCGAACACCGAGAGGAACAGCGACGGCGGCCACGCCTCCGGCACGGTCACCTGCAAGGTGTGTTCATCGAGCGCGCGCACCTGCTCCTCGATCGTGTCGGCCACGAGCCCCCATTGCCCGAGCGTGGCGGCGTTGCCGAAGCCGAGCCACATCACCCGGCGGATGCTCCAGGCCGCGTCCTCGGCCGTCACCGGGTTCCCCGAGGGGTGCTTCAATCCTCGGCGGAGATGGAAGGTGTAGGTCTTGCCGTCCTCGCTGATGTCCCAGCGCTCGGCGAGCCCCGGCAGCAGCTTGTTCGAGTCGTCGGGCTCGAAGGCGATCAGCTGATCGCAGACATTGTTGACGATCTCGTCGGTGACGACCTCGCCGATCTGCGCGGGGTCCATGGTCAGGATCGCGTCGATATTCCAGGCCATCACCAGCGCGTCGCGCGGCGTGCGCGTCTGCGCCTCCGCCGTCATGCACGACACGGCAAGAGCGGCCGACGCGGCCAGCAGGATCGTTCGCGCTCTCAACATGAGAAGCCTCCGCCCTGAAGGGATGGGGCGCCCCGGTCTGGCGCCCGACGGCGGATTGCGGCACAGCTTCATGTCCCGCCGCAAGGTTTTCGTTCGGGGCAATGAGCGTGGAGGTGTGATGGACACCATCAGGGATGTTGATTGGCCGGAGACGCGTTGGGGCGATTGGTCCGATCCCGCCTCCGCCGGGTTCGACGCGCCGTCTCTCGCCCGCGCGCTCGCCCGGGCCGAGGCCGCGGGCAGCGCGGCCCTGCTGGTGGTGCGCGGCGGGCGGATCGTCGCGAGCCTCGGCCAGCCCGCGCGCAAACTGCCCTGCCACTCGATCCGCAAGAGTCTGCTCTCGGCGCTGATCGGGATCGCGGTCGAGGAAGGCAAGATCGACCTCTCCGCCAGCCTCGAGAGCCTCGGCATCGACGACCACGACAGGCTCTCGGCGATCGAGCGCACCGCCACGGTCTATGACCTGCTGACCGCGCGCTCGGGAATCATGCATCCGACCGGCTACGAGAGCGCGCGCATGCGCCGGATCAAGCCGCCGCGCCACCTGCATGCCCCGACCACCCGCTGGACATACAACAACTGGGACTTCAACGCGCTCGGCACGATCTACGAGCAGTGCACGGGCGAGACGATCCCGGAGGCCTTCGCGGGCCGCATCGCAGCCCCCCTGGGCATGGAGGATTTCTCGCTCGCCGCCGATCCGCCCGATGCCGGCCATATCGGCTTCGCCGAGACGGCGCATCGCGCCTATCCCTTCACCATGACCGCGCGGGACCTCGCCCGGTTCGGATTGCTGTGGCTGCGGCAGGGCCGCTGGCGCGACCGCCAGATCGTGCCGACGCCCTGGGTGCGCAACAGCGTCCAGCCAGTGAGCGAGGCCGGGCACGAAGGCGCCTACGGCTACATGTGGTGGGTGTGCCGCCAGGGCGTGATGTATCCGAACGTGATCCTGCCGGCGGACGCCTATGCCGCGCGCGGCGTGGGCGGGCATGTGGTGTTCGTGGTGCCATCGCTCGACCTCGTCGTGGTGCACCGCGCCGATACGGCCGTGCAGCCGATCCGCGAAGTGAACAGCTTCACGCTCGGCCCGATCCTGGAGGGCATCGTCAACGCAGCGGAATGACCCGGCGCACGGGTCCGTGAAGCCGCGGCGGTTCCGCTGTCGGTCCCGGTGACTATGATCGCCGCCGGGAGGACTGATCCATGACAGCACGCCTGCTCGCGGCGGCCCTTGCCGCCTTGACCTGGGGCGCGGCCGAAGCGCGCACCTCCGTCACCATCGCCTGCGGCTCGGTCGGGATCGAGGCGCAGCTCTGCCGCGAGGGCGCAGACGCCTGGGCCGAGCGCACCGGCAACGCGGTGTCGTTCGTCTCGACGCCGCCGAGTGCCACCGACCGCCTTGCGCTGTTCCAGCAACTTCTCGCCGCACGCTCGGGCGATATCGACGTGTTCCAGGTGGATGTCGTGTGGCCCGGCATGCTGGCCGAGCACCTCGCCGATCTGTCGCGCCACATCGACCGCACCATTGTGGAGGCGCACTTCCCCGCCCTCGTGGCGAACAACACGGTGAACGGCCGGCTCGTCGCGATGCCGTGGTTCACCAATGCCGGGCTGCTCTACTACCGCCGCGACCTGCTGGAGCGGCATGGCCGCACGGTGCCGACCACCTGGGCCGAACTCGAGGAGACCGCACAGGCGATCATGCAGGCCGAGCGCGCGGCCGGGCGCGACCGCATGTGGGGCTTCGTGTTCCAGGCGCGCGCCTATGAAGGGCTCACCGTCAACGCGCTCGAATGGCTCGACAGCCACGGCGGCGGCCGCATCGTCGAGGCCGATGGGCGGATCACGGTCGACAATCCGCGCGCCGCGGCGGCGCTCGCGCGCGCGGCCGGCTGGATCGGCACAGTCGCCCCGCGCGGCGTGCTCACCTACGCCGAGGAGGAGGCGCGCGGCGTGTTCCAGACCGGCGATGCCGTGTTCATGCGCAACTGGCCCTATGCCTGGCCGCTCGCGAATGCTGCCGACAGCCCCGTGCGCGGGAAGGTCGGCGTCACGGTGCTGCCCAAGGCCGACGGTGGCCGGCACACCGCCGGCCTCGGCGGCGAGATGCTCGCGGTCTCGCGCTACTCGACGCGCACGGAGGCGGCGGTCGATCTGGTGCGCTTCCTCACCTCGGCCGAGGAGCAGAAGCGGCGCGCGATCGAGGGAGGGTTCAACCCGACGCTGCCGCCGCTCTACGAGGATGCCGAGGTGCTCGCCGCCAATCCGTTCTTCGGCGCGTTGCGCGACGTGTTCACGGCCGCGGTGGCCCGGCCGTCCAATGCCACCGGCGCGCGCTACAACCAGGTCTCGGCGGCGTTCTACAATGCCGTGCATGCGGTGCTGTCGGGCCAGATGCAGGCGGGGCCCGCACTGGCCAGGCTGGAGCGGACCTTGACCCGGTTGCGTCGCGGCGATCGCTGGTGAGACGGTCGATTGCGGCGCAGCGGCGACGCGACGCCGTCTGGTTCCTGCTGCCGCTGCTGGTGGCGCTGCTGATCGTCGCCGGCTGGCCGCTCGCGCGCACGATCTGGCTCTCCTTCACCGATGCCTCGCTCGCCGGTGGCGCGCACCGCTTCGTCGGGTTGGAGAACTACGCGTTCCTGATCGAGGACCCCGACTGGTGGCGCGCGGTGCGCAACACGCTGGTGTTCGCGTCCGTCTCGGTCGCGCTGGAAACCGCGCTCGGCCTCGGCATCGCGCTGGTGCTGGATGCGCAGATCCGCGGCCGCGGCCTGCTGCGCGCGGCCGTGCTGGTGCCCTGGGCGATCCCGACGGTGGTGTCGGCGCAGCTCTGGGCCTGGATGCTCCACGACCAGTACGGCGTGATCAACGAGACGCTGCTGCTCGTCGGCGTGATCGAGGCGCCGCGTGCCTGGCTCGCCGACCGCACGCTGGCGATGGCCTCGGTGATCGCGGTCGATGTGTGGAAGACCACGCCCTTCATGGTGCTGCTGCTGCTCGCCGCGTTGCAGACCGTGCCGGTCGACCTGCACGAGGCCGCGCAGGTGGACGGCGCCGGCGCGATCCGCCGCTTCATGGTCGTCACCCTGCCGGTAATCCGCCCGGCGTTGCTGGTCGCGGTGATCTTCCGCACGCTCGATGCGCTGCGAATCTTCGACCTGATCTATGTGATGGTGGGCAACGCGAGCGCGACCGCGACCATGGCGGTCTATGCGCGCCAGCATATGGTGGACTTCCAGGACGCAGGCTACGGCTCCGCCGCCTCGACCCTGCTGTTCGCCGTGATCGCGCTCGCAACTGCGCTGTTCATCACGCTTGGGCGCCTCACCGCACCACCGGCGGCACGATGAGCCGGCGCACCCGCAGGCGGCTCGGCCAGGCCGCGCTCTACACGATTGCTACGGTGGTCCTGCTCTACACGCTGTTTCCGTTCGTCTGGGCGATCAGCACCTCGCTGAAATCCGGCAGCGCGATCTTCGACACCGCCCTGATCCCGCCGGACCCGCGCTGGGACAACTATGTCGAGGTGTTCCGCGAACAGCCTTTCGGGCGAAACATCCTCAACTCGGTGATCGTCGCGGCCAGCACGGTGCTGCTGTCCCTCGCGCTCGGCCTCACCGCGGCCCATGCGCTCGGGCGGGTGACCTTCCGCGGCCGCGCGCTGCTGCTGGTCACCGTGCTCGGGGTGTCGATGTTCCCGCAGGTCGCGGTGCTGTCCGGTCTGTTCGAACTGGTGCGCTGGCTCGGGCTCTACAACACCCTGCCGGCACTCGCCTTCAGCTACCTGATCTTCACCCTGCCCTTCACCGTCTGGGTGCTGACCACCTTCGTGCGCGCCCTGCCGGTCGAGCTTGAGGAGGCGGCGATGATCGACGGCGCCTCGTCCTGGACCGTGCTGACGCGCGTGTTCCTCCCGCTGCTCGCGCCGGCGATGGTGACGACCGGCCTGCTCGCCTTCATCGCCGCCTGGAACGAGTTCCTGTTCGCGCTCACCTTCACGCTGACCGACGACAGACGCACCGTGCCTGTCGCGATCGCGCTGATCAGCGGCGCCAGCGCCTTCGAGGTGCCGTGGGGCCGGATCATGGCAGCCTCGGTTACGGTCACGGTGCCGCTGATCGTGCTCGTGCTGGTGTTCCAGCGGCGCATCGCCGTCGGACTTACTGCCGGTGCGGTGAAGGGCTAGGCTCCGCCGCCCTCCACACCCAGGATACCGCCATGACCGACGTCGACGCCGCGCTCGCCACGCTGTTCTCCGACTGGGCGCCGGACGAGCCGGGCGGGGTGGCCGCAGTGCTGCACGGCGATCGGGTGGTCGCGCGCCGTGCCTTCGGCCTCGCCTCGCTCGAGCATGCGATCCCCAACACCCTGTCGGGCCGGTTCCACATCGCCTCCGTCACCAAGACCTTCGTCGGTGCGGCGCTGGCGATGCTCGCGCATCAGGGCCGGCTCGATCTCGACGCGGATGCGCGCGCCATCATCCCCGAACTCGCCGTTCCAGGGCCGATCACCCTGCGCCGGCTTGCGGGCATGACGGCGGGGCTGCGCGACGCGATGGAGATGATGAAGCTGCGCGGCGTCTGGTACCGCTACCCGCGGAGCGAAGCGGACCTGACGGCCCTCGCGCTGGCGCAGACCGAGCCGAGCTATCCGGCCGGCGAGCGCTATGTCTACACCAACATCCAGTTCAATCTCTGCGCACTCGCGATCGCGCGCACGGTCGGCAAGCCCTTTTCCGCGGCGGTGGATGAGCTGATCTTCACTCCGCTCGGCATGACGCGCACGCTCATCCGTGACGACCCCGAGACGATGACCGACGGGCTCGCCAACCCCTACATCAAGGATGCGGGTGGCTGGCGCCGTGGCGCCTGGGCCTTCGGTGTCTCCGGCGCCGGCGGCCTCGTCAGCGATCTCGACGACCTGATCCGCTGGAACCTCGCGCTCCGCGACGGGTCCGTGAACGGCGTGCCGATCGTCGCGATGACCGAGCGCGGCACCCTCGCCGACGGTACGCCGACCAATTACGGGCTTGGTCTTGGCATCCGCACCTGGCGGGGACTGACCGTGTGGGTGCATGGCGGCAGCCTGCCCGGCTACAAGGCGAACTTCGCCCGCGTGCCCGCGCGCGATCTCGGTTTCGTGCTGCTGTCGAACCGCGAGGATGCCGATCCCTATGCCCGGCTGCGCCGCCTGCTGGAACTCACCCTCGGCGAGAGCGTGCCGGCACCGCCCGTTCCCGACACGGGGCTCGACGCGGCGACACTCAAGGCGCTGGACGGCACCTTCGTCGATGCCATCTCCGGCGAGCCGCTGACGCTGACACGCACCGAAAGCGGCCTCACCGGCGACAAGCTCGGCTTCGCGCTGTCGCTCGCGCCACAGGGCAAGGGCGTGTTCCGCGACGGCTGGGCGAATGCCGACACCATCGTCCGCGTGGAGAGCGGGCCACGGCTGCACGTCGATTTCGGCGGCCAGCGCGGGGTCTATCTGCCCGCGAACCCGCCGACGCTCACCGACGCGGACCGTGCCGCCTATGCCGGACGCTATGTCTGCCCCGCACTCGCCACCGAGCACACGGTGTTCGAACGCGACGGCGGCCTCGTGGTGCGGTTCGGCCCGGCCTACCACGAAGAGGCCGAGCTTCCGCTCGCTCCACTCGCCGCCGATACGTTCCACGGCAAGACCGGCCGGCCGGGCTGGGTGAGCCAGCACGTGCTGCGCTTCACCCGCGCCGGCGGCGTCGTGGCCGGCTACCGGATCAGCAGCGACCGGCTGAAGGACGTCGCCTTCGTGCGGGTTGTCTAGCGCGTCACCGTCCCTCCCCGCGCAGGTGCCGGGTCAGGAACGCGACCACCTCGGCGTAGATCACCCGGCGGTTGTCGCGCTTGGTGAAGCCGTGGCCCTCATCGGCGAATGTGACGTAGCGCACCGGCACGCCACGCGCCTTCAGCGCGGCGACGATCTGCTCGCTCTCGAAGGGCGGCACGCGCGGGTCGGTCATGCCCTGCGCCACCAGCAGCGGTGCGGCGATGCGATCGACGCGGTGGATCGGCGAGAGCCGCTCCAGCAGCTCGGCATCCGCCACCGGATCGCCGTACTCCGCCGCGCGATGGCCGACACGCCAGGGGCCGGTCCGCTCGAAGAACGTCTTCCAGCGCGCGATGCCGTAGAACTCCACCCCGGCCGCCCAGAGATGCGGGTACTCGGTCATCGCGGCCAGCACCATCCAGCCGCCGTAGCTCTGCCCCATCACGGCGACGCGGTCGGGGTCGAGGCCGGGCCGGGTCGCGAGGAACTGCCGCAGCGCGGCGAGGTCGGCGACGCTGTCGAGCCGCTTCTCGCGATCGTCGAGCGCGGCATAGCTCCGCCCGTAGCCGCTCGATCCGCGCACATTCGGGATCGCCACCGCGATGCCGGACGCGAGCACAGCCTGCAGGTCCGGGCGCCAGTTCGGCAGCGCCTGGTTGGCGGGCCCGCCATGTACCCAGACCAGCACCGGCCAGCCGGAGGCCGGGGCGGCGCCCTCCGGCAGGGCGAGGAAGAACGGCACCATCCGTCCGTCGAAGCTCGGCGCCTCGCGGAGTGCGTAGGGCCGCGCCTCGGGCGCCGGTTCGGCCGCGCGATAGACGCAGCGCGCGGCACCCGTGGCCACCTCGGCGCGCCAGATCGCCGAGGGGCTGGTCGGGGTGGCGAGGTCGAACGCGACCGAGGCGCCGTCCGGCGACCAGGAGAGCGCCGTGATCGCCCCGCCCGGATGCTCCGGGGCCGCGACGACCGCGCCGGTCTCGGCGTCCAGCACCCGCAGCCGGCAATAGCCGCCCTCGTTCACCACCACGGCGAGCCGGCGCTGGTCGGGCGACAGCTCCAGCTTCTCGACATCCCAGTCGGGCGTGTAGAGGAACCGCGGCGTGCCGCCCGGCGCCATCGTGGCGACGCCGAGGAACTCGCGGTCGCGATCGGTCAGCAGCCAGAGCCCGCTGCCGTCGCGCCGCCACTGCGGCGAAAGGTGCCGCCAATCGCCCTCGTGCGGTGTGAGCGGCGTGACGTCCCCGCTCTCCACCTCGACCAGGTAGAGCGTGCTCTCGTAGCTGCGCGGCGCCGTCATCACCACGATCGCGCGTCCGTCCGGGTGCCAGCAGGGCAGCTCGTGCGGCCCCTCGACCTCCAGCACGCAGCGCGCGGCCCCGGTGGCGAGGTCCATCACCCAGGCATCGGTGTGCGCCGGGTCGCGGCTGTTCGCGGTATAGGCGATGCGCGTGCCGTCGGGGCTGATCGCGCCCCAGCCATGGATGGTACGCGGATCGTAGGTCAGCGCGCGCGGCTCGCCCGTCTCGGGCAGCAGGTAGAGCTGGTGCCGCTCATCCCCGCCCTGATCGCGCGCGAAGATCGCGGAGCCGCCTCGACGCGCGCCGGCGAGGTTGGTCACCGCGTCGCGATGCGCGGTCCGCGGCGCGGCCGTGCCGTCGGACCGGAGCGCGAAGACCTGCGCCGAGCCGGGCGCGTCGCAGAGAAAGAGCAGCGTCCCGTCGCCGCAGAAGCGCGGCATGGTGGCGGAGGGCAGCCCGAGGAACCTGTCCACCAGGGCGCGCGGGGTCGTGTCGTGATGGGTCACGGGGGGTGAGGGTCCTTCCTGTACCGGGAGCGCGAGACCAGCAGCGCCAGCGGCATCGCGCAAGCCACCCGCGGCAGGTCGATGGCGCCTCGATGCGAAGCGAGGGTCGCCTCTCGGCCTCGGAATGCCGCAATCCGCCGGGGTTGCCGGGCCGTCACCGGGGCTGGCGGTATCCGTCCGGGTGCGCCTGCCGCCAGGCCCAGGCGTGGGCGATGATGGTTTCCAGTTCGGGATAGCGCGGCGCCCAGCCGAGCTCCTCGCGGATGCGGCGGCTGGAAGCGACCAGCACGGGCGGATCGCCCGCCCGGCGCGGCCCGACCGTGTGCGGTACGCGCCTGCCGGTGACGCGCTCGGCGGTGGCGATCACCTCGCGCACCGAGTAGCCGGTGCCGTTGCCGAGATTGTAGCGGACGCTGCGCGTCGTCAGCGCCTCCAGCGCCAGCAGATGCGCCTCGGCGAGATCTGCGACGTGGATGTAGTCGCGGATGCAGGTGCCGTCCGGCGTGGGATAGTCGTCGCCGAACACGGTGAGCGGCGGGCGCCGTCCGGCGGCGGCATCCAGCACCAGGGGGATCAGATGGGTCTCCGGCCGGTGGTCCTCGCCGAGCCGCCCGCCGGGGTCGGCGCCGGCGGCATTGAAATAACGCAGGCAGGCCGAGCGGAGCCCGTGGATGCGTTCGGCCCAGATCAGCGCGCGCTCCAGCCACGCCTTGCTCTCGCCATACGGCGAGCCGGGATCGATCGGCTCGTCCTCGGGGATCGGGATCGTCGTCGGGGCGCCGAACAACGCGGCGGTGGAGGAGAGCACGAAGCGCGTCACCCCATGCGCGACCGCGGCCTCGATCAGCGCGAGTCCGTTCTTCGCGTTCTCCGCCAGGTAGCGGTACGGCTCGCGCATCGAGTCACCCACCAGCGACAGGGCCGCGAAATGCAGCACCGAGGCGAACGGGCCGTGGGCGAAGGCACGGGCGAGCGCGTCCGGGTCGCCGATCCGGCCCGTGATCAGCACCGCGCCCTCGGGCACGGCGGCGGCGTGACCGGTCGAGAGATCGTCGAGCACGACGACGCGATCGCCGCGGGCGAGCAACGCGAGGACGAGATGGCTGCCGACGAAGCCGGCGCCGCCGGTGACGAGATGGGTCTCGGGCATGGATGACCTTGTGCGGAGCGAAGACGGCGGAAGCGCGGCCGTCACCAGCGGCGGCGCGGCCCGGTATCAAGATGCACGAACGGGCTTGCGCCGCGGTAAAGGCCGACCCCACCGCGGCCGAGCTGCCACGCGGCGCCGACCAGGCCGAGCGCGTGCAGCCCGGGCCGTCGCACATCCACGGCACGTCCCTGCACGTGCAGGCTGTCGGTCGCCGCCCGGCCCCAGCGCGCGGCGAGCGCCGCCTGGGTGCGCGCTGTCCTGTAGGCCGAGGCGACCTCGAAGCCGCGTCCGGGGACCCGCTGGTCGAGCAGCCAGAGCGTGTCGAGCAGGGCCGGATCGACAGGGCCGGCAAGGCCCTCCTCGCGGTCGCGGAACAGCCAGGCGATCGCCGCCAAGGCCTCGGGGTCGTGCACACCGCCGCGCCAATAGATGCCCTCGAACCGCTCGCCATCGACATGGGCGAGCAGGAGGTGGCGTGGCGCCCCGTCGGCCTGCCCGAGCGCCGGCGCGGCGGCGCAGGCGAGGCCGAGGGCAAGCCACGCGCGCCTTCCGAACGGTCGCGCGCAGCAGGGGCAGGCCGGCAGCATGGCCGCGACCCTGCGCCGGGCATCGGCGCGCGCGCAAGCCCCGCCGCCGGGGCGCTTCCGGCACGGCGATTGCACCCCATCTGCACGCCAGCGGAGGATTGCGCTCCGCCGAACCTTGCGCGACACCCCATCACGACCGACAGGGAGCGAGATCGATGAGGACGAAGTGGCGGATCGACCGGCGCAGGGCGCTCGGGCTTCTCGGCGGCGCGGCGCTCGTGCCGGTGGCGGGCGCGCGCGTCTCGGCGCAGACGCTCGACAAGGTCAGCTTCCAGACCAACTGGCGCGCCCAGGCCGAGCATGGCGGCTACTATCAGGCGGTCGCTGCCGGCATCTATCGCCGCTACGGCATCGACTGCGACCTGCGCATGGGCGGGCCGCAGCAGAACCCGTCCCAGCTTCTGCTCGCCGGGCGCGTCGACATGATCATGTCCAATGGCTTCGTCGCGCTGAACTACGTGCGCGAGAACCTGCCGTTCCTGACCATCGCCGCGATCATGCAGAAGGACCCGCAGGTCCTGATGACGCATGAGGGCAACGGCATCGAGAGGTTCGAGGACATGAAGGGGCGGCCGATCCTGGTCAGCGCCGAGGGTCGCGTGACCTACTGGCCGTTCCTGAAGGCGAGGTTCGGCTTCTCGGACGACCAGATCCGGCCCTACACCTTCAACCTCGCCCCCTTCCTGCAGGATCGCATGGCCATCCAGCAGGGCTTCCTCTCTTCCGAGCCCTATGCGGCGCGCGCGGCCGGGGCCAATCCGAAGGTGTTCCTGATCGCGGACGCCGGCTACGAGAACTATCAGACCACGATCAACATCTCGCGGCGGATGGCGACCGAGAAGAAGGAGCTCGTGCAGCGCTTCGTCGATGCCACCGCCGAGGGCTGGACGCAGTACATGCGCAAGCAGGACATCGCCGCGGCGAACGCGCTGATCATGCGCGACAACCCGGAGATGACGCAGGACAAGATCGACTACGCGATCGAGGCGATGAACCGGTACGGCATCGTGCTGTCGGGCGAGGCCGAGCAGCTCGGCATCGGCGCGATGACGCATGAGCGCTGGGAGCGCTTCTACGCGACCATGGTGACGGCCGGCGTCTATCCGGCCGGGATGGCGATCCGGAACGCCTACAGCCTGGACTTCGTGAACCGCCGCGTCGGGCTGTGAACCACCTGGGGCCGACGACAGGGGATCCGCTCGCGTCGGCCGCGCCCCGCGCGCTCGTGGTGCTGCGCGGGGTGGAAAAGCGCTTCGGCACCGGCACGCTGGCGCTGCGCGGCGTCGATCTGACGATCCAGACCGGCGACTTCGTCTCGCTGCTCGGACCCTCGGGCTGCGGCAAGTCCACCCTCTTGCGGATCATCGCCGGGCTGATCGCGCCGTCCGCCGGCACGCTCGACTGGCCGCGCGCCGAGCACGACGCCGCCGGGGTCGCGCATCCGCGGCTCGGCTTCGTGTTCCAGGAGCCGACGCTGATGCCCTGGACCACGGCGGTGAAGAACGTCGCGCTGCCGCTCCGGCTCGAAGGCATGGCGCGGTCCGAGCGGCTGGAGCGTGCGGCGGAGGCGCTGCGCCGGGTGGGGCTCGCCGGGTTCGAGCACGCCTATCCGCGCGCTCTCTCGGGGGGGATGAAGATGCGCGTCTCGATCGCGCGCGCGCTGGTGACGCGTCCCGACATCCTGCTGATGGACGAGCCCTTCGCCGCCCTTGACGAGATCACCCGCTTCCGTCTGAACAACGACCTGCTCTCGATCTGGCGGGAGACCGGGGTGACGGTGGTGTTCGTCACCCACTCGGTGTTCGAGAGCGTCTATCTCTCGCGCCGGATCGCGGTGATGGCGGCGCGGCCCGGACGGATCGAGCGCGAGATCGCGATCGAGGCGCCTCATCCGCGCGACGAGGCGTTCCGCACCTCCGCCGAGTACGCCGCCGCCTGCCGCACCGTCAGCGCCGCGCTCGAGGAGGCAATGGCGGCATGACCAATCGCATCGGCGACGACGCGCCCTCCCCGCCGCCGGTGCGGCGCGTGCTGTTCCTCCCCGCGGAGGCCTGGCCGAAGATCCTGATGCCGCTGCTGATCGGCATCCTGTCGCTCTCGGTCTGGGAGATCGCAGTGCGGGTGAACGATGTGCCGCACTACGTGCTGCCGCCGCCGTCGGTGATCTGGCAGACGCTGCTGCGCGACTGGCACAGCCTGTCGGTCTCGCTCGGCATCACGCTCCAGATCACCTTCGCCGCGCTCGCGGTCGCGGCCGGGCTCGGGCTGGCCCTCGCGGTGCTGTTCGCGCAGTCGAAATGGATCGAGCTCTCGCTGTTTCCCTATGCGGTCGTGCTCCAGGTGACGCCGATCGTGGCGATCGCGCCGCTGATCATCATCTGGGTGGACGACATCCGCATCGCGCTCCTGATCTGCGCCTGGATCGTCGCGTTCTTCCCGATCCTTTCGAACACCACGCTCGGGCTGAACAGCGCCGACCACAATCTCGTCGACCTGTTCCGGCTCTACCGCGCGAGCCGCTTCCAGCAGCTCGTGTTCCTGCGCCTGCCCTCGGCCCTGCCGCTGTTCCTCGCGGGCTTGCGCATCTCCGGCGGTCTCGCGCTGATCGGCGCGATCGTCGCCGAGTTCGTCGCCGGCACGGGCGGGCGCGCCTCCGGTCTCGCCTACCGCATCCTGGAAGCCGGATACCAGTTGCAGATCCCGCGCATGTTCGCCGCCCTGCTGCTGATCTGCCTGACCGGGATCGCGATCTTCCTCGCCCTCGGGCTGATCCAGCATCTCGCGCTCCGGCACTGGCATGAGAGCGCCTTGAAGCGCGAAGGATGACGGCACCCGCGATCCCCCCTGCCGGCGACTACTGGCTGCGCGATGTCCGGATTCCCGCCACGCCGGCCGAGCGTCTCGCCCGCGTCGATCTCCGCATCGCATCCGGCCGGATCGCCGCGATCGAACCCGTCGGCACCGCGCCGGACGGCCCGTCGCTCGACGGCGGCATGGCCCTGCCCTGCTTCGTCGATGTGCACACGCATCTCGACAAGGGCCATATCTGGCCGCGCAGCCCCAACCCGGACGGCACGTTCAAGGGCGCGATCGGCGCCGTGATGGCCGATCGCGAGGCGCACTGGTCGGCCGAGGACACGCGCGCGCGCTTCGCGTTCGGGCTGCGCTGCGCCTACGCGCACGGCACCGCGGCGATCCGCACGCATCTCGACACCTACCTGCCGCATGGCCGCAGCACTTGGCGCGTGTTTGCCGAACTGCGCGATGCCTGGGCGGGACGGATCGACCTCCAGGGCGTGTCGATCTGCCCGATCGACCGGCTCGCCGGCGACGAGGGCGCGGCGCTCGCCGATCTGGTGGCCGAGCATGGCGGCGTGCTCGGCTTCGTCACCCGCTTCACCGGCGGCGGGCACGACGCGATCCCGCCCGGCTTCCAGGATCTGCTCGACCATGCCTTCGCGCTCGCCGAGGCGCGCGGGCTCGACATGGACCTGCACGTGGACGAGAGCGGCGAGACGGCCGCGGCGACCCTGCCGATCATCGCCCGTACCGCGCTCCGCCGCGGCTTCAGGCGCCGCATCCAGGTCGGCCATATCTGTTCGCTGAGCCTCCAGCCCGACGCGGTGATCGCGGAGACGATCGCGCTCGTGCGCGATGCCGGCATCGCCGTCGTCAGCCTGCCGATGTGCAACATGTACCTGCAGGACCGCGCGCCCGGCCGCACGCCGCGCTGGCGCGGCGTCACCCTGCTGCACGAGCTCGCCGCCGCCGGCGTGCCGGTGAGCGTCGCCTCCGACAACTGCCGCGATCCGTTCTACGCCTATGGCGACCACGACATGGTGGAGGTGTTCCAGTCGGCGGTGCGGATCGCGCAGCTTGACCATCCGCTCGGCGACTGGCCGAACACGGTGACGGCAACGCCCGCCGGCGTTATGGGCCTGCGCGATCGCGGGAACATCCGCGTCGGCGCACCGGCGGACCTCGTGCTGTTCCGCACGCGCTTCTGGCACGAGTTGCTCGCGCGGCGGCAGTCGGATCGAACCGTGCTGCGGCAGGGCCGTGCGATCGACACCACTTTGCCCGACTATCGCGAGCTCGACGCGCTGGTCCGGCCCGATCCGGGCTGAGCTCGCCTCACCCCCGCCGGTCGAGGCGCGTCATCACGACGTCGCGGTAGGGCAGGCGCATGCCGTCGATGTGCTGGTGCCGCGCGCGCAGCACCACGCCGGTCTCGGCATCGAGCCAGTAGGTGACATGAGCGGTGAAGCCGGTCGGGCCGTGCAGGCGCATGCGCCGCTCCAGCCGCACCGCGCGGCGCGTGCCGGAGGCAAGCGGCACCATCTCGTCGCCGCCGCGCTCCCACACCTCCTGCCAGGAATCCGTCATCACGTGCTCGCGGATCGTGACCGTGGTGCCCGGGCCGCCGGCGAGCAGGCGGGCGAGGGCTGCGCGCGCCTCGTCCATGTCGGGGCCGATCGGGGTCCAGAGGCCGTAGAGCAGCTTGCGGGTCTGCTGGCCGATCTGCACCACGCAGATGCCCGCATCCTCGGCATCCTGCCCGAGAAACACCCAGCGCGAGCCGTCATCGCGCACCGCCACCGTGCCGGCGGGCGGGCAGGGATCGCGATCGGCATGCGCCGGTGCGGCCAGAAGGACGAGGGCCATCAGCGAGGCGGCAAACGGGACGCGAACCATGGGGCATCTCCTGCGAGATCGACGCCCCTCCCCACACTCGGCCGATCCTGGCCGATCGTGACGTCAGTGTTGCAGGTTTAATGCCATCCGGTGAACAAAGAATGAACGCGGCCGCATTCACCTACGTCAGCGACTGACGCGTGCGATCGGAAACCCCCGCAGATCGCGCCGCGCGGTGCGGAACACCGCGTCCTGGGCGTGGCCCTTCTCGCGCGCGAGCTCGCTGACCCGGGCGGCGACGTACTCGCCGAGCGCGAGGGCGGTGATCACGCCGCGGTCGTCACGCGCCGCCCGGCCGGACAGGGCCTCGGCCACGGCGTAGGCGAACACGCCGTTGCGGTCGTCATAGCTGTCGAGCGCCTCCTGCACCGAGGAGGAGGCGGCCAGCATGAAGCGGCCGGTCTCGTGGCCGATATTGGCGAGCTGGTCGAGCGTCACCTTGCCGGCGTGGCAGGTATCGACGAACAGGAACCCGTTGCGCGCGCGGATGCGGGCGAGCAGGCCGACCAGCGTGTCCTCGGTGATCGCGGCCGGGCGGAGCGCGTCCCAGGACGAGGCATCGGCCACGTCGTGGGTGAGGAACAGGAATCGGTCGTCCGGTTCGGTGCGCACGCCGTGGCCGGCGAGATACATCAGGAAGGTGTCGTTCGGGCCGACCTCGCGGCCGAGCCGCTCCAGCGCCTCGACGATCGCCGCGCGGCCCGCCTGCTCGTCCAGCAGCACGGTGCTGCGCACCTCCTGGTAGATCCCGGCCGCGCCGGCGCCGATGCCGTCCGCGAAGCTGCGCGCGTCGGCGGCGGCGAATTTCAGGTCGAGCGTGCCCAGGCGGTGCCGGTCGATGCCGATCGCCAGCACGAACAGCCGGCCGGTGCCGGCCGGTTCGCCGGGCGCCTCCAGCACCATCGGCGCGCTCGTGCCGTAGAGCCGTCCGGCGCCATCCCACGCGCGCGCCTCGATCGTGTTGCGGCCCGGATCGAGCGCGATGTCGAGTCCGAAGCGGGTCTCGCCGCGCGGATCGGCGCGGCCGAGATTGCGGCCGTTGACGAACAGGTCGACCGGGCCGAGGCCGAGGCCACGATCCTCGAGCGCCAGCCCGATCCGCACCGTCGCCGCGGCGGGCGGCACTGTCGTGCCCTCGATCCGGGCACAGGACTCGCCCGGGCCCGGCACGCACGCGCCGGTCAGGCTGACGCGCGGCTGCCGCGCGATCGCCGCCCGCACATCGCCCAAGGCGGCGAGCCGGTCGGCCGCCGGGCCGCCATCCCCCGCGATCCGCGCCCGCACCACGGCCGGCGCGTAGAGGGCACGATAGGCCTGCGCGAAGGTCGCCCACTCCGGCGCCTCGGCGCGGCCGCGGTTCAGGTGCACGCCGACGAGATCCTGCCCGCCCGTTCCGGCATGGTCGAAGAAGCCTTCCGGCGTCCAGAGCACCCAGCGCGTGCCGTCGGCATGCACGAACAGCGCGGCACGCTCGGCGAGCGGCGCCTCGTCCGCGAGCCCGTACCATCGCAGCGTGCCGTCGCCCAGGGCCGCGACCGCGACCGAGGCATCGGCGGCAACGGCGAGCGCCCAGACCGCCCCCGGCGTCGCGATCGCCGCCAGTTCCCGCCGGTTGCGGTCGAACAGCCTCAGATGCGTGTCGGTGCCGATCAGCGCCCTGCCGCCGGCGACCGCGGCGCTGCGGGCGATCTCGCCGCGCCCGAGCGTGAGCGGCTGGCCGTTCAGCCGCGGCGGGGCGGCGTCACGCCAGTTGGTGAGGGCGAGCCCGCCAGCCTCCGTGCGCGCACCCGCCACCCCGCGCCCTGCCGCCGGCGACAATCGGGCCGAGGCCGCCTCGAAGCGGAGCGCGCCGGTCGCACCCGCCCATTCGACCGTCTGACCGTCCGGCGAGAGGGCCAGCGTGCTGCGCGCCGCGCGGGGATCGGCCGCCGGCGGCTGGGGGCGCCGCGCGATGTCCCCATCAGGCGCGACGAGGCCCCAGCCGGGATCGGACGCCGCGTAGGCGAGCCCTCCGCCGGGCAAGGGCAGCAGGTGCGCGATCGAATCCCGCGCCGCCGCGATGTCGCGCGCCGGACCAAGGCCGAAATCGGCCCAGCGCCGGATCACGCCGCCGCGCGGCCCCGCCCCGGCGGCGTAGAGCTGGACACCACCCTTGCCGTCCGCGGCCCAGGCGACCGCCGGCAGGGACGCCGCTTCCAGCCCCGCGACATCGGGCACGAAAGCCGTCGCAAGACTTTGAATATGAACCACATCCACGGCCGCGTGGGTCTCGTAGCCGATCGCCGCCAGCGCGCCGTCCGGCGACACCGCGACGCCGTAGGGTCGCGCCCCGCGGCGCGGGGTCGCCTCGGCGCGCTTGGCCCCCGAGGCGTCATAGACGCGCACCAGGCCGTCCGCGGCGGTCGAGACCAGCCGGCCGTCACGCGCGAACGCGACCATGCGCGCCGGCCCCCGATAGGCGCCGTCCTCGGCCAGCAGGCGACCGGTCGCGGCGTCCCAGACGCGGATGCCGGCGGTGCCGCCGAGCGCGGCGGCGAGCCGCGACCCGTCCGGCGAGACGGCGAGATGCACCACCGGCGCCGGCAGCGGCGCGAGCCGGCCGACCATCCGCTTTGACGCAACATCAAAGACATAGAGCGCGAAGGCGCGATCCCACGCGAAGGCGGTGAACCCCGCCGCGAACAGCCGCTTGCCGTCCGGCGTCAGCGCGACGGCGTAGAGTTCGCCCTCGGCCTCCTCGCCGATCGGCACCCTCAGTACGCCCTCGGGCGCGCCCTCGGGCAGCGACCAGAGCCGCACGGTCCGATCGTCAGAGGCGGTCGCAAGAAGCCGGCCGGCGGCATCGACGGCGAGCCGGTTCACCGGCGCGGTATGGCCGCCAGCCTCGACGCGCAGATAGGGGGTGGCGGGCGGCGCCTGCGCCTCGGCCACGCCGCCCAGAGCAAGGAGAAGAAGTGCGGCGGACGCCGCGCGGCGCATCAGCTCGTCAGCTCGAAGCCCGAGCCGGTGGCCGCCTGCGCCACCTCGATCGAGGTCGAGAAGTTGTCACGCTTGGCGACATTGGTCGCGGCGAGGCCGCGCACCTCGTCGCCGGCGGGCTGCGCCGCGCGCGTCGGCGCGCGGCCCTCCACCCGCAGCGTGTTCGCCGGCGCATAGCCGCGCGCGCCGGTGCCCGTCTCGACCAGCGCGTAGTTGCCCTGGGTGCGCGCGACCGTGACGGTCTCGCGCGCGCCGATCGCGGTGACTTGTGGCGCCGACGGGTCGGGCCGCAGCAGCACGGGTGTGGCGCGCGTCGCGACCGCACGGCGGGGCGGCGGCGCGGCCTTCTGCTGCGCGATCGCGTCCTTGGTGCCGGGGCTCAGCGTCTCGGCCGCTGTTTCGTACTCGGCACCGCGCGTCGCCATCTTCTCGTTGATCTGCCGGGCGAGCGCGAGATCGCGGTCCCACCAGCCGCGAATCTGCGCCAGTCGCGCCTGGCCCTGCTCGCGCGTCAGCCGCCCTGCCGCGACATCGGCGCGCACGGCCTGGGCCTGGCGGAAGCGGCAGTCGGAGAGCTGATCGAAGGCGAGCTGCGCGCGGTCGATCTCCGCGTTCTCCTTGGAGAGGTCGGACGAGACCCGGCCGGCCAGGACCGCCTGGTCGCGGGACTGCTGCTGCAAGGCGTAGATGTAGCCGGTCGCCGCGCCCGCCACCGCGCCGGTGGCCGCCCCGATCGCGATCGCCGAGCCGCGTCCGCCGCCGAGGATCCCTCCCAGCACGGCGCCCCCGACCGCGCCGATGACGGCGCCCTTGATCATGTCCTCGGCGAAGAAATTGCCCGTGCTGTCCAACGCCACGACGTACTGGCGGCAGGTGTCCGCAGGGTCGGCCGCGCCGATGCGCTGCTCCTGCGTCGTGACGCAGCCGCCGAGCATGGCGAGCACGACAAGGGCGGAGACGCCCTGGCGAAGCCGCTGACGGAGGGGGTTTGCGCGCATGGTCTGGCTCACGCTCGGTGTTTTGCAGGCCGCAACATTACACCGCGTCCGTTAACCTGACGATACCGGGGCGCGTGTGCTGCCTCACATCGCGCCGCCCCGCAGCTTCCGCTCGGCTCGGCCCGAACATCTCCCGTGTCACGCTCTGATTCCGGGCATCTGCATGGATCGACCCCCGCCGGCCATGCTCAGCTCCACGCTCCGACGTCTTGGGGGCGCTGCGCGGACTGACGCCGCCCGAGTGCGGCACTTCGACGAAGCGATTCCCCTCGGCCCGATGGATGCCGGCAACCGAGGTGCCGTCGTCCGTGAGGAGCGGACGGGCCTGGACGCAATGCCGCGCGACGTCCGCAACCATCGCGTGCTTGGCTTGGCTCGACGCGATGCCCCCGGATCCCGGCATCGGCGCAACGGCGCGGGATGCGGTCCATCATGGTCAGATTCCGCTGGTTCTCGTGGAACGCCATCATGGTCGCGACGAGTTCATCGCGGGATTTTGTACGCGCGATCGCGCGATCGCAGGTACCCCGCCACTGCGCTCCCCGCCCATACCGCGACAGCCCGAGCAGCTGCCGGTGAGCAGCGCGACGGCATTGGCACCGGGCCGCCGTGCGCCCCGAGGTCCGCCCGGAACCAGGGCGATTGCGAGCGCGAACGGCGCGAACAGACGTTTCACCCTAGGCGTGACCGGTGCCGCTTTCGCGAACCGCACCAAACGCGTTCTGTTTGACTGCAACGCAGAGAGCGCGGTGCAGACCTGCCCCCCTGATCGGTCGCCCGCGGGTTGCCATCCCCCAGCTCGCGGCTATATCGGCCAGCGGCTGCCGGGTGCCGCATCGTACTCACTATTGCCAAGCAAAGGAGACGTCATGCATCGGCTCATGCTCGCAAGTGTCGGCACCGCGCTGCTCTGGTTCTCCGCGCCCGCCTCGGCCCAGGATGCGGCCGCAGGCCAGCGCGTCTTCAATCAATGCCGTGCCTGCCACACGATCGAAGAGGGCGGACGCAACGGTGTCGGGCCCAACCTGCACGGGATCGTCGGCCGGCCGGCAGCGCAGCGCGAAGGGTTCCGCTACTCACCCAACATGCGGGAACTGGCCGAGCATGGGCTCGTCTGGACCGAGGAGAATCTCCGGAGATACATCACGAACCCGAAAGACCTCGTGCCGCGCGGCGCCATGGCCTTCGCTGGCGTACGTAATCCGCAGCAATTGAACGATCTCATTGCGTTCCTAAAACAGAACAGCCCGGGCAGCTGAGCCCGGTGCGCGCGCTCCGGGTCAGCCGACCCGGAGCCGCTCGGTCGCCGTGACCGAGGTGCCAGGGTCGTTGGTTCAGGCGAAGTACGCGCCGGCGAGAATCGCGGTGTGCGCCTCCACGCGGAACACCTCGGCGCACTCGGAGTTCGCGGTGAACAGCCGGCTGGTGTCGCATGGTACCGGCGCTCCCGAGGCGTCGCGCCGGTGACCGTTCTCCATCGGGTGGGTGATCGCAGTACGCAACTCGGTCACCGCGCTCGACGGCATGGCGATCCGCCACCGACGCATCGCCGCTGCCATGACCACCTCCGCGCGCTGCCCCCCGCTCGCGTCAGCGCGAGCGCGGGTCGAAGGCGTCGCGCAACCCATCGCCGAGCAGGTTGAACCCCAGCACAACCAGCACGATCGAGAGCCCCGGGAAGATCGCCATCCAGGGGGCCTGCTCCATGAAGCGCTGCGCCGTGTTCAGCATCGAGCCCCAGGAGGGCGCGGGCGGCTGCTGGCCGAGGCCGAGGAAGGACAGCGAGGCCTCGGCGATGATCGCGGTCGCGATGGTCAGCGTCGCCTGCACGAGCAGCGGCGGCACGATGTTCGGCAGGATGTGGCGCACGGCGACGCGCCAGCGCGGATTGCCGATCGCGCGCGCGGCCTCGACATAGTCCTCGACCTTCGCCGCCATGGTCGCGCCGCGCGCCAGGCGGATGAAGATCGGGGTCGCGCTGATGCCGATCGCGATCATCGCGTTCTCGAGCGCCGGCCCCAGGAACGCCGCGAGCGCGATCGCGAGAATCAGGAACGGACAGGCCAGCATCGCATCGGTGAAGCGGCTGATCAGCGCATCGATCCAGCCGCCGCGGAAGCCGGCCAGCATGCCGATCGGCACGCCGGCGGCCATCGCGATCCCGACCGAGACGACGCCGGCGAGCAGGCTCGCGCGCGCGCCCCAGATGACGCGCGAGAGCACGTCACGGCCGTTCTCGTCGGTGCCAAACCAGTGCAGGGCAGAGGGCGCACGGCGGATCGCGGTCCAGGAGGTGCGCGTCGGGTCGTAGGGGGCGACCAGCGGCGCGAGCACGGCGATCATCACGAACAACACCACGATCGCGAGGCCGAGCATGGCGGTGCGGTGGCGCATCAGCCGGCGCAGCGACCGGCGCGTCGGGCTGTCGATACGCTCAGGCTGGGCGGCGACGGCGAGCGTGCTCATGCGTGGCGGAGCCGCGGGTTGATGAGAACGTAGAGCACATCGGCGGCGAGGTTCAGCAGGACGTAGATCACCGCCACCACCAGCACGACTCCCTGCACCACGGGATAGTCACGGTTGAACACGGCATCGACGACCAGCTTGCCGAAGCCAGGGATGGTGAAGACCTGCTCGGTCAGCACCGCCCCGGAGAGCAGCGTGCCGAGTTCGAGCGCGCCGAGCGTGATCACCGGCACGAGCGCGTTGCGCAGCGCATGCTTGGCGACGACGATCCGCTCGGCCAGACCCTTGGCGCGCGCGGTGCGCACATAGTCCTGGTTCATCGCCTGCACCATCGCGCTGCGCGTGTGGCGCATCAGCACCGCCGCGATCCCCGTGCCGAGCACGAAGGCCGGCATGATCGTGGTGGCGAGCGACTGCCGCCAATCGACCGTCAGCGCGACGTAGCCCGAGGGCGGCAGCCAGCCCAGGTTCACGCTGAACAGCAGGATCATCATGATCCCGAGCCAGAAATTCGGCGTCGAGATGCCGGCGAGCGCGACCCCGTTGGCGACCCAGTCGGCCGGTCGGTCCTTCTTCACCGCCGAGATGATCCCGGCGGGAATCCCGATCAGGCAGGCGATCGCGAAGGCCATCAGCCCGAGCTGCACGGTGACGGGAAGCTTCTCGAGGATCACCTTCGCGACCGGCTCGCGGATGCGCCAGGAGAAGCCGAGATCGCCCTGCAGCACATTGAACAGCCAGAGCACGTATTGTTCGTGCAACGGCCGATCGAGGTTCAGCTCGGCGCGGATCTGCGCGAGCACGAGCGGGTCGCCCCGCTCCTCGCCGGCGAGGATCAGCGCCGGATCTCCGGGCATGAGCTGCTGCAGCCCGAAGATCAGCAGCGAGACGAACAGCAGGGTGGGGATGATCTGCCCCACCCTGCGGATCAGGAAGCCGGCCATGCGGCGTTCAGTTCGCCGCCAGCCTCACACCCTTCACGCGGATCAGCCCGTCCGGCACCGGCACGAAGCCCTGCACCCGCGCGGAGTAGGCGTGGATGTTCTTGCGGTGCCAGAGATAGAGCCGGCCGCGATCCTCGGTGATGTAGTGGCGGTACATCCGCTCGAAGATCGCCACCCGCTTCTCCTGGTCGGACTCCTCGCGCGAGGCGTCGAGCAGCCGGTCCACCTCGGCGTTGGCGTACTTGCCGTCGTTCTGCGCGCCACGGCTGTGCACGAAGTTCCAGAGATTGCCGTCGGGATCGGTGCGCCCCGACCAGCCGACCAGATAGGCCTCGAAGTCGCCGCGCTGCGCGGCCTGGAGCGAGCTTGCGAACTCCATCGCGCGCACCGTGACCTGGAACCCGGCCTCGCCCGCCATGGCCTGGATCACCTCGCCGACCTGGCGCATGTCCGGATTGTTCGGCACGGTGAGTTCGACGCGCACGGGTGTCGCCACCCCCGCCTCGCGCAGCAGCGCCCGCGCACGTGCCACATCGCGCGTCGGCGGCGTCAGCGAGCGCACATAGTAGGGCGAGGACGGCGGCACAGCCTGCGCGGTCGGCGTGAAGTGTCCGTCATAGACCACCTGGATGATGGTGGCACGGTCGATCGCATAATCGAACGCCTGCCGCACCTTGGCGTGCTGGCCGATCGGGGTGTTCGCGCGGTCGCCATTGGCGATGTTGAAGGTGATGCCCTGGTAGCCGAGCTCGTCGCCCATCGCCACGCGCAGCCACTGGTTGCGCTGCACGGCCGGGATGTCGGTCGCCGCGATGGTCTCGGTCAGTTCGATCGCGCCCGATTGCAGGTTCGCGAGCCGCACCGTGCTGTCCGGGATCGGCAGATAGACGATGCGGTCGAGATGCACGTTCTCCTTGTCCCAGTAGTCCGGGAAGCGCTCGACCACGATGCGGTCCTGCGCGACGCGCTCGACGAAGCGGAACGGACCCGCGCAGACCGGGCGCAGCCCGAAGTCACGGCCCGCCGCCTCGGCCGCCTTGGGCGAGACCACCATGCCGGCGCGGTCGGTCAGCTGCGCGAGGAACGGCGCGAACGGCACCTTCAGATGGATGCGGATCGTCTTCGCATCGATCGCCTCGACGCGGTCCATCGCGTTGATCTCGCCGCGGCGGAAACTGCCCTGCATGTTCAGGTGCCGGTTCAGGCTGTAGACGACAGCATTCGCATCCATCGTCTCGCCGTCGTGGAACTTCACGCCTTCGCGCAGCGTGATGGTCAGCGTCTTCGGATCGTCCCAGGTGAAGCCGGTGGCAAGCTGCGGGACGATGTTGAGGTCCTTGTCGATGTCGAACAGCTTGTCGCAGATCGAGGCGAACACGATGCGTCCGACATAGGTGCGCGCGAGGGTGGGATCCAGGATGTCCGGATCCTCGCGCAGCGCGATGCGCATGGTCTGCGCCTCCGCCGGCTTCACAGGCATCGCGACCGCGACGACCGAGGCGGCGACGGCGGCGAGAAGCAGTCTCTTCATGACGAGGCTCCCGATCTTGTTGTTCAAGGGGTCAGGGTCGCGCCGGACGCCGTCTTCGGCAAGTCCGGCCTGAAGTGGCGGGCGAGCGCGTGCAGCCTGGCGCGCGCGGCCGGGTCAACGCCTGCCTCGCCGGTCTGCCAGGCCGGCAGGCCGCGCCAGTGATGACAGGCGACGGCATGGCCATCGCCCGGATCGGCGAGTGCGGGGTCGTCGGTCCGGCAGCGCGTATCGGCATGCGGGCAGCGGGTGTGGAACCGGCAGCCGGCGGGGGGATTCATCGGGCTCGGCACATCGCCCTCGATGGTGACCCTCGGTGCCGCAAGCCCGGGCTCAGGGCGCGGGATCGCGGCGAGCAGGGCGCGCGTGTAGGGATGGCGCGGCGCGGCGAACACCTCGCGCGTGGGCCCTTGCTCGACGATCCGGCCGAGATACATCACGGCCACGCGATCGGCGATGTGACGCACCACCGCGAGGTCGTGCGCGATCAGCAGGAAGGCCAGCCCCAGCCGCTCGAGCAGGTCGTCCAGCAGGTTGATCACCTGCGCCTGGATCGAGACATCGAGGGCGCTGACCGGCTCGTCGCCCACCAGCAGCTTCGGCTCGCAGGCGAGCGCGCGGGCGATGCAGATCCGCTGGCGCTGCCCGCCGGAAAACTCGTGCGGGTAGCGGGCCGCCTGCTCCGGCCTGAGCCCGACCAGGCGCAGCAGTTCGGCCACGCGATCATCCACCGCCCGCCCCTCGCGCAGCCGGTGCAGCCGGATCGGCTCGGCGAGGATCTGCCCGACCGTCATGCGCGGATTGAGGCTCGCGAACGGGTCCTGGAAGATCAGCTGCATGTGCCGGCGCGCGGCGCGCAGCCGCGCCTCGTCCATCGCGGTGAGCTCCTCGCCGTCGAAGCGGATCGTCCCCTCGTCAGGCTCGATCAGGCGCAGGCAGAGCCGCGCGGCGGTCGATTTGCCGCAGCCGGACTCGCCCACCAGCGCGAGCGTCTCGCCCGGCATCACCGCGATGTCGATGCCGTCCACCGCGCGCACATGCCCCGTGACGCGGCCGAACAGCCCCCCGCGCACCGGGAAGTGCTTGGCGAGCCCGCGCGCGTCGAGCAGCGGGGTCATGCGGCGGCGGCGAAGCGGTCGAGCGGCGCCTGGATGCAGGCGGCGACGTGCCCCGGCCCGACCTCGGCGAGCGGCGGGACCTCGGTGCGGCAACGCTCGATCACGAACGGACAGCGGGGCGCGAAGCGGCAGCCGGGTGGCCAGGCGCGCGGGCTGGGCACGGCGCCCTCGATGGTGGCGAGCCGCGCCACCTCCTCGTCGAGCCGCGGCACCGCGCCCATCAGCCCGACCGTGTAGGGATGCTGCGGTGTGCGGAACAGCGTCTGCACGGACGCCTGCTCGGCGACCCGGCCGGCGTACATCACCAGCACGTCGTGCGCGAGCTCGGCGACCACGCCGAGATCATGCGTGATCAGCACGATCGCCGTGCCCGTCTCCTCCGAGAGCTCGCGCATCAGGTCGAGGATCTGCGCCTGGATCGTGACATCAAGCGCGGTCGTGGGCTCGTCGGCGATCAGCACCGACGGGCGGCACGCCATCGCCATGGCGATCATCACGCGCTGACGCATCCCGCCCGAGAGACGATGCGGATACTCGTCGAAGCGGCGCTCGGGTGCGGGGATGCGCACGCGCGCGAGCCAGGCGATCGCCTGCGCGCGCGCCTCCGAGGGCGAGGCGTCGCTGTGCTCGCGGATCGCCTCGACGATCTGATCGCCCACCGTGAAGGCGGGGTTCAGGCTGGTCATGGGCTCCTGGAAGATCATCGCGATCTTCCCGCCGCGCAGCTGCCGCATCCGCGAATCGGGGACGGCGAGCACATCCTCGCCCTCCAGCCGAACGCTGCCCTCGGCACGCGCGTTCGGCGCCAGCAGGCGCATGATCGCGAGCGCGGTGACGCTCTTGCCGCAGCCCGACTCGCCGACGATCGCGAGCCGCCGTCCGGGGGCGAGCGAGAACGAGACGCCGTCCACGGCGCGCACCATCCCTTCATCGGTCGCGAAGGAGACCGCGAGGTCGCGCACCTCCAGCAATGGCGTCATGAACCGGGCACGTCGTCGTTCGGCGTGCCCTCGGCCTCGACCGCGGCCAGGATCACGGCGCGGTCGAAGGTGCCGGGATGGCCGGGGCCGGCGAGGAAGCGGCGATAGATCGCGTAGCGCGCCTTGCTGCGGCGATGGAGCCGGCGGAGTTCCGGAATCGGATCGGCATGATCATCGACGCGCAGGTCGAGATCGGCGTAGGGATCCTTCGAGGCCACCTTCAGCGCGGCCGATTGCTTCCCGCGCGCATCCCCGCCGGCCGCCTCGCCCGCCTCCAGCGCGCGCAGCAGGCGCTCGGCCATCTCCACGCCCTCGGCGGCGGCGGCCTCGTAGGCACGCGCCGTTGCCTCGACCACCTGCGGCCCAGCGAGCATGTTGCCCGCGACCGAACAGTCGCGCCCGACCACGCTGCCCGCCCAGGGCACGCAGCCCGTGCCGGTATGCTGCGCGACGCGGCCCGCTGCATCGAGGATGTGCAATTGCCGCGTTTCCCGGCCGGCATCCGCGGCCGTGAGCGCCGCCGCCACCTCGGGGGCGGGGATGCCCTGGCGCAGCATCGCCATCCCCTCGATCGCGTACATCGGGTTCATCAGCGCCTGGGTGGAGAGGGCCGCCACGCGGCCCTCGACATGCGGACAGAGCGCACCGACCGCGAAGAACCGCGTCGCCACGGCCACGCCCAACGTGCCCGTGGCGGGATCACGCGCGAGGATCGACCAGGTCATGCTGTCGGCCTTGCTCCCAGGCTGCATCCGGCGGGCCCTCCCGCGCGTAGCCTGAAGGGTGCCGCGCGGTGACGAAAGCACGCCTCGTGCCGGACGCAAAGGTGGACAGCACTGCGCCGATCGTCTTGCATGCGAACGGAAGGGCACGGATGGCGGACGCCGGCATGGCGACACGGGACCTGACCGGGATCCTCGCGGCGATCGCGCAGGGCGACCGGTCGGCGCTGCGTGACCTCTACGCCGCCGAGGCAGCGCGCCTGTTCGGCGTGTGCCTGCGCATCCTGCGCGACCGCGCCGCGGCGGCGGATGCCACCCAGGACACGTTTCTCCGCATCTGGGACCGTGCCGACCGGTTCGACCCCGCGCGCGGCGCCGCACGGGCCTGGCTTGCAGCGGTCGCACGGCACGTCGCGCTGGACCTCGCCCGCGCGCGCGGTCGCGAACTGCCGAGCGACGATCCGGATCTCGGCGACGTGCCGGTGGAGGACGATCCCGCGGCCCTACTGGACGCGACCGCCGACGCGACCCGCCTGCGCGCCTGCCTGGAGATCCTTGAGGAGAAGAATCGCCGCTCGATTCTGCTCGCCTTCGTGGACGGGCTGTCCCATGCCCAGATCGCGGCAAGGCTGGAGACGCCACTCGGCACGGTGAAGGCCTGGATCCGCCGCGGGCTCGCGAGCCTGAAGGAGTGCCTCGCGTCGTGAGGCTGCGATGATCCCCACCGACCCGATCGAACGCACCACCCTGGCCGGCGAGTACGTGCTCGGCACGCTCGATGCCCGCACCGCCGCTGCCGTCCGCGCCGCGATCGAGACCGACATGGCGCTCCGCCAGGAGGTCGAGGCCTGGGAACATCGACTCGCGCCCCTCGCCGACGGCATCGCACCGGCCGAGCCCCCACCGGACCTGCTCGCGCGCATCGACGCGGCGCTGGATGCGCGGGCAGCGGCACCGCGGACAGTGGTGCCGCTCGCGCGGCCGTCGCGCGCGGGATTGCTCTGGAAGGGCTGGGCCGCCGGCGCGACAGCACTCGCCGCCGGGCTTGCGGCCTTCCTGATCCTCCGCCCCGCCCCCGAGGAGCCGCGCTACGTCGCCGTGCTTCAGCAGGACCGCGCCGCACCCGCCTGGGTAGTCGAGGCGAGCCCCTCGCGCGGGATCGTGCTGGCCGGCGCGGTCAACCCGCGCCCGGTGGACGAGGGTCGGGTGCTCCAGCTCTGGGGGCTCGCCCCCGGCGCGACCGCACCGGTGTCGCTCGGGCTCGTGCCGCCCGATGGACGACTCGAAGTCGATCCGCGCGTGCTCCCCCCGCAGGAGGGGATGCTGGTGGAGATCAGCCTGGAGCCGCTGGGCGGCTCGCCGATCGGCCGGCCGACCGGGCCGGTGCTCTATATCGGCCGGCTCGCCCGCGTGGACTGATCACGCGCCTGTGACCTGCCGGCTGCGTCCGTCGGACGGTTCGGTCCGTAGCCCGCGCGACGGCGCCCCGTCGTCGTATCCAGCGAAGGACCATCCACCATGCGTCATCTGCTTCTGGCCGCGGTCGCGGCCGCCGCCCTCGCACCCGCATCCGGCCACGCCGCCACGTTGATCGGGCTGACCGCCGACAACCGCCTCGTCAGCATCGACACCGACACGCGCCGCGCGTCCGCCCCGGTCGCAATCCGCGGTGTCGAGGGGCGCGTGCTCGGCATCGATCAGCGACCCGCGAACGGCACGCTGGTCGCGCTCACCGATACCGCCATGCTCTACACGATCGATCCACGCACCGGCGCGGCGACACCGCTCAGCCGGCTGACCGAGCGCGCCGATCTCGGCGGGCGCGCAGTGGTGGACGTGAACCCGACGGTCGATCGGCTGCGCGTGATCGGCGTGAACGGCATGAACCTGCGCATCAACATGGACACCGGCGCGACGCTGGTGGACGGCGCGATCAAATACGCCGACGGCGATCGCAACGCCGGCACGATGCCGCGCGTCACCGCCGGCGCCTACACCAACAGCGTGAAGGGCGCGACGCAGACCGCGCTCTACACCATCGACACGCTGCTCGGCTCGTTCAACCTCCAGGCGCCGCCGAACGACGGCATGCAGCAGAGCAAGGCGAGCCTCGGCATGAGCCTGCCGCCCGCAACCGCGTTCGACATCCTGGCCGACGGCGATGGGGGGAACCGGGGTTTCGTGCTCGCGAATGGCACGCTGCACCGGCTCGATGTCCAGACCGGCGCGCTCAGCGTGGTCGGACCGGTTGCGAACCTGCCCGGCGAGATCATCGACATCGCTGCGATGCGTTGATCCTGTTCCCACGCGCCTCCGGGCGGGGTCCCGGCATGTCCGGGACCCCACTCTCGCCAAAGCCACGCGAAGCTGAGACGATCTGCGGCGTCATGACGGCGCCGATCTTCGTTGACCATCCGATCGCGCAGGACGCGCTCACCGTGTTGCGCGATGCGCGGACGACGGGCACGGACTTCCGCGCCGCACTGGCCCGGATCGCGCTGCTGCTCGCCGCCGCGGCCTCGGTGCGCCTGCCCCTCGCGCCCATGCCGCTTGCGACACCGCTTGAGGCGATGCACGCACCGCGGCTCACCGGGCCTCTACCCTGCCTCGTCCCGGTGCTGCGCGCCGGGCTTGGCCTGCTCGACGGGTTCCTCGCGCTGATGCCCGGTGCGCCGGTCGCCCATTTCGGCGCCTATCGCGACCACGTCACGCTCGAAACGGTCGAGTACAGCTTCGCCGCGCCCACCGATCTCGCCGCGCGTGCGGCGATCGTGCTCGACCCGATGCTGGCGACCGGCAACACCGCATCGGCTGCGTGTACGCGGCTCAGGACAGCGGGCGCCCGCGCGATCAGCGTGGCCTGCGTGCTCGCCGCGCCCGAGGGACTCGCGCGCCTCGCTGCCGCACATCCCGACGTCGCTGTGTTCGCGGTCGCGGTCGATCGCGGGCTCGACGAACGGGGCTACATCCGCCCCGGCCTCGGCGACGCGGGCGACCGGCTGTTCGGCACCGGCTAGGCCTGGCTCTGCGCCTCCACGGCAAGCGGGCGCCAGTCGCGGAAGAAGGCAGTGCCGATCTCGCCCGCGACCGCGATCAGCATGCGCTGCACCCAGTCGAGGAACTCGTGCAGCCCGCCGTTGATGACCTGGTCGATCGTGCGCTCCTCCAGCCCCGCGCGCAGTTCCTCGAGCCGTTCGGCCGGCGCGCGCACGCGTAATCCGTAGCGGTGGCGGAGCTGGTCGAGGTTCCACTCGGCGAGCCGCACGCAGAGCAGCGTCGAGCGCGGGAAGGCACCGTTCAGCAGCAGGAAGTCGGCGACGCTGTGCGGGGTCAGCCCGCGCGGATGGGCGCGACGGAAGGCGTGATAGCCGGCGGCGGCGCGCAGCAGCGCGTGCCACTGCGACAGATCGAGCGCCGAGCCGATATCGGCGAGGCTCGGCAGCAGCAGATGGTACTTGATGTCGAGCAGGCGCGTGGTCTGGTCGGCGCGCTCGATCTGCCGGCCGAGCTGGAGGAAGAACCAGCCCTGGTCGCGGAAGAACGTGCCCTCGGTGATGCCGGTGTTGAGCTGCACCGCCTCCTTGATACGCGCGCAGAGGCGCGAGAGCTGATCGGCGGCTGCCTCCTCCTCGGTCAGCGCCGTCATCCAGGCGTGGAACACGTTGAGCTGCTGCCACATCTCGGTGGAGATCAGCGGCCGCAGCGTGCGTGCGTTCTGCCGCGCCGCCGCCACCGCTGCGGGAATCGAGGTCGGGTTGTCGCGATCGAGCAGATAGAAGCGGCGCACCGCCTCCGGCGACGGCTCGCCGTAACGCACCCGGAACGCCTCCTCGTCGGCGTTGATGCGCACCACGCTCTCCCAGGCCTGGGCGGCGCGCCCCGAGGTCTCGAAGGTCTGCGTCACGTCGATCACCCGCGCCATGTTCTCGATGCGCTCGAGATAGCGCGCCATCCAGAACAGGCTCTCGGCGTAGCGTGCGAGCAGGGGCTGCTTCGGCATGGCGTTCATTCGTCCACCAGCACCCAGGTGTCCTTCGACCCGCCGCCCTGGCTGGAGTTCACAACCAGGCTGCCCGGCTTCAGCGCGACGCGCGAGAGTCCGCCCGGCAGCACCCAGGTGTCGCGCGCGGTGATCGCGTAGGGGCGGAGATCGAGGTGGCGCGGGCGCAGCCCGTCGGGCGTCAGCGTCGGCCCGACCGAGAGCCCGATCACCGGCTGGCTGATCCAGTTTGCCGGATCGGCGATGAGCTTGGCGCGTGCCGCCTCCAGCTCCTCGCGCGTCGCGCGGGGGCCGATGGTGATGCCGTAGCCGCCCGATTCGCCGACCGGCTTCACGACCAGCCTGTCGAGATTCGCCAGGGTATAGGCGAGCCCCTCCTCCTCGCGGCAGATCTGCGTCTCGACGTTCTGCAGGATGGCATCCTCGGCGAGGTAGTAGCGGATGATGCGCGGCATGTAGGCGTAGAGCGCCTTGTCGTCCGCCACCCCCGTGCCGACCGCATTGGCGAGCGCGACATTGCCCTTGCGCCAGGCTGCGATCAGGCCGGGCACACCCAGCATGGAATCCGGCCGGAACACGGTCGGGTCGAGGAAGGTGTCGTCGATGCGGCGATAGATGGCGTGCACCGGGGCGAGCCCCGTGGTCGTGCGCATGAACACGCGGTCGTTCTCGACCACGAGGTCCGCGCCCTCGACCAGCGGCACGCCCATCTCGCGCGCGAGGAACACGTGCTCGAAATAGGCGCTGTTGTAGATGCCGGGCGAGAGCAGCACGACCTGCGGGTCATCGACGCTCGCGGGCGCGATCTCGCACATCGCCTCCTGCAGGCGGATGCCGTAGCCGTCCACGGGGCGCAGCGCGACGCCGCGCATCAGATCGGGAAACGCGCGCAGCATGGCATGGCGGTTCTCGATCACATAGCTGACGCCAGAGGGCGTGCGCGCATTGTCCTCCAGCACGCGGAAGGTGCCGTCGGTGTCGCGCACGATGTCGGTGCCGCAGATGTGCACGTAGGTGTTGAAGGGCACCGGGAAGCCCTGCATCTCGGGCCGGTAGTTGGCGTTGCCGAGCACGAGGTCAGCGGGCACCACCCCGTCCTTGAGGATGCGCTGGGCGTTGTAGACGTCGTGCAGGAACAGGTTCAGCGCGGCAACGCGCTGCTTCACGCCGGCCTCCAGGGTGCGCCACTCGCCGGCGGTGAGCACCCGCGGGATCAGGTCGAAGGGCAGGATGCGGTCGATCGCGGTGGCCTCGGAATAGACCGTGAAGGTGATGCCGAGGTTGAACAGGTCGCGTTCGGCGGCAGCGGCGCGGCGGCGGAGTTCCTCGACCGGCAGGGCGGCGAGACGGGCGGCGATGGCGGCCAGCGCACCTCCGTCGTCAGGGCGCGATGTCGTCAGTTCGCAGAAGAACGGCCCCGGGTCGTAGCCGGCCAGGATAGGGCGTTGAGCCGCCTCGCCGAGCCCTGCCGCCACGTCCGTCTCCCCATCCATGCGCGCCCCCGTCGTCGCGACGTGCACGGCGTCTCTCCCTGCGCCGATCCTAGGCCCGCACGCGCGCGCGAGGGAAGGCCGCGACGCTTGATCATGCCGCCCGATTCGCCGATAAGGCGGTCAAAGCGCTTCCAAACGCCGCGTCGAGTCGCGCGGCCTGCCGGCGGAGGACTCCCTTGCGCTCGCTTCTCCTGAACGCAGCCGCCGTCGTCGCGGTCGGCCTCACCGCTTCCAGCGCGCTTGCCCAGTCCTGCGCCAATGCGCGCGAGAAGGCGGCCTTCGACCTGCGCGCGTTGCAGACGCACCTGATGGTCGGCGCGCTCTCCTGCGGCATGCATGACCGCTACAACGCCTTCGTCACCCGGTTCCAGTCCGATCTCGCGGGCGCCCACCGGAACCTGACGGGCTACTTCAACCGCGTGCACGGCCGCAGCGCGCAGCGGGATCTGAACCAGTACATCACCGCCCTCGCCAACGCGCAGTCGCAGGAGGGCATCCGCCTCGGCAGCCATTTCTGCGGCAAGATCGGCCCGCTCTTCGACCAGGTGATGAGCGGCGGCAATGCCGAGCTCGCCACCGTCTCGGCCGCGGCGAGCCTGCCCCAGGCCTATCCGGTGCGGCCCTGCGACGTCCGTACCGCCGAGACGCCGGCGAACACCAGCACACGCCAGCGCTGACCTTCGCGGCGCGCTTCTCCCCGCGCCGCCCGGCTCAACCCGTCGCCCGACCTGACCTGCTGCTGCGCCCATGGCGGGGCGGCCGTGACTGCACGCCATCGCGCACGGATGGGTCTGGGCGACGCCACCGGGCCGGTCCCGGCGGCCGCATGGACGAAAGAAAAGGGGCGCCCGCGGGCGCCCCTTTCCGTCAGGCCGATCCTGCGCGGATCAGCGGAGCACGATCTCCACGCGCCGGTTCTGCGGCTCACGGACATTCGGGCCGGTCGGCACCAGCGGCTGGCTGAAGCCACGGCCGGTGATGACCATCTGGCTGCGCGGGATGCCACGGCGCTCGAGCTCCGCGGCCACCGCGTTCGCACGCCGGACCGAGAGCGCCTGGTTGTAGGCGGCCGAGCCGACGGTGTCGGTGTGGCCCGTCACCTCGATGCGGGTGGACTGCACGCGCGGCGCGTTGGTGGCGGCCTCGGCGATGATCTCGCGCGCCCGATCCGTCAGCGCCGAGCTGTCGAAATCGAAGAACACGAGGTAGGTGCGGGCCGGAGCGGGCGCTGCCGCCGGAGCCGGCGCCGGCGGCGGCGGCGGCGGCGTCACGCCGAAGGCGTAGCGCAGGCCGATCAGGAAGGTGTGGTTGTAGTTGTCGGCCTTCACGCTGCCGCCGCCACCGGCGGCCGTGACCGAATACCGATTCTCCAGCGTGCCGAAAAAGCGATACTCGGCGTTGATCGCGAGACCGGGAACACCGGCGATCGGAACGCTCAGACCGGCGATGCCCTGGAAGGCAAAGTTGTTGTCGTCGTCATCGACGAGCTGAACGCCGCCGCCGCGGACGCCATCCCACTTGGTCCAGGCCCAGCCGGCACCGGCGCCGAGATACGGATAGAGGAACCCGAGGCCGAGGTCGAAATCGACCAGGGCATTGATCATCGCGCCATAGGTCTCCTGGCGCCCGCCAGGGGATGCCAGCCGCGTCCCGCCGACCGTGATGCGGTCAACGTCGTTGTTGCGGTAGTTGCCCTCGAGTTCGACCCGGAGGCCGATGCCCGGCACAACCTGGCCGAAGCCCCAGCCGATGCGGCCGATCACCGCCCAGCCGCCGTCGAACGTCACCTCGTTCGTGCCGGCGCGCGCCGGCGAGAAGTTCAGGTCGGCGTCCTGAACGATGTTGTAGCCGCCCATCAGGCCGATATAGAGGCCGTCGACCGGCTGGGCGCTGACCGCGGCGGGCAGCACGCCCATCGTCGCAGCCAGAAGCACAGTGCGGAGCTTCATCCGTATCTCTCCTTGACCAAACCCGCGCGGGGCATGGGCCCGGCCGGTGGGCACGACGCCCTTCGGCACTCCGTATCCCGCAATGCAGGCACCATACAAAACCGACCGCGTGCTTGCACCGGGTCCACCGACGTTTTTCCCATCCTGTGGCGCGGGCGCAACAGGTGTGACCGTTCTGCGCCGAACGTCCGGTGATGCAACGCACAATGGCGGAAGAGGGCGGGAGTCGAACCCACCCGGGACTGCGTCCAGCCGCCCCAACCGGCTTTGAAGGCCGGCCGGCCCACCGGGGCCGATCCTCTTCCGTCGAATCACATCGCCCCGCGGCCGAGGTCGGGCAAGACAGCAGCGAGGTCGCGTTCATCCGTGTCGGTCAGGCAGCGGCAGTCGAGCCAGAGCCGCCCCTCGCCGATTCGGCCGAGCACCGGCACCGGAAGCGCGCGCAGCCGCGACGCGACCGATTCGACACCCTTGCCCGCCACCGTCACCGCCGCGGACAGCAGCCGGTCCTCGGGCAAGGCCCCTGAGCCGATCTGGCTCCGGCACGGCTCGACGGCGACCTGCCAGGCCGGTCCGAGCGCCGGCCGGAGCCTGTCCATGAGGCGCCCGGCGGCGGCGCGGATGGCCGATTCGGGGCGCGTCAGCAGCGCGAGGGCCGGCAGGCGCTGAGGCAGCAGGTCCGGCGCGCGGTAGAGACGCAGCACCGCCTCCAGGGCCGCAAGCCTCCCCTTGTCCAGCCGCAGCGCCCGCTTGAGCGGGTTGCGGTTGAGCCGCCGGATCAGGTCGGCACGCCCGACCACCAAGCCGGCCTGCGGCCCGCCCAGCAGCTTGTCGCCGGAGAAGGTGACGAGGTCGGCGCCGGCGGCGAGCGCCTCGCGCGCGGTCGGCTCGTGCGGCAGGCCGAATCGGTCGAGATCGACGAGCGCGCCGGCGCCGAGATCGGTCACGAAGGGCGCGCCCGCATTCTTCGCGATCGCGGCAAGCTCGCGGTCGGCAACCCGGGCGGTGAAACCGCTGATCGCGAAATTCGCCTGGTGCACCCGCATCAGCAGCGCCGTGCGTGGGCCGATCGCGTCCCGGTAGTCGCGCGCATGGGTCCGATTCGTGGTGCCGATCTCGACCAGCCGGCACCCCGCGCGCGCCATGATCTCGGGCATGCGGAACGAGCCGCCGATCTCGATCAGCTCGCCGCGGCTGACCGGCACCTCGCGGCCCTTGGCGAGCGTGTTCAGCACCAGCAGCACGGCGGCGGCATTGTTGTTGACCACCGTCGCGTCCTCGGCGCCGGTCAGCTCCCGCAGCAGGCTCCGGACGTGATGGTCGCGCTCGCCCCGCCGCCCGGTGGCCAGGTCGAACTCCAGCGTGGTCGGATGGCGCATCGCCTCGGCGGCGGCCGCGATCGCCTCCTCGGGCAGGGGGGCGCGGCCGAGATTGGTGTGCAGCACCGTGCCGGTCAGGTTGACGACGCGGCGCTGGCTCGGCGCGAACAGGCGCGCGAGGCGATCGGCGGCAGCGTCGATCAGCGCGATCTCGCCGGGCGGCTGGGCGCCGGCGCGGAAGGCGGCGCGCACGGCCTCGGCCTCCGCACGCAGCGCAGCGAGCGTGGCGTCGCGGCCGAACCGGGCGAGCAGCACCGCAGCTGCGGGCGTGCGCAGCAGCCGGTCGATCGAGGGGATGGGGGAGCGGGTCGCGGGCACGCCCGCGAGCATGCGACCCTGCCGTCGCATGCGCCACGGGGTTTGTGCGCCGGGCGAGGCTGCGCCAGCCTAGCGCCCACGCCGGATCATCGACAGGAGCAATCATGACGCTTGCCGCGGGGTTCCATGACGTCCCGGCGGGGCACGTCCCGACCGTGGTGACCCATCTCGAGATGACCACCATGCCGCTCCTGCGGCCGGCGCCACCGCCGCCGCCCTCCCCGCGCGGCCCCTGGACCATCGCGCGGGCGGAGCGTATCGACCTCGCCTGGTACCGCGCCCTCTACCGCCGCATCGGCACCGACTGGCTGTGGTCGGCGAGGCTGCTGATGGCCGATGGCGCGCTCGCGGCCCTGCTGAACCACCCGGATTTCGAGCTCTGGACGCTCCGGCAGGAGGCGGTCGACGAGGGCATCGCCGAGCTCGACTTCCGCGAGCCCGGACACTGCGAGCTGAGGCTGTTCGGCGTCACTGCCGGACTGATCGGCACCGGCGCGGCGCGGACGCTGATGAACCATGCGATCGCGCGCGCCTGGGCCCGTCCCGGGCTTCGCCGGTTCTGGTTGCACACCTGCACGCTCGACCATCCGCGCGCGCTCGCGTTCTACATCCGCTCCGGCTTCGTGCCATTCCGATATCAGGTCGAGATCATGCCCGACCCGCGGCTCGACGGCACGCTGCCGGCCGATGCCGCGCCCGGCGTGCCGATTATCCGGCCAGCGCGCTGAGCCTATCTGCGACGCACGATCCAGCCCGAGAACCTGCCGACGCTGTCCTTCGGATAGTCGTTCCGCTTGCCCCCCAGATCCCAGCCGATCGGCGTGTCTCCGGCGTTGTAGGCGGCGGTCTTGTCGTTCTCCATCTTGGTGACGTGCACGTGCCCGTCCCACGGATCGCAGACGCATCCGTGGCCTGCATGGAACTCGTCGATCACCACGAAATGCGCCCCGCCGCCATTCCAGACCACATGGCCGATCACCGGCGCGCCCTTGGCCGTCGCCGTCTTGGCCGCCTTGGCGAACCCCTTCTCGCCGGCATTGACGCACTCCCAGTTGCCGAGCCCGAGATTGCTCAGCACCGCAGGAAACTGCATCGCGTCGGAGTACTGGCTGCCGTCGTAGGGCGAGCCGGTGACCTTGGTATATTCGTCATAGACCTGCTTCTCGGTCTTCACCGCGGCGTCGAACGCGGCCTTGCTCAGCGTCGCGCCGACATAGGAGCCGATGATCGGCACCACCGAGACGGCGCTGCCCGCCGCCATGCCTGCCAGCATCAGCCCCTTCTTCATCTTGAAGTTCACCATCATGATGCTGGCCATGCCGCACGAGTTCTGCGCGTGCTGGGCATAGACCATGTGCGCGCTCGCGAAGCGCGTCAGCCGCAGGAACCAGGACATCGCGTTCCGCCCCCGCCCTCCCCGCGACCTGCCGCCCGCTCGGCCGGCGCGCGCGAGATCACAACAATCCTAGCAGGCAACGTTCCCGGCGGCTATGGGCGGGCCCGCCTGCGGCGCGCTCACCCCTGCTTCGGGTCGGGGAGCTTGATGCCGGCGAGCATCTGCCAGAAGCGGATGACGAAGGCGTCATCGCGCCCGCCATGCCCGGCGGCCGAGACGCCGAGAAAGAGCTGATGCGCCGCCGAGGTCACGGGCAGCGGGAATGTCATGCCGCGCGCCGCATCCAGCACGATGCCGAGATCCTTGACGAAGATGTCGACCGCCGACCGCGGCGTGTCGTCGCCGTCGAGGATGTGCGGCACGCGATTGCTGAACATCCAGGAGTTGCCGGCGGCCGAGCTGATGACCTCGTAGAGCATCCTCGGGTCGGCGCCGGCACGGATGCCGAGCGCCATCGCCTCGGCCGCCGCCGCGATATGCACCCCGGCGAGCAGCTGGTTCACCATCTTCACCGTGCTGCCGATGCCGGGCGCGTCACCGAGCCGCCAGGTCTTGCGCGCGATCGCGGCGAGCACGGGCTCGGCCTTGGCGAAGGCCGCCTCCGCGCCCGAGGCCATCACCACCATCGTGCCCTCGGCAGCACCCTTGGCCCCGCCCGAGACCGGCGCGTCGAGCCAGAGCAGGCCCGCCGCCTCGGCCTTCGTGGCGAGCGCGCGCGCGGCTTCGGGCGCCACGGTCGCCGAGGCGATCACCACCGCGCCCGGCGCCAGACGCGGCAGCGCGCCGCCCTCGCCGAACAGCGCGGTTTCGGTCTGCGCCGCGTTCACCACCAGCACGAGCGCCGCTTCCGTGCCCTCGGCGATCTCGCCCGCGCGCGCCACCGCCTTGCCGCCGGCGGCGATGAACGCGTCGCGCGCCTCCGCGCGCGGATCGACCCCGGTGACGTCATGCCCTGCCTTCAGCAGGTTGAGTGCCGCCCCCATGCCCATCGAGCCGAGCCCGATCGCCGCGACCTTCATGCCGTTTCCCCGTTCCTGTCAGGCGAGCGCGGCGACGAAGCTCCGCGCGCGTCCGCCCACTGTCGCCGCATCGTCGCCCGGGCGGTAGAGGGCGCTGCCGACGCCGAACCCGGCCGCGCCGGCCGCGCGCCACGCCGCGACCGTGTCGGGCGCGACCCCGCCGACCGGCAGCACCGGCAGCTCCTTCGGCAGCACCGCGCGCAGCGCCTTGAGCAGTACCGGCCCGCCGATCTCGGCCGGGAAGAGCTTCAGCGCATCCGCTCCCGCGTCGATCGCCGCGAAGGCCTCGGTCGTGGTGTACACGCCCGGCAGCACCATCAGCCCGCGCCGCGCCGCATGCGCGATCACCGCGGCATCGGCGTGCGGCATCACGATCAGCCGCCCGCCCGCCTCGGCGACGCGATCCACCTCCGCAGGCGTGCGCACCGTGCCGGCGCCGACCAGGATGTCGGCCGCGAGCGCCTCCGAGAGCCGCGCGATCGAGGCGAAGGGCGCGGGCGAGTTCAGCGGCACCTCGATCACGCACCAGCCGGCATCGACAATCGCCTGCGCGATCGGCACCACCTCCTCGGGGCGCACGCCGCGCAGGATGGCGACGAAGGGGCAGCGAGCAAGCCAGGGGGTGATGCGGCTCATGCCAGCCCCGCTTCGCGCGCGATCGCCAACAGCCCGTGCGCCGCGGCCTCCTCGCCATGGGACGTGCTGCTGATGCCGAACCGGGCGAGGGCCCGCGCGTAACGCTCGGTCAACGCCACGCTGCCGACCAGGTGCACGCTCGGCGCCTCGGCCGAGAGTTCGGCGATCTCGTGGCCGATCAGCAGCCCGGACAGCATCGACGGCAGCGCGGCGGGCGCGAGCCGGCCGAGCAGCACGCTGGCGCGCAGGCCGAACAGGTGATGCAACAACCCGCCCTCCTCGCGCGCGCGATCCAGCCCGGCATCGAACGCCGCGGGATCGTCGGGCGGGTTCTCGGGAATGAGCGGCGCGAGGATCGACTGCGTGCGCATCAGCCCGAACACCTCGCCGGTCATGGCGGTGCGGAAGCCACGGATGCGCCCGTCCTCCAGCACCGCCCACTTGCTGTGCGTGCCGGGCAGACAGAGCACATGCCGCCCCGGACCCAGCGCGGCCGCGACGCCCAGAATCTGCGTCTCCTCGCCGCGCATCACGTCGGGCGGGTCCTGCGAGACGCCGGGCACGATCCAGGTCTGCGCCGCGCCTGGAACGGGGGCGAGCGCCAACGCGATCACGCCGAGCCCGGCCGGTGCCGCGACATAGGGCGCCTCGATCCAGCCCTGGCGGCTGCCGATCATCCCGCACATCAGCACCGGCGCCGGACGCCAGGCGCCGATGGCACGGTCGAGCACGCCGGCGAAGTCGCCATCGGCCACCGTGCGGATGCCGAACGGCCCCGACATCCGCTCCAGCACCGACCCGTCCGGCGCGAGCCGCCAGGCACGGAACGAGGTGATGCCCCAGTCGACCGCGATCACCTCAGCCGCCCGTCGCGTAGGCCTGTGCGCCGCGCGTCGCCCAGCGCGTGAAGCGCCGTTCGATCAGCGCGGCGACGCCATACATCGCAACCGCCAGGGCCGCGATGAGCAGCAGGGCCGCGAACATGCGCGGCACATTGGCCGAGGCGTCGCGCAGCATTAGGAAGCCGATGCCGCGATTGGCCGCCACCGTCTCGCTGATCACCGAGCCCACGAAGGCGAGCGTGATCGCGATCTTCAGCGAGGCGAAGAAGTACGGCAGCGAGCGCGGGATCGCGACCTTCAGCATGATGTCGCGCCTCTTGGCACCGAGGCTGCGCAGCACGTCGAGGAGTTCCGGCTCCACAGTGGCGACCCCGGTGGCGACGTTCACCACGATCGGGAAGAAGCTGATCAGGAAGGCGGTGATGATCGCCGGCACGGTACCGATGCCGACCCAGATCACCAGCACCGGCACGATCGCCACCTTCGGGATCGCGTTGAAGGCCACCAGCAGGGGGTAGATCGCGGCGTACAGCCAGGCGGAGGCGCCGATCGCGACCCCGAGGAACAGGCCGAACACGACGGCGAAGCCGAATCCCGCGAGCGTGGTGAGCAGCGTCTGCTCGGCATTCAGCCAGATGCCCGCGCGGAACCGCCAGAGCGCCTCGAAGATCGCCGACGGCGCGGGCAGGATGAACGGGCTGATACCCGTCACGCGGCAATACGCCTCCCAGCCGAGGAACAGCCCAAGCGTGACGAGCCACGGTGCTGCCGCGGGGGTCGCGAGGAAGCGCATCAGCGCGTCACGTCAGCATCCGCTCGGCCGCCGGCGGCAGGAAGCCCGCGTCGAACAGATCGGACGGTGCGATCCGTCGCGGCAGGTTCAGAGCCGCGCTCACCTGCTCGATCGAGGCGGCCAGCCGGTCCTGCTCGGCCCCGCCCCAGCCATCGCGCCGGACGCGCTGGGTCAGCACGTTGTCGGCGAGCGCCATCCGCAGCCGTTCCGCCTCGACCGCCTCGTCGATCAACGGATCGGTCGCCTTCAGCGCGGCCAGCGCGCGCGCCGGATCGGCGACGATGTCGCGCATCGCGCGGATGGTCGCGCGCAGGAAGCCGCGCACCTGGTCGCCGCGCTCCGCCAGCATGCGCGGCGAGGCGAGGATGCCGTTGCCGTAGAACGGCAGGCCGAGCCGCGCATAGAGGAACACGACGATGTCGTTTGCGGCCACGCCGCGCGCCTTCAGTTCCAGGATCGAGGTGTAGAAGTGCCCGGTGATGAAATCGACGTCGCCGCGCACCAGCATGGTCTCGCGGAGCGGCGGGGCCATGTTCTGCACCCGCACCTTGGAGCGATCGACGCCGGTGGCGGCACAGAATGCCGGGAACAGCCGGAACGAGGCGTCGAATTGCGGCGCGCCGAGCGTCTTGCCCTCCAGGTCCTTCGGCGCCGCGATGCCCTTGTTCTTGAGCGTCAGGATCGAGAACGGCGCGGCGTCGAACAGCACCATGACGCCCTTGATCATCGCGTTCGGGTTGTTGGCGTTGTACTCGATCGCGCTGTTCAGATCGGCAAAGCCCATCTCGTAGGCGCCGCCGACGATGCGCTGGATCGCGCCGGCGCTGCCCTGGCCCGCATCAACCGTCACGTTCAGCCCTTCGGCCCGGTAGTAGCCGGCGCGGTTGGCGTGCAGGAACACCGCGTTCGGGCCCTGGAAGGTCCAGTCGAGGGTGAAGCGGATCGGCGCGCCCTGCGCGGCGGCGGGACGGATCGCGGGGGCGGCGAGCAGGCCGGCCAGCACGGCGCGGCGAGAGGCGGACGACATGCGGAGGATCTCCCAGGGAAGCTGCCGGAGGGTAGCGGCCTTGCAGACCGCATGCCACGCTGCGCCGATGATCTCAACGTCCGACTTCGTGCCCCGCCTCGTCACCGGGCGGCTGGTGCTGCGCGGCTTCACCGAGGCCGATCTCGATGCCTATGCCGCGATGCAGGCAGACCCGGAGGTGATGCGTCACCTCGGCGCGGGGCCCGCGGCCGGCAAGCCGCGCACGCGCGACGAGACCTGGACCGGGATGGCGGTGCTGATGGGCCAGTGGGCGCTGAAGGGCTATGGCTGCTTCGCGCTCGAGGAACGCGCGACCGGCCGGTTCCTCGGTCGCGCGGGTATCCTGCACCTCGCCGGCTGGCCCGAGCCGGAACTCGCCTACGCGCTGGCCCGCGACGCCTGGGGCAAGGGCTTTGCCACCGAGGCCTGCCGCGCCGCGCTCGACTGGGCCTGGACCCACGTCCCGGCCGAGCGGATCGTCAGCTTCATCAAGCCCGAGAATACGACCTCCGCCCGGGTCGCGGCCCGGCTCGGCGGCGTGCGCGAAGGACCGTTCGAACTGCTCGGCGTGCCCTGCGACCTCTGGGTCTACCGGCGCGTCCCGACCGCCCTCGCCTGACCCCGTGACCGCGATTCCCGCTCTCGGTGCCCTGGTGGGCGCCGTGTCGCTCAGCCAATGGGCACGCACCCTGCCCGCGGTGATCGCGGGCGGCGTGATGGGCGAGTTCGGCCTGTCCGAGGCCGGGCTCGCGGCGGCGACGGCGATGGTGCATCTCGGCTTCGCGGTCGGCCAGGTGCCGTCCGGCGTTGCGCTCGACCGTGTCGGGCCGCGGCTGACCGCGAGCGTGCTGCTCGTGATCGCCACGGCCGGCCTCGCGCTGACAGCCGCGGCACCCGGGGCCTGGAGCCTGGCACTCGGGCAGTTCCTCACCGGGCTCGGCTGCTCCGGCGTGTTCATGGCGGGATTGATGGTGACGGCGCAGTTGCTGCCGCCCGACCGGTTCGGCCAGGTGGCCGGACTGATGCCCGCGCTGTCGGGCCTCGGGCTGCTCGCCTCGGGCACGCCGTCGGCGTGGCTGGTCGGCATCGCGGGCTGGCGCGCTGCGCCGGCCGCCGCCGCAGTCGCGGGCCTCGTCTGCCTGATCGCGGCATGGAGCCTGGTGCCCGCGCTGCGGCCTCAGCGCGCCAGCCAGCGCGGCCTCGGCGCCGATTCCCTCGACGTGCTGCGGCTCGCCGCCTCGCGCGGGCTGCGCGCGCCGGTCGTGCTCGCCTTCGTCGGCTATCCCGCGACGCTCGCGCTGCGGGGTCTCTGGGCCGGGCCGTGGCTGACCGACCGGCTCGGCTTCGGATTGGTCGGCACGGGCAATGTGCTGGCGGGGCTGTCGGTGGTGATGTCGCTTGCGCCCGCGCTGTTCGGCTGGCTCGACCGCCACGTGCGGAGCCGCGCGCGCGTCATGGGGTTCGCCCACCTCGCCGCCGCGGCATCGCTCGCGTGGCTGCCGGTCGCCGGCGGCCGGGCCGCGCCCGACATCGCCGCGATGGCGCTGGTCGGTCTGCTGATCGGCAGCCACGTGCTGCTCTACCCGATGACACGCGAGGCGGCCCCCGAGGGCGGCACCGGCAAGGCGCTGTCGGCGGTCAACCTCGCCTTCTTCGTCGGGCTCGTGGTGTTGCAGCCGCTCTCGGGGCTGGTCGCGCGGGTGGCGGGGCTGCCGGGCGCGCTCGCGCTGTTCGCGGTCGCGCTCGGAGCCGGAAGCGTGGCGTTCCTGGCGATGACCCGGCAGCCCCGCTGAGGCTCAGCACAGGCTGCGCCGCGCCGCGAGCAGACCCATCACGCCAAGCCCGAGCAGCGCGAGCGAGGCCGGCTCCGGCACCGGGTAGAGGGCATCGCGCGACGCCACGCCGAGATCGGGCGTGTTGGTGAAGATCCCGTCCAACCCGCGGGCATAGAGCGTGTCGTGCAGCGCGGGATTGGCCAGCGAGACCGTGTAGGCGTGCACCAGCAACCCCGCGGCATGCGCGCGGTCGATGCAGGCCTGCGTCGCCTGGCCGGTGCTGATTCCGATGCCATCCGCGTACTGGGCGATCGCAGTCGCCGCCGCCGCGGTGGATGGGCAGGTCGTCAGATAGACCACCGGCAGATCGGAGTTCGCCGACAGGTGCTGCACGATCGACTGGTCGAAGGACTGCAGGAACACGTTGTTGAAGCGGCCGTCGAAGAACCCGCCGTATTTCGGATCGGCGAGCGCCGTGAGCATCGCATCGGCGATGGCAAGGTTGTAGGTAGCGGCGCCGGAGATCGTCTTCACCTCGGGATAGACGCCGACGATGCGGCCGCTGCTGGTGTAGAGGTCATAGACATAGTCCAGCACGTCGTTGAAGGTCGGCACGGCGAAGCTCTCGGTGCCGTCGTAGTAGGGGCTGGTCGCCGGATTGGAGTAGGCCGCGCCGCCGCGCGACACCGCACTCAGCTTCTGGATATCGGCATAGGTCAGGGTGTCGATGTAGTACTGCCGCGTGCCGGCCACCTGCGTGCCCTTGGCGAACAGGTCCGGATCGCTCGCCGCGACCTGCTGGACATTGGTGGTGGCGTTCAGCGACCGGTCGTGCCGCGCCACCAGCACGCCATCGGCGGTCAGGAACAGGTCCGGCTCGATGAAGTCCGCCCGCATCTGCACCGCGAGGCGATAGGCCTCCATCGTGTGCTCCGGCAGGTAGTTGCTCGCGCCGCGATGGGCGATCACGATCGGCCGGTCGGCCAGTGGCGCGGCCACCGCCGGGGTTGAGAGGGGTGCTACTCCAGCCAGCATCGCGCACGCGATGACTGGGATCGCGACGGAACGGCACTGCATTGTCTTGACTCCGGCATGGACTGAGGATGCAACGGTCATCGCGGCTGCGATGTCCGCCGCGATCCTAGGGATGCCTGCGCGGGCGTGTGTGAAGCGGCTGTGAAATTGCGATGGCGAGCCCTGATCTCACACCAGCCGCGCCTCGAAGGGCGGCACCAGATCGGGCGCGTCGATCTCGATCACCCAGACATCCGGATCGCGCTTCACCTGACGCGCGAGATAGGCGTCCACCCCCGCCTGATCGGCCGGCGCCTCGCCGGTGCCGCGCACCCAGGCGGGCCGGCCCTCGGCGTCGCGCGCCTCAGCGAGCACGGTCGAGCCGGCCTGCCCGCGCAGCACCACGAGGATGCCCCCCGAATCCGGGTCGCCCTTGCGCAGCACCACCGCGGCGCGTCCCATGCGGTCGCACTGGCGGATCACCGCACGCACCCACAGCCCCGATTTCAGCCGTGCCTCCATGCAGCTCTCCCATGCCTCGACGCGGCCTGCGCCTCCGCCTAGCCTCGCCGGGTCAGCCACGCGCGAGCCCGTCCGATGCCCCAGAAGATCACCCTCGTCTATGCCGAGCCGACGCCGCGGCCGGTATTCCTCGAGATCATGCGCGCCCAGCCCGAGTTCAGCCTGCGCCGCTGCGGTCCGGACACGCGGCCGGAGGAGGTGGGCGCGCTGTTCGCCGGCGCGCACGCCTACCAGACCGGCAGCCTGCGGGACGAGCTGCCGCGGCATCTCTGGGCCGATGCGGCGCTGCTGCGCGCCGCCCCAGACCTGCTCGCGGTCTCGAGCCACGGCGCCGGGTACGACACCGTCGATGTCGCGGCGATGACCGAGGCCGGCGTCATCGTGATGAACCAGAAGGGCGGCAACGCCGAGGGCGTGGCCGAGCACGCGGTCGGCATGATGCTCGCCTTGCTCAAGCGCATCCCCGAGGCGCAGGCCGCCATGCGCGCGGGCACGATGCGGGTGCGCGAAGCGGTGATGGGGCGCGAGCTCGCCGACCGGACCGTCGGCATCATCGGCCTCGGGCTGATCGGCACGCGCATCGCCGAGATCTGCCGCCTCGCCTTCCGATGCCGCATCCTCGCCGCCGACCCCTACCTCGACGCCGCGACGATCGCCGCGCGCGGGGCGGAGAAGGTCGAGCTCGCGACCCTGCTCGCCGAAAGCGATGTGGTATCGATCAACTGCCCGCTCAACGACGAGACGCGCGGGATGATCGACGCGCAGGCGCTCGCGCGGATGCGGCAGGGTGCGATCCTCGTCAACACCGCACGCCAGTTCATCCATGACGAGCGCGCGGTGCTGGCCGCGCTCGAGTCCGGCCACCTCGCCGGAGCCGGACTCGATTGCTGGGACCGCGAGCCGCAGCCGCCGCTCGACAATCCGCTGCTGCACCATCCCGCGGTGCTGGCGAGCCCGCACACCGCGGGCGTCACCGAGGAAAGCCGGCGGCGGATCGCCACCTGGGGCGCGGAACAGCTGATCGGGCTGTTCGTGAAGGGCGAGCGTCCGCCCCGACTGGTGAATCCCGCCGCCTGGCCAGCATTCGCGCGGCGCTTCTCGGCCATGTTCGGGCGGGACGTTGAAGCGCGCCTGGCCGCCGAGTAGCGTCCGCGCCCTCTCCCGAGGGACGGACGACGATGGCCAAGGCCAAGGACCCCACTGCCGGCATGACCGAGGCGCAGCGCGCCTATGAGGCGAAGCGCGCGGCGAAGGCGGGAATGACGCTCGAGAAGTGGATGGCGCAGAAGGAGCGCGCACGCGCCCATGCCGCACGCGCCGCCGCAGAGGCGGCCGCGCCGCCGCCGCCGAAGAAGAAGCCCGGGCTATTGCGCCGCGCGCTCGCCCGCGCCCGCGGCGAAGCGTAGGCCCTACAGCATCCGCATCAGCGTGCCGTCGCGCCGGATGGCGTGGTGATAGACGGCGCCCGCGATGTGCGCGACCAGCAGGAAGGCGATCGAGTAGCCGACCCAGGTGTGCAGCGTCTTCAGCGTCTCGGCGAGGCTCTGGTTCTCCGCCATGACCGCCGGGATGTCGATGAGGCCGAGATAGGCGGTGGCCCCCTGCATCGGGAAGCCGAAGGCGTTGGTCATGGTGAAGCCGAGGATCGGCTGCGCGATCAGGACAAGATAGAGCAGCCAGTGCACCGCGCTGGCCGCGAACCGCATCTGAGCGGGGATGTGATCGGGCAGCGGCGGTGGAGGGTTGGCAATACGCCAGACCAGCCGGGCGATGGTGACGAAGAGAATGGTGAGCCCCGCGCTCTCGTGCACGGCGTAGAACACCATCTTGGTCGCGAAGGGCTCGTTGGCGATGTGCTTGATGACGAAGCCCACCGGCAGTGTGATCGCCATCAGCACCAGCGTGATCCAGTGGAACCACTTCGCGACGGTGCTGTACTGACCGTCCGGGTGCGCTGCGTCCGTTCCCGCCAGGACCCGTGCCGTCGCCACGTTCATGCCGCGCGCTCCTTGCCGTTCGCCTCGGCACTATGCCACAGCGCATCGGCATGACGCGCCTGATCAGCATCTCCCTTGATCAAGCATGGCGGCGTGTGCCCTTCCCGTACCTCACGCTCGCCGCGCACGCCGACTGGTCGTCCGATCCGCGCAAATGCTGGATCGCGCTCGCCGGGCGCGACGCCGAGGGGCGCTGGACGGCCGGCGCGCCCCGCCCGGTCGGGCCGGCCGATACTGTTGCTGCCCGCCTGATTGCCGCGGCCGCTGGTGGGGCGGCGGTGCTCGGCCTTGACGTCCCGCTTGGCCTGCCGCGCCTCTACGCCGCGCGCCATGCCGGCGCTGCCGACTTCCCGGCCTTCCTGCGCACGCTCGCCGACCGCCCGTCGTTCTTCACGGTCGCCGCCACGCTCGAGGATGTCTCGCCCGATCGGCCCTTCTATCCCGCGCGCGGGACGCGCGGGATGACGCGCGCCGCACATGCCGCAGCCCTCGGGCTGCCCGACCCGTCCTGCCTGGGCCGGCGCTGCGACCTGCGCACGGCCACGCGGCCGGCCGGCGCGCCGCTGTTCTGGACCCTCGGCGCCAATCAGGCCGGCAAGGCCGCGATCCATGCCTGGCGCGAGATGCTGCTGCCCGCCCTTGCCGAGGGCGGAGCGATCCGGCTCTGGCCCTTCGAAGGCACACTCGCGGAGCTCGCCCGGCCCGGCGCGCTGGTGCTCGCCGAGACCTATCCCGCCGAGTGCTACCGCCACATCGGCGTGCGCCTGGCGGGGTCGAAGCGCCGCCGCTCAGCGCGCCTCGCTGCGGGCGCAGCTCTCATCGCCTGGGCGCGCGACGCCGGGGTGACGGTCGCGCCCGACCTCGCGGCCGCGATCGCCGACGGGTTCGGCGCGGATGCGGCCGGCGAGGACCGATTCGATTGCGTCTGCGGTCTGTTCGGGGTGCTCAACGTCCTGCTCGGGCGGCGGGCCGAGGCATACCCGGACGACCCCGCCCTGCTGTGCTGGGAAGGCTGGGTGCTCGGCCAGACCGACCAGCCGCTCGCGGCTCAGCCGGCGTAGAGCCCGGCGGCGCGCGCACGCTCGACCGCAAGCGCGATCGTCAGGTCGAGCGTCGGCGTCTCCACGCCGGCGAGCCGTGCCAGCTCCAGCGGTACGACCAGCTGCGCATCCACCTCCATCGGCTTGCCCATCTCCAGGTCCTGCAGGATCGACGGCTTGTGCGCGCTCGCCGCATTGGCCGCCGCGCGCTTGGCCGGATCGGCCTTGACCTCGCAGCCCCAGGCGCGCGCGACCGCGTGGCACTCCTCCATGGCGCGGATGGCCGCCGCGTAGATGGCGGGTTGCGCCATGTACTCCTTCATCCGCCGCCCGGCGAGGATCGCGAGCGGGCCGTTGCCCATGTTGCCGGCGAGCTTCTCCCACACGGCGACGCGCATGTCGGACACCACCTCCCCGCCCATGCCGCCCGCGCGCAGGGCCGCCGCGATCGCCTCGGCGCGCGCCGAGATCGTGCCGTCGGGCTCGCCGAGGATCACGCGATTGGTCGGGTTCTCGGCATGGATCACGCCCGGCTCCAGCACCGTGCAGGCGGAATACACGACACCGCCGATCGCGCGCGCGACCCCCATCCCGTCCCACAGCACGCCACCCGGATCGAGCCGCTCGATCCGCCGCCCATCATGCTCCCCGCCATGGCGGTGGAAATACCACCAGGGAATGCCGTTCACGACGAACGCGACCGGCGTGTCGGGACCGAGCAGCGGGCCGATCGTGCGGCCGATCTCAGGCAGCGAATGCGCCTTGGCGGTCGTGATGACGGCGTCCTGCACGCCGAGCTCGCGCGGATCATTGCTCGCGCGCACCCGCACCGTGTCGGTGACGTCGCGCGCCTGCACGGTGATGCCGCGCGCGCGGATCGCGTCGAGATACGCCCCGCGCGCGACCACCGAGACATCCGCACCACCGCGCGCGAGGCGGAACGCGATATGCCCGCCGATCGCGCCGGCGCCGAAGACCGCAATCCGCATCAGCCCTGGTCCCGCAGATGCACGATGAGCCGCGCCCCCTGCTCGGCGAGCCAGGCGACCGCGCGTTCGCCGACCGCCGCATCGCCGCGGCGCGGGTCGCCGGCCAGCACGCCGTTCGGCGCGGCGATGTCGTATTCGATCGGCAGGCCGATCTCGATCTCCTCGAACCGCGCGGCGCCGAGGCCGGTGACCGCCATGCCCTGCACCGAGCCCGGCGGCACCGGGTCCGGGATCATGTCCGGGCGGCAGAGCTGCGGGAACAGCGCCAGTGCGACCGACCAGACCGGGTCGGCGCCATGGCCGACCTTGCCCGCGGTATCGCCACCGGTGAGCTTCGGCCAGGCGCCGTACAGCACGCGCCAGATGTAGAGCGAGGGGATGAGCGTGCCGTCGGCATGCTTCACCGCGAGTGTCGCCTCGTGGATCGCGTGCGTGTTGCCGCCATGGCCGTTGACGATGAGGATGCGATCGAGCCCGTGCGCGAGCAGACGCTCCAGCATCTCGCGGATCACCGCGAGCAGGGTCGCATGCGAGAGCGCGATCCCGCCGGGCACGGTGCCGAAATAGTCCTCGCCGCCGAAGGGCAGCACGGGCGCCACCAGCGCATCCGCGCCGAGGGCCACGGCGCGCTCGGCGATGCGCAGCGCGATCGCGTCCGCGAGCAGATAGTCGCCCATGGGCGCGTGCGGGCCCTGATCCTCCAGGCTGCCCATCGGCAGCAGGATGGTCGGGCGGTTCGCGAGCCGCGTCTTCGCCTCGCCCGAGGTGAGTTCGGCGAGCCTCAGTTTGGTCATTGCAGGAGCTCCAATGCGGCGCGGGAGAGGGTGCGCACGCCGACGGCAATGCAGCCCTCATCAGGCTGGTAGTCGCTGTTGTGCAGCACGTCGGCTCGCCCGGGCGCGCCCGAGCCGATGCGCAGATGCGCGCCCGGCGCACGCTCGGTGAAGCAGGCGAAATCCTCCGAGCCCATGCTCGGCGTGCCGGACGTCACCGCCGCCTCGCCCACCACCGCGCGCGCGGCCGTGAGCACCCGGTCGAGCACGCGGTCGTCGTTCACCAGCGGCGGCACCTTGCGCGCGTAGTCGAGCTCGCTGCGAAGCCGGAGCCCCGCCTCGACGCCGGCGAGCAGCCGCCGCATCCCCGCCTCCACCGCGTCGCGCGCCGCCGTGTCCATGGTGCGCACGGTGCCTTTCAGCGTGAGCTGGTCGGGGATGATGTTGCGCACCGTGCCGCCGCTGATCTGCCCGACCGTCACCACGGCAGGCGAGAGCGGGTTGATCTCGCGCGACACGAGCGTCTGGAGCTGGCCGATGAACAGGGCGGCACCAGCGATCGGGTCGATCGCCGCCTGGGGGTGGGCTGCGTGGCCGGAGCGGCCGTGGAAGACGATGTCGAACGCGTCCGAGGCCGCCTGGCACGCTCCGCGCACGTACTGGATCTGCCCGACCTTGCCCCAGGGCCAGTTGTGGAAGCCGAGGCACATGTCCACGCCCGGATCGTCCATCGCGCCGTCGGCGATCATCGCCGGCGCGCCTTCGAGGATCTCCTCGGCGGGCTGGAAGATCAGCTTGATCCGCCCGGCGAGCGCCGGCGCGATCGATCTGAGCACGGCCGCGGCGCCGAGCAGCGTGACGGTGTGGATGTCATGCCCGCAGGCGTGCATCAGCCCCTCGCGCTCGGAGGCGAAGGGCAGCCCGGTCCGCTCGTGGATCGGCAGCGCGTCCATGTCGGCACGGATCAGCAGCGTGGGTCCGGGCCGTCCGCCCTCGATCAGCCCGACCACGCCCGTTCGGCCGACGCCGGTGCGGGCGGGAATGCCGAGCCGCGCCAGCTCCGCCGCCACCACGGCGGCGGTCTCGTGCTCCTCGAAGGCGAGCTCGGGGCGCTTGTGCAGCTCGCGCCGGAGCGCGATCAGCTGCGCCTCCAGCCGCGCCGTCTCGTCGCGGATCGCGGCGTCGGGATCATTGGCGGTCATGCGGGACGTCCTGGCTCGCGGAAGCCGCGATCATGCGGCGCAGCCTACCACCCCGCAAGCCGCGTCGGCCGCCCTTGCCGGGTCTTCCGGGCGCGTGCGATAGACGAATGCAAAGGAAAGCGACGGGGAAACGCTCATGTCGGAACGGATCAGGCTCGCACGACGAACGGTCCTCACGGGCCTCGGCGCAGCACTGGCCGCGCCGGCGACGCTGCGGGCGCAGTCCTGGCCGACCGGCCCGATCCGCCTGATCGTCCCCTTCGCGCCCGGCGGCACGACCGATGTCATGGCCCGGCTTGTCGGCGACCGGCTCGGTCCGCGGCTGGGCCAGCCGGTGATCGCCGAGAACCGCGCGGGCGCGGGCGCCACGGTCGGCAGCACCATCGCCGCGCAGGCCGCGCCCGACGGCCAGACGCTGGTGATGAGCAACATCGCCAGCCACGGCATCGCCCCGACGCTCTATCGCAACATCCGCTACGACGCGATGCGGGACTTCGTGCACATCGCGCTGGTCACCCGCAACCCGAGCGCCATGGTCTGCAATCCGGGCTTCGCGGCGCGCAGCCTCGCCGACGTGGTGCGGATCGCCAAGGAGAAGCCCGGCAGCCTCGACTTCGCGACCTCCGGCGCAGGCTCGTCGAATCATCTGCTCGGGCTGCGCTTTGCGATGGCGGCGGGGATCACGCTGAACCACGTGCCCTACCGGGGCGCCGGGCCGGCGATGACCGACACGATCGCCGGGGTGGTGCCGATCATGTTCGACGGCCTGCCCTCGGCCTCCGGCCATATCCGCGCCGAGCGCGTGCGCCTGCTCGCGACCAGCGGCGCCGAGCGCAGCCCCGCCTTCCCGGATGCGCCCACCTTCAAGGAGTCCGGCTTCGATGTCGTCTCCTACCAGTGGTTCGGCATCTCGGCGCCGGCCGGCACGCCCGCCGCGATCGTCGACCGGCTCAACCGGGAGATCCGGGAGATCCTGAAGGACCCCGAGGTGGTGGCACGGTTCGACCAGCTCGGTGGCGGCATCGTCGACATGACACCGGAGCAGTACAGCGCCTTCGTCGCCGAGGAGATCGCCGTCTGGGCGCCGGTGGTGCGGGCCTCCGGGGCGACGGTCGAGTAGCGGTGGTTCGTTACGCACACCACATCCCCGTTCCGCCTGTCGCGAAGTTGATCTAGGCTCCGGTCCGGGAGGTTCTCGTCGCCGCGGTGCCGGGCCGCGTGGGGGGACCGGTGGATGCGGCTCAGGCCTGACGCGCAGGACATCTTTGCCGGCGTGATGTTCATCGCCTTCGCGGGCGTCATGCTCTACCTCAATTTCGAATCGCACCCGATCGGCACAGCGCGCCGGATGGGCTCCGGCTACATGCCGATGCTCACCTTCGGCATCCTGGCCGCCCTTGGTGTCGCGATCCTGATCAGCGGGCTGTTCACCGGCCCCGAGCCGATCGGGCGCTTCGCGTGGCGCGACATGGGGCTGATCCTGCTGGCATTGACCGTCTATGGCCTCACGGTCGAGCGGCTCGGCTTCGTCATCTCGCTGGCCCTCTGCATCGGCATCGCCTCGCTCGCGGAGAAGGTGTGGAAGCCCCTGCGCGTGCTCGGGCTGATCGCGTTCATGCTGGCGCTGTGTTGGGTACTGTTCATCTGGTACCTCGACATCCGCATCCCCGTCTTCCCCTGGTCGCGCTGAGGTCGGCGATGCTCGAGAATCTGCTCTACGGCTTCACCGTCGCGGCGACGTTCCAGAACCTCTCCGCCTGCTTCATCGGCGCGCTGCTCGGCACCGCGATCGGCGTGCTGCCGGGGATCGGCCCCGTGGCGACGATCTCGCTCCTGCTGCCGCTCACCTTCGGCATGCCGCCGACCACGGCGATCATCATGCTCGCCGGCATCTATTACGGCGCGCAGTATGGCGGTTCGACCACCTCGATCCTGATGAACCTGCCCGGCGAGGTGAGCTCGGTCATCACCACGCTCGACGGCTACCAGATGGCGAAGAACGGCCAGGCAGGACCCGCCCTGGCGGTGGCCGCGATCGGCTCCTTCATCGCCGGCTGCACCGCGACCATCCTGGTCGCCGCGCTCGGGCCGCTGCTGACCGCGGTCGCCCTCTCCTTCGGTCCGGCCGACTACTTCTCGCTGATGCTGCTCGGGCTGATCGTCTCGGCGGTGCTGAGCGAAGGCAACGTGGTCAAGTCGATCGGCATGATGGTGGCGGGCGTCGGGTTGGGTCTCGTCGGCACCGACGTGCAGACCGGCCAGCAGCGCTTCACCTTCGACATCCCCGAACTCTCGGACGGGATCGGCTTCGCGCCGATGGCGATGGGCATGTTCGGCATCGCCGAGATCATCCGCAATCTCGAGATGCCCGAGGTGCGCGAGGCGCTGAAGACCAGGATCAGCCGGCTGTGGCTCACCAGGGATGAGTGGAAGCGGGTCGCGGCACCGATCGCGCGCGGCACCACGCTCGGCTCGATCGTCGGCATCCTGCCGGGCGGCGGCGCGGCGCTGTCCTCGATGGGCGCCTACACGCTGGAGCGGCGGATCAGCCGCAACAAGCACCTGTTCGGCAAGGGCGCGATCGAAGGCGTGGCCGCGCCGGAGAGCGCCAACAACGCCGCCGCGCAGACCTCCTTCATCCCGCTGCTCACCCTCGGCATCCCCGCCAATGCCGTGATGGCGTTGATGGTCGGCGCGCTGATCATCCAGGGCATCCAGCCCGGGCCGCGCATGATCGAGGCCCAGCCCGACCTGTTCTGGGGCCTGATCGCCTCGATGTGGCTCGGCAACCTGATGCTCGTGATCATCAACCTGCCGATGATCGGGATGTGGGTGCGGCTGTTGAAGGTCCCGTACGACCTGATGTACCCGGCGATCCTGATCTTCTGCGCGATCGGCGTGTACAGCCTCAACAACAACAGCTTCGACGTCTATGTCACGGTCGTGTTCGGCTTCCTCGGCTACCTGTTCAGCAAGATCGGCTGTCCGCCGGCGCCGATGCTCATCGGCTTCGTGCTCGGCCCGATGATGGAGGAGCATCTGCGGCGCGCCATGCTGCTCTCGCGCGGCAACCCGATGGTGTTCATCGAGCGCCCGATCAGCGCCTCGCTGCTGGCCCTCGCCGTGATCGCCGTGGTGGCGATGGCGCTGCCCTCGATCCGCAAGGGCAAGGACGAGGCGCTCGCCGGCGGATGAGAGAGCCGATCGGATTCCGCTGCGTCACCGCCGCCGGCATCCACCAGGTCGCATTCAGGCCTCGTGACCTGGTGATCGCCGGCCTCACCGGACGCGACCAGGCGGCCGTGCAGCACCATGTGGGGGAACTCCGCGCGATCGGCGTGACGCCGCCGCCGAGCATTCCCGCGTTCTTCCGCAACGGCACCGATCTGCTGACCACGGCCTCTGCGGTCGAGGTGCTCGGCCCCGACAGCTCGGGCGAGGTCGAGTTCGTGCTCGTCAGCATGGCGGATGGGCTCTGGGTCGGCGTCGGCTCCGATCACACCGACCGCCGGGTCGAGGCCTATGCGATCGACGTCTCGAAGCAGCTCTGTCCCAAGGTGATGGCGCCGCTGCTGTGGCGCTTCGCCGACGTCGCCCCGCACTGGGACCAGCTGGTCCTGCGCGCCTGGATCGAGGAGGCGGGCCGGCTGACGCTCTACCAGCAGGGGACGGCGGCCGCGCTGCGCCCGCCTGAACCCCTGATCGCGGCCTGGACCGGCGGCGCGCCCCTGCCCGAGGGCACGGTGATGTTCGGCGGCACCTTCGCCGCGATCGGCGGCATCCGGCCGAGCGTACGGTTCGAGTTCGAGCTGGAGGACCCGATCCTGCGCCGCGTGATCCGGCACGGCTACACGGTGCGGAGCCTGCCGCTCACCTGACCGGCAGCAGGATCCGCTGCATCAGCACGAGATCGAGCCAGCGGTCGAATTTCCGCCCGACCTCCGGCATCAAGCCGACACGCACGAAGCCGAAGCGCTCGTGCAGGGCGAGCGAGGCGGCATTGCCCGCCTCGATCCCGGCGACCATCACGTGCAGACCCGCCGCCTCGGCCCGCGCGATCAGCCCGCCGAGCAGCCCGGCACCATGGCCGCGACGTTGCGCGTCGCGCGCGACATAGAGCCCGTGCTCCACCGTCTGCGCGTAGCCGTCGAAGGCGCGGAACGGCCCATAGCTCGCGAAGCCGCGCACGCTCCCCGCCTCCTCCGCCACCAGCACGGGAAACCCGGCCGCGCGCCGTTCGGCGAACCAGGCGCGCCGCGCCTCGAGCGTGGTCGGGCGGATGTTCCAGTTCGCCGTGGTCGTCTGGATCGCGTCGTTGGTGATGGCGAGGATGGCCGGCAGGTCGGCCTCGGTCGCGTCGCGGATCGGCATGGCTGCGTTTCGGTCCAGGGCGAGGAAGGGCGGCGCCGTTCCATGCCATCGTCGCCGGCGTGACGCGAGACCCGAAGGACACATCCAGCCTTGCGCCCGGCGCAGTCGCGCGGCTGATCGCGGCACTGACGGCGCTGACCGCGATGAGCAACTTCCACCGCGCCAATCTCGGCGCCCTCGCCCCGGAACTCGCGCGCGACCTGTCCCTGTCGCCGGACGCGCTCGGCCTGGCCAATGGCGCGTTCTTCCTCACGCTCGGCCTGATGCAGATCCCGGTCGGGCTGATGTTCGACCGCATCGGGCCGCGCCGGACCGTCGCACTGCTCGGCGTGCCGGCGGTCGCGGGCGCCGCGCTGCAGGCCGTGGCGGTCGATCCGCGCAGCCTGATCGGCGCGCGGCTCCTGCTCGGGGCCGGCTGCGGGGCAAGCTTCATGGCCTCCATCGTGCTGTGCGCGCGCTGGTTCGGCCCGGCACGGCTCGCGACCACCGCCAGCCGGGTGTTCGCCTTCAGCCAGATCGGCAGCCTCGCCGCCGGCACGCCGCTCGCCGCCGGCGCGGCGGTGATCGGCTGGCGCGGCATGTTCGCGACCTCGGCCGCGCTGACCGCCCTCGTCACCCTCGCCTTCCACCGGGCAGTCACGGACGATCCGCCCGGCCGCGAGACCGCGCCCCGGCCGCGCGAGCGCCTGACCGCGGTGCTGTCCGGGCTGCTCGCGGTCTGGCGAACGAAGGGGCTCTGGCCGGTGTTGGCCATGCACACCTTCATCTACGCCAGTGCGGCGGTGGTGCTGACGCTCTGGGCGGGGCCGTATCTGGCCGATGTGCACGCGCTCGCGCCGGTCGCGCGCGGCCACGTGATCCTGGCGATGGCCGCGGCGCAGGCCGCGGGCACGCTGGTGGTGGGTCCGCTCGACCTCAGGCTGAACACACGCAAATGGATCGTCGTGCCCGGGGCCTGCGCCACGATCTCGACCCTGCTGGCGCTTGCCGCCTTCGGCCACCGCTCGACCGCGCTGGCCATCGGGCTGCTGGTGCTGCTCTGCCTGGTCACGAGCTACAGCGTCGTCACGGTCGCGCACGGCCGCAGCCTGTTCCCCGACGCGCTCGCCGGACGGGGCGTGACCACGGTGAACCTGTTCCAGCTGATCGGCTCGACCACGCTGCCGGTGCTGGCCGGCCATGTCGTCGGCGGCTTTCCCGCGGCGCAAGGCGTCCGCCCGCCGGCCGCCTATGCGGCGGCGTTCATCGCGGTCGCCGCCTGCCTCGGTTCCGGGCTGCTGATCTACCTGCTGTTCGCGCGCGACTCCCGCCCGCGCGGCTGAGGCTCACGCGATCAGCGCGGCGAGCCCGACCACGAAGAGGACGCCATAAGCGACGGTGCGGAACTGCTTCGCGCCGATCCGCCCGAACAGCGCGGCGCCGATGCGCACGAACACGAGCAGCCAGGGCGTCAGCACCGCCACCTTGACCAGCACGTCGAGGGTGAACAGGCCGGTCACGAAGGGCGGGATCAGCGAGACGAGCCCCAGCACGGCGAAGAACAGGATCAGGTTGGCCCGATGCTCCTTCGCCGCCTCGTTGCCGGCGAGCAGATAGAGAATGACGGGCGGCCCGCTCATCCCCGTCGCCCCCTTCAGCACGCCGGCGGTCGCGCCGACGGCGAGATTGAGCGGCAGCGGTCGCGCCCCCTGGTAGCGCCAGCCCGATGCCAGCAGGGCGCCGAACAGCAGCACCAGCGCGCCGATCGCGCGCGTCAGCGTCTCGGGCTCGATCAGGAACAGGATCCAGGTGCCGACCGGCACCAGCAGGCAGCCTGCCAGCGTGATCGGGATGGTGACGCGGCGATTGACGTCCTTCCAGGCGCCGAACAGCAGCTGGCTGCCGATCAGCGCCTCCATCAGCAGCATGGTCGGCACGCCGACCGCCGGTCCCCAGAGCACGCTGAAGGTCGGCGCCAGCGTGATCGCGGTCCCGAATCCGGCGAAGCCGCGCATCACGCCGGCGATCGCGGTGACGACGGCGGCGATCGCCAGCCGCCAGTCGAACACGGCGGCGAAGGCCGCCCCCCACCCGGCCTCCATCGCCCCGCTCACCAGATCGCGCCGCGCTCGGTCTCGACCGGCTCCAGCGTGACGACGGCGATGTTCACCAGGAGTTTGCCCGCGTGCTCGAAGTTCACGGTCACCCGGCTGCCGACCACCGACTGCACCTGGCCCTCCCCCCAGTCGGGCCGGTTCGGATTGCGCACGCGCAGGCCGGGATAGAGCGGAGTCATGGCGCGACGATAGCCCCGCGGCGATGCCGCGCCTATCGCCGCCAGGGATTGGGCCGGCGGCGCACCTGCGGCGGCGTGGTCCAGGGGGTGCCGTCCCAGGCCGGCAGGACGGGTCGCGCCGGCACGGATGCGGAGGCGAGCGCGGCCACGCGCTCCTCGATCGTGGGGTGGGTGCGGAACCAGCGCAGCCAGGCCGGGCCGCGCGAGCCCAGCCGTTCGAAGTCGTCGCCCTGGAGGGCCTGAAGCCGCCTCAGCGCGGAGGCGAGGCCGAGCGGGTCACCCGTCAGTTCCACCGCGCCGGCATCGGCGAGGAACTCGCGCGTGCGCGACAGCGACAGCGCAAGCAGATCGGACGCCAGCGGGGCCAGGATCAGCAGGGCCGGCAGCAGCGGATGCGCGCCGAACGCGCCCGCCCCCCAGAGGATCAACACGATCAGCCCGGCCTGGGCCATCGCACGGGTGATGCCCGACGCGGTCGCGGCGATCCGCATCACCGTGAGATCGCCGTGCCGGACGTGGCTGATCTCGTGCGCCAGCACGCCGGCCAACTCCTCCGCGGTCAGCGTCTCGACCAGCCCGCGCGTCACGCCGATGCCGGGCCGCTCGGTCGTGCCGGCCGCGACCGCCTGGAGCACCGGCTGGGGCAGCAGGTAGAGCCGCGGCACCGTCGGCAGGTTGGCGCGGCGCGAGAGTTCCTGGATCAGCGCGTTGAGCCCGGGGGCCTGGAACGGCGACAGCGGGGCCGCGCCGAAGCCCTGGCGGAACACCGCATCCGCCGGCAGCGCGCCGAACGAGAGGCCGATCGCCACCATGATCGCGCCGATCACCAGGCCGTCGACGCCGGCGGCAAGGAAGCCGATCACTGTGGCGAGGGAAGCGAGGGCGGCAAGCGTGGCCGCGGTCTCGATCCGGTTGCGGAGCCGGATCCGGGCGATCGCGTCGCGGTCGAGCACGAACTGGGGCATCACCCTCATATGAGCACGGCGCGACGCGGGTCACACCCGCCGCGACGCAACCGCCCAGGGTGCGCAAGGCCCGCGGCACGTGGATCGTGCCGCGGGCACCGCCGCGCCGGTCAGGCGAGCGCGTCCACCTCCTGGTCGGTCGGGAAGCTGCCGGTGGCCTTCTTCGACCACACGAGCTTGCCGTCCTTCAGGATCTCGAAGACGCCGCCGGAGGATTTGGTGAGCGTCACCATCGCTCCGGGGTTCTTCGCGAGCAGTCGATCCCTCGCACGGAGGGCCCGCGGCTCGTAGTTTCAGGAGGTGCAGTACTGGATCTCGTAGGTCATCCATACTCTCCTGCAACGGGACCGGCCTGGACCGGCAGGCCCCGCGCGCCTAACGTGAGGCATCGGAACCGGGAGTTCAACCATGGCCAAGATGCGGGTCGAGGGCAGCTTCGTCGCCCTGATCACTCCGTTCAACGCCGACGGCTCGGTCGATTTCGGCGCGTTCCGCAGCCTGCTCGACTGGCAGGCCGCGAACGGCACCTCCGCGGTGCTGATCATGGGCTCGACCGGCGAGGTGTCGATGCTGAGCCCGGATGAGCGGCGCGCGATCGTCGAGCAGACGATCCGCTTCCGTGACGGGCGGATGAAGTTCTTCTACGGCTGCACCGGCAACAACACCGACACGACCATTGGCTATCTGCGCCACGCCAAGGCGAACGGTGCGGACGGGGCGATCCTGGCCGCCCCTGCCTATATCTGCGCGGCCGAAGCCGACATCGAGGCGTTCTTCGCCGAGGTCGCCGATGCGGTCGATCTGCCGCTCGGCATCTACAACAACCCGCCCCGCGTGAAGACCGACCTTCACTGGGACGCGCTGCTGCGGCTGTTCCGCCACCCCAACTACGTCATCCTGAAGGAGAGCACGGCGCGGGTCGGCCAGGTCGCGCAGGTGCTCGCCGGCAAGCCCGACGCGACGGTGATGTGCTGCGACAGCCCGAACCTGGGGCTCGTGGTGCCGACCATGTCGCTCGGCGGGCACGGCACGGCGAACATGACCGGCAACATCGACCCGGCCGGGATGGCGCGACTCTCGACGCCATGGACGACGCCCGACCAGAGCGCGGTGTTCCGCGAGACCTATCTGCGCCTGCTTCCGCTGCTGCACTTCACCTACTCGGCGATCAACCCGGTCGCGGTGAAGTCGCTGATGAAGGCGGTCGGGCTGCCTGCGGGCGATCTGCGCAGGCCGCTGCGGGGGCTCGAAGCCGCGCATCTCGCCAAGGGCGTGGAGATCGTGCGCGCGTTCGGGCTCGATGCGCAGTACGGCTGGCGTCTTGCGCCCTCCCTTCCCCTCGCCGCGGAGTGACGATCATGATCCGGCGCCGTTCGCTTCTCGTCGGTTCAACCCTTCTCGCGACACCGTTCGTGGCGCGCGCCCAGGCCGCGGTGAGCCTGCGTCTGCACACCCTCGTCACCTCGCCGCATCCCTACAACGCGGCGGCCGACTGGTTCGGCGAGGAGATCGCCAAGCGCACCAACGGCGCTGTGCGAGCGACGCTGTTCCCCTCCGCCCAGCTCGGTCCCGACCGTGCGGTGCTCGACGAGATGCGGCTCGGTACGATCGACCTGATGATCTCGACCACCAACAACGCCGCCGCCCAGGTGCCTCAGTACAATGTGTTCTCGCTCGCCTACCTGATCCCGGACTATGACGCGTTCCGCCGTGCGATGCGCGCCGATGGGCCGATCGCCGCGCGGGTGCAGGCGCTCTACGAGGAGCGGCGCACGGGGCTGACCTTGCTCGGCTTCATGATGGGCGGCACGCGCAACCTCTCGGCGATCCGCCCGGTGCGCACACTCGATGATCTCAGGGGGCTGAAGATGCGCGTTCCGCCCTCGCCGGCGGTCGCGCGGCAGTGGCAGGCGCTCGGCACGCTGCCGGTCACGATCAACTGGGCGGAGGTCTACACCTCCGTGCAGACCGGGGTCGCCCAGGCGCTGGAGAGCAGCCTGTCGGGCTACCTCGCCGAGCGGTTCTACGAGGTCGCCCCGCACCTGTCGCTCACCATGCACGAGGTCCAGGTGGGCCATTTCACCATGAGCGCGCGCAGCCTCGCCAAGATTCCCGAGGCGCATCGCGCGACCTTCCGCGCGGTCGCGGCCGAGGCGATGGAGGTGGGCACGCGCGCCGGGATCGAGGCGGACGAGGCGGTGGTCCGGCGCGCGCGCACGGAGTTCGCCGGCCGGATCTTCGTGCACGAGCCCGACCGCGCCGCTTTCGCGCGCACGCTCGCACCGCTGCAGGACGAGCTCGCCCAGAGCTACAACGCGCGCGACCTGCTCGACATGGTGCGCGCCGCCGTGCGCACGTCCTGACGCTGCGGCTGCTCGTCGCCGTCAATGCGGGGCTGGAGCGGGCGCTGGTGCGCCTGCTCGGATTGCTGTTCGCCGGACTGATCCTCACCATCGCCTGGCAGGTCGGCGGACGCGAGGTGCTGCGCGTGCCGGCGATCTGGACGCAAGAGGCCGCGCTGTTCCTGTTCACCTGGTGCGTGTTTCTGGGCTCCGCCGTCGCGGTGCGCCGGTCGGCGCATTACGTCTGCGAGGTGCTGCCGCCGTCGATGCCGCGTGGCCGCGCCTGCCTGAAGCTGCTCGGCGATGCCGGGATCGCCGTCGCCGCATTGGTGTTGCTCTGGGGCGGCTGGGGCTTCGCCGAGATCGGCCTGTACCGCGATCTGGAGACGCTGGGGATCGCCGAGGCGTGGCAGATGGCGGCGATGCCGGTGGGCGCGGCGCTGATGCTGCTGTTCCTGATCGAGGTGGTGGTGCGCGACATCGCCGCGCTGCGCGCCGCCCTCGCGGCCTGAGCCGTGTTCACGCCGCTTGCGATCCTGATCTGGCTGTTCTTCCTGCTGGTGTTCCTGCGCATCGAGATCGGCTTCGCGCTGCTCTTGACCTCGCTCGTGGTGCTGCTCCAGCTCGACCTGCCGCTGGAAAGTCTCGCCAACCAGCTCCTCCAGGGCATCGACAACTTCCCCTTGCTTGCCGTGCCGCTGTTCCTGCTGCTCGGACGGATCGTCGAGGCGGGCGGCATCACCGACCGGCTGCTCGCGGTCGCCAACGCCGTGATCGGACGGCTGCGCGGCGCGCTCGGCCACGCCAACGTGGTCTCGTCGATGGGGTTCGGCGCGATCTCTGGCTCAGCCGTCTCTGACGTCGTGTCGATCGGCGCGATGATGATCCCGGCGATGAAGAAGGCGGGCTATCCGGCCGGCTACGCCGCGGCGATCACCGCATGCAGTGCGATCCTCGGCGTCGTCATCCCGCCCTCGATCGTGATGATCATCTACGGCGCGGTCGGCCAGGTCAGCGTCGGCGCGCTGCTGATCGCCGGGATCGTACCGGGGGTGACGATCGGGCTGGCACAGATGGCCTACAACCACCTGCTGGCGGTGCGCAACGACTGGCCGAGGGGCGCGCCGATGCGGCTCCGCGCGCGCGGCGAGGCGGTGGTGCGCGGACTGCCGGTGCTGTTCATCCCCGTGCTGGTGCTGGGGGGTGTCACGGGCGGCTTCGTCACGCCGACCGAGGCCGCGATCGTCGCGGTGTTCTGGGCCGCGCTGCTGGCGATCGGCGCCTATGGCTCGATCCGCCTGCGCGATGTGCCCAACATGCTGGGCGAGAGCGCGGTCGCCTTCTCGATCCCGATGTTCATCGTCGGCGCCTCGGGCATCTATGGCTGGCTGGTGGCCTATCTCGGCGCCGGGCCCGCGGTCGCGTCGTTCCTGCTCGGCATCACCGACAGCTACTGGGGGCTGATGCTGCTGCTGGTCGCGTTCCTGATCGTGATCGGCATCCCGCTCAACCCCATCCCGTCGGTCCTGATCTTCCTGCCGGTGATCCAGGCGGTCGGCGACGCGGCGGGCGCGCATCCGATCCAGGTCGGCGTGATCACCGTGATCGTGCTGGCGATCGGGCTGCTCACCCCGCCCCTCTCGATCTGCCTGCTGATCGCGGCACAGATCGCCGAGGTGCAGGAGTTGCACGCCTTCCGCCATGCCTTGCCGATCATCGGCGTCTGCCTGCTGGTCGTGCTGCTGCTGATCGCCGTGCCCGAGATCGTGCTGTTCCTGCCCCGCCTCGCCTTCCCCGAGGTGTTCCTCGGCGGCTGAGCGGGCTATACGGGGAGCCCCCTCCCCCTCCCGGTCCGCTCCATGCCCGACCTTCCCCGTATCGTTCCGGTGATCCTGTCCGGCGGCTCTGGCACCCGGCTCTGGCCCGCGAGCCGCGAGAGCTACCCGAAGCAGTTGCTGCCGCTGGTCTCGAACCGGCCGATGATCGTCGAGACGGCGCTGCGCGCCCCGGCCTCGGCCGGCTTCGCCCCGCCGGTGGTAGTGTCGAACGAAGCACACCGCTTCATCATCGCCGAGCAGCTGCGCGAGGCCGGTGTCGCCGGCACGCGCATCGTGCTGGAGCCGGCAGGACGGAACAGCGCGCCGGCGATCGGCGCCGCCGCCGTGCTGGTCGCCGAGGAGGACCCGGCGACACCGCTCTGGATGATGGCGGCTGATGCGGCGATCGCGGATGTGGCCGCGCTCCATCGGGCCGTTGCGATCGGCGCGGCCGCCGCGCGCGAGGGCCGGATCGTCACCTTCGGTATGACGCCCACCGCACCCGAGACGGGCTATGGCTATATCGAGAAGGGTGCGCCGCTGGCCGGCATCGAGGGCGCCTTCGCCGTTGCCCGTTTCGTCGAGAAGCCCGATGCGGCCACGGCCTCGCAGTATCTCGCCGGCGGCAGGCACCTCTGGAACAGCGGCATGTTCCTGTTCACCGCCGCGACCCTGATCGCCGAACTGGAACGGCACGCGCCCGACCTGCTCGCCGCCGTGCGCCGGTCGGTCGCGGAGCGGACGACCGATCTCGACTTCATCCGCCTCGGCGCGGCGTTCAAGGACAGCCCCTCGATCAGCCTCGACTACGCGGTGGCCGAGAAGACCGATCGCGCCGCCGTCGTGCCGGCGGCGATCGGCTGGTCGGATGTCGGCTCCTGGGCGGCGCTGTGGGAACTCGGCAACCGCGATGCTGCGGGGAATGTCGCGGTCGGCGACGTGCTGCTCGAGGACGCGCGCAACTGCTACGTCCGCAGCCAGGGACCGTTGGTCGCCGTGCTCGGGCTCGAGGACGCCGTGGTGGTGGCGGACGAGGACTCCGTGCTCGCGATGCCGCGGTCGCGCGCGCAGGACGTCAAGCGCATCGTCGATCGGCTGAAGGCCGCCAAGCGCAAGGAGGCGAGCGAGCATCGCCGGATGTACCGCCCCTGGGGCTTCTACGAGGGGCTGATCACCGGCGAGCGGTTCCAGGTGAAGCGGATCGTCGTGCGGCCGGGCGGACGGCTCTCGTTGCAGAAGCACTTCCACCGCGCCGAGCACTGGGTGGTGGTGAACGGCACGGCGCTCGTCACGCGCGACGCCGAGACGCTGATGGTGCGCGAGAACGAGAGCGTCTACCTGCCGCTCGGCTGCGTGCACCGGCTGGAGAACCCGGGCAAGATCCCGCTCGTGCTGATCGAGGTGCAGTCGGGTCCCTATCTCGGCGAGGACGACATCGTCCGGATCGAAGACGTCTACGGGAGGGGCTGATGGACCTTCAGCTTGCCGGCAAGGTCGCGCTGGTCACCGGCGCCTCGGTCGGGCTCGGCCGCGGCATCGCCGAGGTGCTGGCGGAGGAGGGCTGCCGGCTCGCCATCCTCGCGCGACGCAAGGCGCTGCTGGAGGAGCTGGCCGACAGCCTCGCCGGGCACGGCGAGCGTCCGCTGGTCGTGGTCGAGGACATCACCGTGCCGGGTGCGGCGGAGCGCGCGCGCGATGCCGTGCTCGCGCGCTACGGGCGCTGCGACATCCTGGTGAACAACGCGGGCGGATCGCGCCCGCAGCAGGGGCTCGGCGACGACGCGGCGTGGGAGGAGGCGATGACGCTGAACTTCACCGCAGCCCGCCGCTTCGCCCACGCGATCGTACCGGTGATGCAGGCGAACCGGTTCGGCCGCATCGTCAACATCACCGGCCCCGACGAGCCCTTCAACATCAACGCCGCCAATGCGCCGAACGGCGCCGTGCATATCTGGGCCAAGGCGCTCTCTCGCGTCGTCGGCAAGGACGGGATCACGGTGAACTCGATCCCGCCCGGACGCATCCGCAGCGAGCAGATCGACCAGCGCATCATGCCGACCGAGGAGGCGCGCCGCGCCTGGGCCGAGGCGAACGTGCCGGTCGGCTATATCGGCGAGCCGCGCGACCTCGCCGTGCTGGTCGCGTTCCTGTGCTCGCCGCTCGCGCGCTACATCACCGGCCAGGTGATCCACGTGGATGGCGGCGCGCGCCGGTTCAGCCATTGATGCGCGGCTGCCGGACTTCGCGTCTCCGGCAGCCGGGTCGCGCGCGTGGAAGTGGCCGGGCGGAGCGCACGGCTCCGCCCGGCCGCCTCGTCACGGCGTCTGCTGCGCAAGCGCGAAGGCGCGCACCGCGCTCCGGTCGTACCCGCTGAGCCGGCTCGTGCCGTCGGTCGCCTTGGCGGCGACATAGAGAGTCTCGGCGAAGGCCGCGTTCGGACAGGTGCCCATCAGCGCGCCGACCGCGAAGCTGCCGGTGAACGTCGTGCCGGCGCGCGTGTAGGCGCCGGAGGCAAGCGCCAACACCTCGCCGCCGGCGCCGGCCGCCGGTACATCGGTCGCGCCACGGGTGAGGCCGAAGCTGAACCGGGCCCTCCCGTTCGGATGCGACGGCGAGAAGGCAAGCGTTACCGACGCCCCCGGCGCATACTCGATGAAGCCGCAGTCATCGTCCGCCACGCCGGCCGAGATCACCGGTGGGGCGATCGCGGCGGAACACCGCGAGTTGTCGATCACCAGCGAGAACACGAACCCGTCGTCGATGATCTCCGACGGATCGGCGATGCGCGTATTCAGCGTGCCATCGGGCGCGATGCTGGTCGGCACGATGAAGCGGAACGTGCCGGGACCGGGGGCTACGCGCGTGCCGTTCTTGGCGAACACCTCGACGCGAACCTGGTAGGTATCGGCAAGCCCGGGTGCCAGCGCCTCGCTGGTCGTTCCGGGTGTGGTCCACTTGGCGGCGTAGATCTCGCCCATGCCGGAATCGATCGGCCAGTAGTAGGCCGTCCCGGCCGGATCGGCCGAGGTGTCCACGCCCCAGTCGGCCGGATTGAACAGCTGGGTCTTGAAGCGGAACAGGTTGTCGCCGACGGGACCGAGCTGCACGGTCGGGAACTGCACCGCCGGGCCCGGCACGTCGCGCACGTAGCTGCGCGTGATCGGCGTGTCCATCGCCGTCCAGCCGCCGGAGGTGCCGCGCCGCCAGGACCAGCGGAAATAGTAGAGTCCGTCATGCGGGATGGTGAGCGAGTGCTGCTGGCGGAAGCCCAGCACCGAGCCGAACGGCGCGTTGATGTTCACGCCGTAGTTCGTCAGCCCGTCCGGGCGCACCCAGCCCGGCCCCGGCGCGGCGCCCGCCGTGCCGGCGATCGGCATCGCGCCGACCGCGTGCGGCATCACCCAGGTCTCGACGCCCGCGGGGGGATCGACCGGGTCGTCCGGCACGCAGGGTTGCGCGCGCGGGTCGGTGACCACCACGGTGATCTCGTCGCCGCAATGGTAGTTCCAGGTCGTGCCGCAGGTGATCGAGGGCGCGTGGATCGTCGTCCACACACCGCCCAGGAACTGCTCGGCGGAGACGTAGATGTCCGGCCGGTCCTCGTCGCCGCAGGCATGGATGTAGAGGGCCGAGAAGCGGCCGTCGTCATCGGTCGTCACGGTGGCGAAGCAGTAGCGGTGCGTGATGAACAGCGCATCCAGCCACTTGAGCCGGCAGAGATACGGGAACACCAGCGTGGCCCCGAGGCTGAGCCGCGCGCGCACCACCTCGGCCGGGGCCTGCTGCAGCTCCTCCACGAGGCGGAACAAGGGCGCCGCATGCGCGGCGACCGGCTCCGCCGTACGCAAGGCCACGGGCGCGCGCGCCGTCTCGATCGATGGGGCAGCAAGGGGCCGCGGCCCGGGCAAGGGCTCGGGCGGCATCGGGACATCCGGGATGGCGCTCGGGAAGGCGAAGGGCGGCGGGTCGGGGATGGGGATGGGGCGACGGATCAGGTCGAGCAGATCGTCGCGAAGCCGCAGGATGTCGCGGTCGGGCAGGACGCGGATCAGCCGCGGCCAGCGGTCGATCTCGCAGAGCGTCACGCGCGCGTGGCAGATCGGCAGATCGAGGGTGGTGCCGTTCGGCAGCACGACCCGCTTCACCAGCCGCCCGCGCACGACGCAGACGCAGAGCCTGAACCACGGCCACCACACCGGACGGGGCAGCACGAACCTGATGTCCGGCTTGCGCAGATCGATCCGGACCGGCGCGAGATACCCCTTGAGCTGCTTGAGGAGTTCGGCGCGGCTGGGAAGGAGCTGCCGCTTGCCGGTCTCGAGCAGCGGCGCGATCAGCAGCCGGGCCGTATCGCCGACCGCCTTGGGGTCCACCTGGAGCTCGCCCCTGGCATAGAGGCTCGTGCCTTCGGCAACGACCTTGAGCACGGTGTGACCGGCCATCTTGCCGGTGCGGTCATACAGCACCGCACGCAGCGCTTCGATCCGCTCGTCGGACTTGGCCTCGGTGAGTTCGACCAGCACGGGAACAGCCTGCATGGCTTGGCTCCTCTGGGGGTTGTCCCGGCCGGCAATGCCACCAGCATACCGTGCCGGTTCCGGCACGGTGCATTAAGAATCGCTTGCCGGAAGGTGACGCGGCTCACGCGCGACTGGCATCCTGGCGCCGTGCAGACCTTCTCGCTCGTCCTGCTGCTGATCGCCGCCTCGGTGCCGCTCGCGCTGCACCGCTCGGGCGAACTCGACGACGACGCGCTGCGCGTGTTGCAGGAGGAACTCGATCTCGAGGAACTGCGCCTGCGCCGCAGTCTCGCGGCGATGCGGGGCGGCTAGCCTCCGCCCATCGCCACGAGCGTCACCCGGCCGCCTGCGGGCCCGCCATCGTGTTCACCTGGGCCACCAGTTGGCGCAGCGTGTAGGGCTTGGGGAGGAAGTGCAGATCCTCGTCCGGCAGCCCGTCCATCGCCGCACTCTCCGAATAGCCCGAGACGAGCACGACCGGAATCGTGGGAAACCGCGCGCGCACGGCCCTGACGACCTGCGTTCCGTCCATCCCCGGCATCACCACATCGGAGACCAGCACCGTGGGTGGGGCAGGTTCGGCGTCGAGCATCTGCAACGCCGCCTCACCCGAGGGAGCCGACAGCACCCGCCACCCCGCGTTCTCCAGCGCGCGGGTGCTGAGGCGCCGCACGCCGTCCTCGTCCTCGACCAGCAGCACCGTGCCGCGCCGCACCGCGCCGTCCGGCGCCTTGCCAGCCGGCGCGGGCGCCGGCACGGCGGACGACGACGACGCCGGCTCCGGCGGGGGCTCGCGCTGGGCGGTCTGCTCGTGCGGAACGATCGGCAGGTAGATGCGGAAGGTCGTGCCCTCGCCCGGCACGCTCTCGACCGAGATGAACCCGTCGGTCTGGCGCACGATGCCATACACGGTCGCGAGCCCGAGCCCGGTGCCGCCTGCCTCCTTCTTCGTGGTGAAGAACGGCTCGAACAGCCGCGGCAGGTCGTCGGCGGCGATGCCGATGCCGGTGTCGGCGACCTCCACGACGGCATAGCGACCGGGCGGAATCACCTCCTGGCCGCGCACCATGGGGCGATAGAGGGTGAGGTTGCTGGTGCGGATGGTCAGCCGCCCGCCCTGCGGCATCGCGTCGCGCGCGTTCAGGGCGAGGTTCACCACCACCTGGTCGAACTGCACCGGATCGACGCGGATCATGTGGCTCGGCAGTTCGAGGTCGAGCTCCAGCGCGACGCGCTGCCCGAGCAGCCGGCGCAGCAGGGCGGCGACATCCTCGATCGCATCGGCCAAGCGGATGATGCGCGGCTGGAGCGTCTGCCGGCGGCTGAACGCGAGCAGTTGCTTGACCAGCGCCGCGCCGCGCTCCGCGCTGCGGCGGATGTGCAGCAGATCGGCCTGGAGCGGTTCGGCGAGATCGTCACGACCAAGGCAGAGATCGGTCGCGGCGATGATGGCCGTCAGCAGATTGTTGAAGTCATGCGCGATGCCGCCGGCGAGCTGCCCGACCGCCTGCATCTTCTGGGTCTGCGCGAGCTGCGTCTCGATCACCCGATGGCGCGTGATGTCGGTCAGCCGGATCACCGCGCCGGACGGCGTCCCGCCCTCCTCGATCACCGGCGTGAACGCGACCATCGCGACCGAACAGCCGAGCGGCATTCCACCCTCGCCCTGCCGCTCCGCCAGCCGGAGTTCGACCGCGCTGCGGCCGCCCAGGCCCGCGCCGATGCGCGCCAGTTCCGCCGCAACCTTCTCGCGATCCTCCGTGTGGAACAGCTCCGTCACGGCCGCATGGCGCGGCACCGGATCGTCGGCCCGGCCGGCAAGCGCCTGGGCGGCATCGTTGGCGAGCAGGACCCGCCCTTCGGCATCGACGATGACGATCCCGGTCGGCGCCTGATCGAACAGCGTGCGCCACGCCTCGCCCTCGGAGCCGCCGAGGCGATCGATCAGCGCAGGACCGCGCGCCTGAGGGTCAGCCGGCATGGGGCTGCACCTGGCCCTTCAGGCGCCAGACATAGGCGATGATCTCCGCCACGGCCTGGTAGTGCTCCTCCGGGATCTCGCGATCAAGCTCCACCGTATAGAGCGCGCGGGCAAGCGGGGGGTTCGCGACGATGGGAATGCGGTGCTCCTCCGCCGATTCTCGGATCTTCGCAGCCAGATGATCCACGCCTTTGGCGACGACCTTGGGCGCGGCCGAGGACTCGCGATCATAGGCAAGGGCAACTGCATAATGGGTCGGGTTCGTGATGACAACGGTCGATTTCGGGACCGCAGCGAGCATGCGGCTGCGCGAGCGCTCGGCGCGGATCCGCCGCAGCCTTGCGCGGATCTCCGGATCGCCCTCGCTCTGCTTCATCTCTTCGCGGATATCCTGACGCGACATCTTCAGCTGCTGGATGTGCCGATAGCGCGTCCAGGCGACATCGAGCGCGCCGATCACGGCGAGCGCGGCCAGCAGTGCGAGCATCAGGCGGAAGGCATCGGCGACCAGCACCGACAGGAGCGTCGAGGGCGCCCACTCGGCCGCATGCACCAGCCGCGAAGGCGCATCCCACAGCACCGCGACCGCCGCTGCGATCAGCACCGCGAGCTTGGCGAAACTCTTGACGAACTCCATCAGGTTGTCGGGCGAGACCAGCCGCTTCGCGCCGGCGAGAGGGCTCAATCGCGAGATCTTGGGCGCGATCCGCTTGGCCGAGAGGTGCAGCCGCGTCTGCGCCAGCGTGGTGCCCGCGCCGAGCACCAGCGCGAAGGCGGCGAGCCCAAACAGCAGCAGGGCGGCGGCGCGGATGGTCGGCCAGAGCGCTTCGATCATCAGCGCGGGGTCGACCGCATGAGGTCGCTCGTACAGCACGGTGATCGCCCCGACGAGGGTCTTGGCCGCATCGGGCCCGACCATCGCCGCGCCGATCGTGGCTCCGGCGAGCGCGGCCGCCGTCGAGAGATCCTTCGAGACCGGAACCTGGCCTTCCTCGCGCGCCTTCTCGATCCGGCGCGGGGTCGGGGCCTCCGTCTTGTCGCCGTTCTGGTCCTTGTCCTCGGCCATCGCGGCTCAGAGCCCCGGCAATCCACCGAGCACGACGCGCGCGGCCTCTGCCCAGACCGACAGCATGCCGGCGAGCAGCACCGCGAGCAGCGCGACGCCACCGGCAACCTGCAATGGCAGCGCGACGAAATAGACCTGCATCTGCGGCACGAGCCGCGACAGCAGGCCGAGCGTGAGCTGGAACACCACGGCCGCGAGCACGAACGGACCGGCGAGCTGGAACGCGAGCGCCACGCTGGCCGCCACCGCGATCACCACCGTCTCGGCCGCCGCATCGGCCGGAAAGGCACCGCCCGCCGGCAGCACGGCATAGGACCCCGCGAGTGCGGCGATCGGGAGCATGTGCAGCCCCATCGCGAACAGCACGACAATCCCGCCGAGGCCCACCATGCGCGACAGGGCCGTGCCGCTCGCACCGAAGGAGGGATCGAACAGTGTCGCGTTGGAGAGGCCGAGGAGGAAGCCGAGATACTGCGCCGCCATCGGCAAGGCGAGGGCGATGATGCGCGCGAGCGTGCCGATCCAGAGCCCGACCGCGCATTCGCCCGCGATCAGCGCGAGCGCCGCGGCTGGCGATTCGGGCGGCGGCGGCAGGCCGGGCGCAAGCGCCGGCCAAAGCAGGCCGGCGAGCGCGAGGGTCAGGCCGATCTTCACCGGCGCCGGCACCTCCTGCTCGCCGATCCCCGGCAACAGCATCAGCGCCGCGCCGATCCGGCAGACCAGCAGCAGGAACGCGAAGGTCCAGACCGGCAGCAGTTCCGTCAGCCCGCCCACCTCGATCGGCATGGCTTAGACCCCGCCGATGGCAACGATCCGGTCGAACAACAGCCGCGTGAAGTCGCCGAGCGTGCGGCCGATGAACGGGGCAGTCAGCGCCGCGGCCCCGGCGACCGCGAGCAGCTTGGGGACGAAGATCAGCGACGCCTCGTTCACCTGCGTCAGGGCCTGGAACAGCGACACGATCAGGCCGACGACCAGCGCTGCCCCCATCAGCGGCCCGCCGACCAGCAGCGTAATCCACAACCCGTCGCGCATCAGCGCGATCACATCCGAATCGCTCATGCCTGCCCCTCCTGGGCCGGACCGGGACGGGCGCGGCCCGAACCGGCCGAGCACCCGACAATGCCCATGCGAAACCGTCGTCCGATGGGCGCGCCGAGGCGCGCTCAGATCGGCATGCGCATCACGTCCTGATAGGCCTGGATCACGCGGTCGCGGATCGCGACCGTGGTCTGAAGCGCAAGTTCGGCGCGCGCCACGGCGGTGACGACTTCGGTCACGTTGCCCTCGCCGGCTACCGCGGCGGCCGAGACACGATCGGCCGTCTTCGCGGTGGAGACCGTGTCCTGGATCGCGCGGCTGAGCATCTGCCCGAAGCCACCGGCGGCATCGCCTGTGCCTTGGGCCGCGCCCTCGCCGAAGGCCGAGGCGGCGGCGTTCGCATAGCGTGCCGCCGCTGCCGCCGCACCGATTCCGCTCATCACACGCCCCCTCAGCGCAGCAGCTCGATCGCGCGCGTCAGCATGCCGCGCGTGACTTCGAGCACATTGAGGTTGGCGGAGTAGCTGCGCTGCGCCTCACGCATGTCCATCATCTCGATGAACGAGTTCACGTTCGGCACCTTCACGTAGCCGTTCTCGTCCGCCGCCGGGTGGCCGGGTTCGAACCGCGTGCCGAACGCGCTCTCGTCGCGACCGACCCGCTTCACATGCACCTGCTCGACGCCGAGCGCGCGGTTGAACCGCGACTCGAAGGTGATCGTCTTGCGTCGGTACGGCTCGCCGTCCGGCGTGCTCGCCGTGGTGTCGCGGTTCGCCAGGTTCTCGGCGACGATCCTGAGCCGCATCGCCTGGGCGTCCATGCCGGCGGCCGACAGCCGCAGCGCCTTGAAGAGATCCATCACATCCTCCGTGCCGGACGACTCCGGCCGCGGCACAGTCTGCCCGGCAAACCTTTCCGCCGGGTTGCGATCTGCCCGGTCATCCCTGCCGTCCGAGCGCGGTGCGGAACAGGGCGAGATACTTGCGGTAGATGCCGAGCGTCAGCGAGTGGTGCGTCTCGGTATCGGAGACCTTCACGAGTTCGCGCTCGATCTGCACGGCATTGCTGGCTGGCGTGCGCTCCGCCGGCACGCGCACCGCGCGCGCCGCCGGCGCGGGGCCCTGGGTGCCCGCGAGATGGCGGGGATCGGTGCGCGCAGGCGCCACCACGCCGGTGCGCGCGAGCACCTGCGCGAAGGCCGGCAGATCCTTCGCCGCGTAGCCCGGCGTGTCGGCATTGGCGATGTTCTGCGACAGCACCTCCTGGCGCCGATCGAGCCAGGCCAGCCGCTGCTCGGCCAGTCGGAACAGGCTGAGCCTGCCGAGATCCATCTCGCCACCTCCTGCGCCCGGACGACATGGCGCCGCCGGGCCGACGCACATGTCGTGCCAATGCGCGCGCGACGATGCCGAGGATTACTGAACCTGGCGTTAAGCGCCGCGCCTGCACGCTTAAGCATTCCGTAAATCCACTCGTGCAGTCTGCGTGCGACGGCCGGCATCGGTCGGGTGGCGCCGGCCCAAGGGCGAGCGGAGCGGATGGACGACAACGACGAGACGGAGCGCGCGGCCACGATCGGCCTGATCGCCGAGACGATGCGCTCGACCGTGACCGTTGCGCGCGCCCTGGTCGATGCGGGGGTGAAGGTCGACCTCGCCGGGCTCGACCGCGAGGTCGGCGACCTGTGCGCCGACGCGATTGCCCTGCCGCGGCCGCTCGGGCGCGAGCTGATCGGGCCGCTCAGCCGGCTGCGCGACGAGATTTCCGCCCTCGAACGGACGCTGACGGACGACCCGCCCCCCGGCTGATCCACCCTCTCCCCTGTCGCGGCAGAAGGCCGGACAATGACCGAGACGCTCCAATCCATCCCCTGGGCGATCGCCGCACTCGCGGTCACGATCGCCGTCATCCTGCTGGCCGGCAAGCTCGCCCAGCGCGCGGGCCTCGGGGCCGGGCCGCGCTCCGGACGGCGGCTCGCGGTGATCGAGACGCTGGCGGTCGATGCCAAGCGCCGGCTGGTGATCGCGCGCGTCGATGAGCGCGAGGCGGTGCTGCTGGTGGGCGGCGCCAACGACCAGGTGGTCTGCCTGCTGAGCCAGAGCCCGGAGGCCGGCCGATGAAGCGCTGCCTCCTGCTCCTGTTGACGGCGCTGCTGATGCTGCTGCCGTCGGTCGCCTTCGCCCAGTCGGTGACGGTCGATCTCGGCAGCGCCGGCGATGGCAGCGCGGCGACGCGGATCGTCCAGCTCACCGCGCTGATCGCGCTGCTCAGCCTCGCCCCCTCGCTGCTGGTGATGGTGACGGCGTTCGCCCGCATCGTGATCGTGCTGTCGCTGCTGCGCGCCGCCCTCGGCACGCAGGGGACACCGCCCAACACCGTGCTGATCGGGCTCGCGCTGTTCCTCACCTTCTTCGTCATGCAGCCCGCCTTCGAGCAGGCCTGGACGCTCGGCATCCTGCCGATGACCGAGGGGCGTGTCAGCGAGATCGAAGGCATGCGCCTCGCCGCCGAACCGTTCCGCGGCTTCATGGTGGCGAATCTGCGGGCGGAGGATCTCTCGCTCTTCCTCGACATCGCCGATCTGCCGCCGCCCGAGTCGCCGGCCCTCACGCCCTGGCGCGCGCTCGTGCCGGCCTTCCTGGTCGGCGAGCTCCGCCGCGCCTTCGAGATCGGGTTCCTGCTGTTCGTGCCGTTCCTGGTGATCGACCTGGTCGTCGCCTCGGTGCTGATGAGCATGGGCATGATGATGCTGCCGCCGACGGTCGTCTCACTGCCGTTCAAGCTGATCTTCTTCGTGCTGGTGGACGGCTGGCGGCTGGTCTCGGGCAGTCTGGCACAGAGTTTCGTCGGCGGTTGATTGCCCTCGGGGCCGCCACGGGTCACGCTGTTCCCCGTGAAGGGGGATGCGATGCGGGAGCTGACGAGCGAGGCGCTGCTCGAGGATGTGCGGCGCTGGGTGGCGATCGAGAGCCCGACCCAGGATGCCGGCGCGGTGAACCGCATGGCGGATCATGCCGAGGCCGAGCTGCGCGGCCTTGGGGCGGCGATCGAGCGCATCCCCGGCACCGACGGGTTCGGCGACATCCTGCTCGGCCGCGTGCCGGGCGAGACCGGGGGCCCCGGCATCCTGGTGCTGGGCCACATGGACACGGTGCACCCAGTCGGCACGCTGGCGGGCCCCCTGCCCTTCCGGATCGAGGGCGAGCGCGCCTACGGCCCGGCCATCTACGACATGAAGGGTGGAAACGCGATCGCGATCGCCGCCTTGAAGCACCTGCACGCGACCGGGCGCCGGCCGCGCCTGCCCGTGACGGTGATGATGATCCCGGACGAGGAGGCCGGCAGCCCGTCCTCGCGCGCGCGGATCGAGGCCGAGGCGCTTCGCCACGCGATGGTGCTGGTCGCGGAGCCGTCGGGTCAGGGAGGACGGCTGACCGTGGCCCGCCACGGGATCGCGCGCTTCCATCTGCGCGCCATCGGGCGGCCCGCGCATGCCGGCGCCTATCACGAGAAGGGTCGCAGCGCGATCCGCGAGATGGCGCACCAGGTGCTGGCGATCGAGGCGATGACCGACTATGCGCGCACGATCGTGCTCAATGTCGGCACGATCACCGGCGGCACACACGAGAACATGGTGCCGCTCGGTTGCGAGGCCTGCGTCTACGTGCTGGTGCCGACCGTGGACGCCGAGGCCGAGGTGCATGGACGTCTGCTCGGCTTGCGGCCTGCCAATCCCGATGTCCGCCTCGAGGTGCGGCGGGGCCTGTTTCGCCCGCCCTACGTCAAGACGCCGGCGATCCAGGCACTCTCCGATCACGCCACTGCCCTCGCGCGCGATCTCCCCTTCCCCGTCGCCGGCGAGCGCGTGGCCGGTGGGGGCAGTGACGGCAATTTCACCGGCGCGCTCGGCGTGCCGACGCTCGACGGGCTCGGCGTGATCGGCGACGGGCCGCACACGCACGAGGAGCACCTGCTGATCCCGTGCCTGGTGCCGCGTACGACGCTCTGGGTGCGCCTGTTCGAGACGCTCGATGCGCCGCTCGTCGCGGCGGCTCAGGCGCCGGGCAGCAGCGTCGCGATGTAGGGCGGAAGCTGGAAGGCGGCGGCGTGCACCGCGGGCGTCCAGTAGCGCGTGGTGCCGAGGATGCCGGCCGCTTCTGCCCGACGGGCGAGTTCCTCCGGGGCGATCTCCCGCAGGCCAGCCTGCTTCGCCGACCAGCCCAGCGTCATGAACCCGCCGACATAGGTCGGCACGGCAGCGACATAGGCGTGCACGTCGGCGAACACCTTACGTCGGCGCAGGCTGGTCTCGCGCAGCTCGTCGCCCTGCATGAACGGCACGCCGCACTGGTTCACCACCAGCCCGCGCGGGGTAAGGATGCGCGCGCAATTGGCGTAGAACTCGTCGGTGAACAGCACCTCACCGACGCCGATCGGATCGGTGCTGTCGACGATGATCACGTCGTAGCTCGCTTCCTCCGCCTCGCGCACATGGGCGATGCCGTCGCCGACGATCACCTCGGCACGCGGATCGTTCCAGGCATCGCCCGAGATCGCCGGCATGTGCTCGCGGCAGAGCCGGATCACCTCGCCGTCAATCTCGACCATCACCGCGCGCTCGACACCGCGATGGGCCAGAACGCGACGCAGCACGCCGCCGTCGCCGGCGCCGATGATCAGCACGCGGCGCGCCTCGCCATGCGCGATCAGCGGCACATGCGCGAGCATCTCCTGATAGACGAACTCGTCCGCCTCGGTGATCTGGATCACTCCGTCCAGCACCAGCACGCGCCCGTGGCTCTCGGTCTCGACGATGGCGATGTCCTGGAACGCCGAGCGGGTGCGCGCGAGTTCGCGCACGACGCGGAAGCGCTGACCCCAGGCGGGATAGAGCGTCTCGTTCAGCCAGATCTCAGCGGAGCTCATGATCGTCCTCGCCATGATGCGGATCGGGCGCGGCACGCCGCGCCCGACAGGCACCCAGGTTGAGGCAGCCGGGGCCGGGCGATACCGGCCCCTCAGCCCACCATGCCGCGCTTCTGCTCGCCGAGCAGCACACGCTCCGGCTGGAACGCGCGCTTGATCGCCGGGATCGAGTCGTACGGATCGCAGGCCCCGCACATGAAGATGTCGATCGCCGCGTAGTCGCGCTCGGGCCACGTGTGGATCGAGATGTGGCTTTCCGCCAGCACCAGCACGCCCGACACCCCGCCATTGGGCGAGAAGTGGTGGAAGTGGCCGTGCAGGATCGTCGCGCCGGCGGCCTCGGCGGCCGCGCGGAGTGCCGCGTCGATGTGATCGGGATCGTCGAGCCGCGACGCCCCCCACAGATCGACGAGCAGATGCGTGCCGGCGAACTTCACGCCGTTGCGCTCGACGAAGTAGTCCTTCCTGTCCTCCGAGCACTCGGTGCCGGGGCGATCGATCGTCTGGGCTTCGCTCGGAGAGTCCGAGACCATCCCCAGTCGGGTGAGAGCGTTCATGGCGAACCCCTTTCCAACCAGCAGATGACCAGCGGGCGCGGTCAAGGCGGCGGTATTTGAGGCACCAACCCCCGCGATGCAAGCCTTAATCGTCCCGCCCGGCGCATAGGGCGGTCCCGCCCTGCGCCGCCCTCAGTCGCGCGGCGCCGTCGCGAGGGCGGCGAGGATGCGCGGCATCTCGCGCGCGAGCCGGAGTTCGGCGGAAACCCGGGGCAGATCGGAGGCGCCGCGCACCGGCCCGCCGGTCAGCAGCCGGAACGGTTCGGAGAGCGGCCCCGTCGCCATCGCGGCACCGTGATCCCGCGCGAGCCCGCTCAGCGTCTCCGTATCGCCCGAGAGCGAGGCCGCGACCGCGAGCCGCAGCAGCATGCGTCGCTGGTCGGCATCGAGCGGATTGCCAGGGGCGGGCAGGCGGCTCCGCGCCAGCACCTTCAGCGCCGCCACCGCGTCCTTCCAGTCGCCCGCCTGCGCGGCGAGTTCGGCACGCGCATCGAGCGCGACCGGATCCTCCGATTGCGCCAGCAATGCTCGGGCCGCGGGCGGGTCTCCGCTCGCGGCAAGCGCCCGCGCCCGCAGCACCAGGCGCTCGGTGGCGAGCGCAGGCGGGGGACGGTGCGGCTCGCTGGCACCCAGCACCGCCAGCGCGGCGGCCGCGTCGCCATCGGCGAGCTTCAGGCGGGCGAGGCGAAGCCCGGTGCGGGCACGATCGATGCCGCGCTCCGGCTGGCTGTCCATCAGCCGCTGCAGGGTGATGCCGGCGCGCGCGGTCAGATCGAGCGCGACCAGCCGCTCGGCCAGCCGCGCGACCATCTCATCGCCGGCCTGGCCGGGCGGCAGAAGGTCGGCGTTCTCCTCGAACAGCGCGATCGCCTCGACCGGCGGCATCGTGTCGGCCGCACCGTCGCGGAAGAGGGCGGCGAAGGCCTCGCCGAGCCGTGCCCGGATGTCGCCCGCACGGTCGGGAAACAGCGAGGCGGTCTCGCGCAGCAGCAGCAGGGCCCCCGACCAGTCGCCCGACTGGGCCCGCAGCTCCGCCGCGCGCAGCCGGAGCGCACGTTCCGCCGCATCGCCGCGCCACGCGTAGAGCAGCGGCTCCAGCCGCGCCGCCGCCTCGGGTGCGCCGATCCGGCCCTCGCGCAGGCCGAGTTCCACCGCACGGGCGAGCGCCCGCACGCGCTGGCGCCGGTCGCGCAGCCGATCGAGCGCCTCGTAGGCCGCGAGCGCCTCGTCGATCCGCCCGCGCGCCTCCATCAGCATCGCACGCGAGAGTGCGAGTTCCGGCAGCTCGCCGAGCCGGGCGAGCAGGGCATCCGCCACCTCGACCTCGCCACCCTCGAGCATCGCCTCGGCGGCCGATGGCGCGATCCGGCGCGCGAGCGGCAACGGATAGGCCGGCAGCAGCGGCGCGGCGGCGGCGAATTTCGGCGCCGTCACGGCGGCCGGCGTGCCGGTCTGCTCGGCGAGCCAGGCGCGCCAGAGCGTGATCTCGTCGGTGCCGTCGAGCCGCGGATCGGATAGCGGGCCACGCGCCTCATCGGGGCGGCCGGCGAGCAGGGCCGCGGCGCCGGCAAGCGCGGCCCAGCGGGGGGAGGCGGCGGCCACAGGATCCTCGGACGCGGCAAGCGCCAGCACCGCGTAGGCCTCCGGTCCGAAGCCGAGCGCGAGCATGGTCTCGGCGAGCATCATGCGCGGCCGGGCACGCGCGAGCGGCGGGGCGGCCGCGGTCTCGGCGCGCAGCAGGCGCAGCCGCTCGGCAAGCGCGGCTTCGGGGAGGCTCGGGATGTCGAAGCTCCGCGTCGGCGCACGCGTCGCGAGCGAGAGATCGACGCCCTGCTGGCCGGGCGTGATCGCGAGCCCGCGCGGCATGGTCTGGCCGGCGGTCAGGGCGAAGGCGTTGTCGGCCGGACGCAGGGTGACGTGCTCCGACCAGGCCAGCACCGCGACGCCGCGCTGCGTCGGCATCAGGGAGAATTCCGGATAGGCACGGCCAACCGGGACGCGGCCCTCGCCCTCGGCGAGCGTGCCGATCAAGAGGCGCTCGCCCGTGTCGGGGTCGCTCAGGTGCACCACCGCGGCGGCGCCAGGCGCCTCGACCGTCAGGCCGACGCGCCCCCCCTCCTCGCGCACGGCGGCGCTGAGCGCGTTGCCGGGCGGAAAGCCCTCGGGCAGCACTTCGAGGCGGACGCCGCGCTCGGTGCGGGCGAGCCGGACGGCCGCCTCATCGGGCAGGCGGACACGGATGACCGTCGCGGCCGGCGTGACCGCCACCTCGGCCGAGCCGAAGACCGGGTCGGCACGCAGCGGCCGCAGATCGACCGGCCGCGCCTCGTCGGCCACGACCCAGACCCAGTCGCCGCGACGCAGCACGGCGAAGCCGGTCGTCGCGGCGAAGGGCAGCACGACCGAAGGATGGGGCGCGTTGCGGACCGCGCGGGCGGTGAGGCTGACCGGGCCGGGCCCGGACGGCGCGGGGGTGCCGGCCGTCGGCAGCGCCTGTGCCGGCTGTGGCGCGACCTGTGCGAGCTGAGGCTCAGACCGCGGAGCCTCCGCGACCGGGACGCTCGCCTCGATCGGGGGCGCAGGCCCGGTGGCGGCCAACGCTTCCGTGGCCTGCGGCGCCGAGGCCGGCGCCGCGGTATCGGCGCGGCTCGCGCGCGCGGAGGGCTCGGACGGTGGCGCTTCGGCGCGCGGCGGCACGGGCACCCGAGCCTCGCTCACGGCGGCAAGCGCGCGGGGCTCGGACGGCGGTGCAGGCGGCAGCGGCAGCGGCGGCGCAGCAGCGATCGGCGCGGCCGCCGGAACAGGTGGCACAGCGCGGGCCGGCGAGGCCGGGGGCCGGGCGGCATCCGAGGGCGCGACATCCAACACGATGCGCGCGCCGAGGCGGTAGTGGCGCAGCCTCGCGCCGGGCGCAACCTCGATCGCCGCGCCCGTGCCGGAGGCATCGAGCGATGTCACCTGGCGCGGCAGGCGTCGGTTGACGCCCTCGGTCTCGAAGCGGCCGGGCCGCTCGAACGACAGCAGGATCCGGTCCCCCTCCCGCGCCACGGTGTAGCCGACAGGGGCGGGCCACTCGAACACCACCCGGCCGAAACCGGGGTGGCTGCCGGCGCGGACCGCGACCGGCTCCTCCGCGTGGGCCGCGGAGGTGGCGAGGGCCAGCGTGAAGGCGAGCAGGAGGGGACGGTGCATCAATCGAAACTCGCGAGCAGACGGTCGATCTCGGCCTGATCCACGCCATTGCCGGGCAGTTGCGGGCCGTTCAGCAGCGACGCTTCCGGGCCGGCCGCGACCGGTGCGGGCGGCTCGGCGCCGGCGGCACGATCGGAGAAGGTCGCGACGATCGCCGCGATCCGGTCCTCGATCGACTTCAGCGTCCGCACCACCTTGGTGATCCGCTGGCCGGTGATGTCCTGGAAGCTGCACGCCTCGTAGATCCGCGTCACCGCAGCCTGCAGCGCCTCGCCCTGCTCGCCGCCGAGCTCGCTCGCGGCCCTCTCGAACGTCTCGCAGCAATCGAGGATCTCGTTGGTCGCCTGCGCGGTCGCCTCGACGATCGCGTCGAGCTCGTCGGTCGCCGAAGGGATGAAGGCGCGGTTGATGTCCTCGACCTTGAGCGAGGCGATCTCCTGCTTGGCAGCGGCGATCGTGCGGCCGATCTGCTCGACCTCGGCGAGCAGCGTCGCCTCGCTCGCGGTCAGATCGCCGTGCATGGTCGCCAGCACCTGCTCGACGATCTCGGCGACCGCCTCGGGCGTTGTCGCGTCGCGGTGGCGCGCGCGCAGTGCGGCGAGCCGCTCGGCCAAGGCGGCGCGGCCTGCCCCGTTGCCGCCATCAGGCATGGACGAGCACCTTCTCGATCTTCTCCTTCAACGTCTCGGCGTTGAAGGGCTTGACGATGTAGTTGGAGACGCCGGCCTGCTTCGCGGCGATGACGTTCTCGGTCTTGCTCTCGGCGGTGATCATGATGAAGGGCAGGTTGCGGAGCTTGCCGTCGGCTCGCACCTCCTGGAGCAGCTGGAGGCCGGTCATGGGCTGCATGTTCCAGTCCGAGATGACCAGGCCGTAGTTGCCACTGCGCAGCATGGACAGCGCCTGCGCGCCGTCGGTCGCCTCGTCGACATTGTTGAAGTCGAGCTGGCGCAGCAGGTTGCGGATGATTCGCAGCATCGTCTTGTAGTCATCGACGATGAGGATGTTCATGTTCTTGTCCATGGATCGGATCGCGCTCCTGTGGTGGCCGGGGCGGGCGCCGCCGGGGGCTGGGGGTCAACCGCCTGCCGCACCCTCATCGGGCGAGCGGGCTCGGCGCTGCGCGAGCTCAGCCGTCAGTGCCTTCGCCTTGTCCGGATTCATTCCGGCCAGGATCGGGGCGGCGTTGCGTTCGCGCATGCGCTCGACCACCTCTATCAGCACAGGCATTTCCAGTTCGTTGAAGATGCGCGCGGCATCGCGCGGACGCATGGTCTCGTAGATCTTCACGAGGCCGCGCCAGCCGGCATCGGTGCGCTCGCGCGCGGCCTGATCGAGCGCCTCAAGGCGCTGCTGCAACTGCTGAAGTTCCTCGATCCGCTCGGCGAGCCGACGCTCGGCCGCGACCACGACAGCCTCGCGCTCGGCGATCGTGCGCTCGCGCTCCTCCAGCGCGAGACGGCGGGCGCGCAGATCCTCGAGCACCGTCATCTCTGCCGCACTCGGCTGGGCGAAGCGAGGTGCCGTCGGTGCCGACCCATCGGCCGGCGGCACTGCCGGAACCGCGGCGGGCCGATCCGTGCGCGCCGCCTGCTGCACGGCAGGCGGAGCCTCGGCCTCGCCGCGCGCGGCGAGCGCGGAGGGGACGATCGGCAGGCCGACCGCACCCTCGGGCGCGGGCGCGAACGGCATACCGATCAGCAGCGCGGCGACGCGCACGGTCAGCAGTGCCGCAAGCGTGACGATCACGAAGGGCAGCAGGCGGGCGTGCCCGCGGCGGGATGGAGCGGTCGTCATCGGGCGAGCCTCAGGGCCTGCATGAGATCGCGCTCGGCCTGGCTGCGCACCTTGGGCGCATCGGCCGTTTCCGGGAGAGCGCGGGCGGGGCTGCGCGGTTCAGGCGCATTGGCGAGCGCCCGCGCCTCGCGCACGCGCGAATCGAGGCGGTCGGCCAAGGCCTCGCCGCGCTCGATCAGGAACACGAGGTCGCCGCGCAAACGCTCGGCCGCCTCGGTCTGCTCGGCGACCTGATGGCCGGCACCTTCGGCCGCGGCGCGCAACCGCGCCGTCGAGGCCTCGGCCCGCGCGGTCGCCTCGTTGAACCCGGCGACCAGCGCCTCAAGCGCGGCGTTGTCACGGCGCAGCACGCCGAGCCGCCGCTCCAGCCGCACGGCATAGAGCAAGGTCGCGGCAAGCAGCACGAGAAGCAGCGCTTCAAGGCCCCATTGCAGCAGCGTGATCATCAGGTCTCCCCCTGCCGGCGCGGCACGTCGCGTTCGATCCGGACGGCCATGCGGCCGTTGCGCCGTCCCATCCGTCCCTGGAACAACGGCACGCTGCCGCACCGCAGGCTGACCGGCGTGTCGGCGGTTGCGTTCAGCACGATGCGGCTGCCCACGCGCCACGACATGACGTCGGCGAGCTTGGCCCATTGCTCGTCGATCACGGCGGAGAGCTCGATATCCGTCTCCCACAGCTCCTCGGCGAGATGGGTCTCCCAGATGCTGTCGCGGCCGAACTTCTCGCCCATGAACTGCTGCAGCAGCATCTCGCGCACGGGCTCGAGCGTGGCGTAGGGCAGCAGCAGTTCGAGCCGGCCGCCGCGGTCCTCCATCTCGACACGGAGCTTGGTCAAGACGGCCGCATTGGAGAGACGACTGACGACAGCGAAGCGCGGATTGGTCTCCAGCCGCTCGAAGCGGAAGTTCACCGGGCAGAGCGGGTCGAAGGCCTGGGACAGATCGGCCAGCACGACATGGATCATCCGCTCGACCAGCGTGCGCTCGATCGTGGTGTAGGGGCGGCCCTCGATGCGCATCTGCGCTGTGCCACGCCTGCCGCCGAGCAGCACGTCGACGATCGAGTAGATCATCGCCGAGTCGACCACCATCAGCCCGTAATTGTCCCACTCCTCGGCCTTGAACACGGCGAGCATGGCCGGCAGCGGGATCGAGTTGAGGTAGTCGCCGAAGCGCAGGCTGACGATGTTGTCGATCGACACCTCGACATTGTCGGACGTGAAGTTGCGCAAGGACGTGCTCATGATCCGCACGAGGCGGTCGAACACGATCTCGAGCATCGGCAGGCGCTCGTACGTGACGAGGCCCGAGGAGATGATTTTCTGGATGCCCGACAGCTCGACATCCGAAGCCGGGCCGCTGTCGAACCCGAGCAGGCTGTCGATCTCGGCCTGGTTCAGCACCCGCGCCGCATCGGGGCCGGCGGCGCTTTCGCCGGCCTCGCCGTCGCCGCCTTCGAGATCCGCACCCCAGGCGGCGGCCAGCGCCTCGTCGTCGAGTTCGTTCTCGGGCGTGGCGCTCATTGCACCAGCATCTCGACGAACAGCACGTCGGTGACCTTCACCGGATGCGCGGCGACCTTGGCGCGGGCGGTGAGCTCCTCGCGCAGGCGGTGCATGCCGATAGAACCGCGCAGCTCCTCGGGGCGCAGTTCCCGCAGATAGGTGGTGAACAGGTCCTGCAACCGCGGCACCGCGGCGTCCATCTGGGGCAGCTCGCGGCTGTCGGCGATCTCGATGCGCGCGACCAGCTTGAGATAGGACGGACGCCGTCCGGCGCCGACATTCAGGTTGACGATGATGTCGGGCATGGCGAACAGGCCCGGCTCGGGCTTCACCTCGGCCGGCGGCTCCGCCTCGCGGCCCATGCCGAGCAGCCCGGGCAGCACGCCGCTGAACCACAGACCGCCGCCCAGCGCCGCGACCAGCACCGGCGCCCCCAGCAGGATCAGCTTGCGCCGCCCGTTCGACGCGGGCTGCTCCGCTGTCGCCGCATCGTCCTGCGCCACCGACGCGCTGCCGGCCATAGCCTGCGTTCCCACTTCCGCTCCGGCGGACGTCACCCCGACCTCCGCAGGCATGTGTGTGCAGCGCGTGCGGTTAAGGAAGCTTGAAAGGGTCACCGATCGCGGCGCGGGGCGGCCCGGCATGCGGCGCCCGGTGACGCACCCGGCTTGCCGGGCAGGGTTTGCCGGTGGGGCGGCCTTGCATGCCGGCGCGCGCACGGAAAGTCGGGGAAATCGGCCCCTGGCGCGCTGGCATGGCGTTTGCGGTGGCCGTGGGCGACGGACCTTCTGGACGCACCCACGCCATGGACACCACCGGCTACGTCGCCCTCTCCCGCATGGTCGCGCTGCAGCGCCAGACGGACATGACGGCGCACAACATCGCCAACGCGAACACCCCGGGCTTCAAGGCCTCGCGCATGCTGTTCAGCGACTACCTGGTGAACCAGCGCCGGGTGGACCAGCCGATCGCGGCGCGCACGGTGCATTTCGTGCAGGACCGCGGCACCCATCGCGAGATGGCGGCCGGCGCGATGCAGAGCACGGGCAATCCGCTGGACATCGCCCTCGCCGACGACGGCTTCCTCGTGTTCGACACCCCGCGCGGCGAGCGCTACAGCCGCAACGGCCGGCTCACCCTCGACAATGACGGCCGGCTGGTCGGGCCCGAGGGGTTCCCGGTGCTCGCCCACGGTGGCGAGCCGATCGTGATCGCCCCGGATGAGGGCCGGATCAGCATCGCGACCGACGGCACGGTCAGCACCGAGAACGGCCAGATCGGGCGCATCCGCGTCGTCCGGTTCGAGAATCCGCAGGCGCTGCGCGCCGAGGGCGTGAACCTCCACGCCACCGAGGAGGAGCCGCTGCCGGTCGATGCGCCGGTGGTGATGCAGGGCATGGTCGAGGAGTCGAACGTCCACGCTGTGGTCGAGCTCACCCTGCTCATGGCGCAGATGCGCGAGTTCCAGTTCGCCTCGCAGTTCATCGAGCGCGAGGGCGAGCGGCAGACCCAGGCGATCGAGCGCCTGACCCGGCGCCGCGGCTGACCTGACCCGAAGGAGAGCTGACCATGCGATCCCTGCACATCGCCGCGACCGGCATGCTGGCCCAGCAGACCAATGTCGAGGTGATCTCAAACAACATCGCGAACATGTCGACGACCGGCTTCAAGCGCCGGCGCGCCGAGTTCCAGGACCTGATCTACCAGAACATGCGCCGGGTCGGCTCGACCAGCTCCGACACCGGCACGATCGTGCCGGCGGGCGTGCAGCTCGGCCTCGGCACCAAGATCGCCGCGGTCTATCGCATCCACGAGCAGGGCAACCTGCAACAGACCGAGAACCGCTTCGACATCGCCATCCGCGGCCCCGGCTATTTCCGCATCGAGCTGCCGAACGGCGACTTCGCCTACACCCGCGACGGCACCTTCGGGCTCAGCCCGCAGGGCGAGGTGGTGACCGCCGACGGGTTCCGCCTGCTGCCCGGCGTGGTGATCCCCCAGGCCGCGCGCGACGTCACCATCAACGCCAACGGCGAGGTGCTGGTGAAGCTCGACGGCCAGATCGCGCCGGCGAATGTCGGCCAGATCACCACCGCGATCTTCGCCAACGAGGGCGGGCTCGAGGCGATCGGCGACAACCTGTTCCTCGAGACGCCCGCCTCGGGCCAGGCGCAGATCGGCGTGCCGGGCGGGCCCGGCTTCGGCAACCTGATGCAGGGCTTCATCGAGACCTCGAACGTGAACGTCGTCTCCGAGATCACCTCGTTGATCACCGCTCAGCGCGCCTACGAGATGAACAGCAAGGTGATCACCGCCTCCGACGAGATGCTCTCCACCCTGACCCGGCTGCGGTGAGCCCGATGATGCGCCCCCTCCTTCTCTCTTTCGCCCTGCTCGCCGCCGTGCCCGCCGAAGCGGCGGGCGAGGCGATCGCGCGCGCGAAGGTCGTGATGGACACGCCGCAGGTCCGCCTTGCCGACCTGTTCGAGAACGCCGGCGCGAACGGCGCGCGCGTGCTCGGCCCCGCCCCTGCCCCGGGTCAGCGCTACATCGTGCCGGTCGCGCAGCTCGCCGCGATCGCACGCGACAACGGCCTGACTCTGGTGGGCGGCGGCCCGACCCTGGTCGAGCGGCCCGGCCGGCCGATCGCGCGCGAGGAGGCCGAGGCCGTGCTGCGCCAGGCGCTCGCCGCTGCGGGCGCCGTCGTCGGCGCGGAGGCGCGGCTGGAGATGCAGCCCTTCACGCCGCCGACGGTGCCGATGGGCGTCACACCGCACCTGATCGTCGAGGATCTCTCCTGGGACCAGGCCACGGGCCGCTTCGCCGCGACGCTGACCGCGATCGCTGCCGGCGAGCAGCCCGCGCGCACGCGGCTCGCCGGCCGGCTGAACGACCTCGTCGCCGTGCCGGTGACGATCCGGCGCCTGAATGCCGGCACACCGGTCACGGCGAGCGATGTGCGCATCGTGCGACTTGCACCCGACCGCGTGCCGGCCGACGCCGTGCTCGATCCGGCCGAGTTCGGCGGCCAGGTGCTGCGCCGTGCCCTGCCGCCCGGCGCGCCGATCGGGCAGTCCGATCTCGGCGGGCGGCTCCTGGTGGTGAAGGATCAGCCGGTGATGATGGCGATCGAGGTTCCCGGCCTGACCGTCACCGCCCAGGGCCGGGCGCTCGAGAACGGCGCGCGCGGCGACATGGTCCAGGTGCTGAACATCGCGAGCCGCGCCGTCGTCGAGGCGACCGTGATCGGCCCCGGCCGCGTGCGTGTCACCCCGGGCAGCATGCCCGTCTCACCCCCCAACGACCGACGTCTCGCCAACCGTCGCGTGGAGCCGAACCGATGATCCGGATCCTTCTGCTCGCCTCAGCCATGACGCTCGCCGCCTGCAACGCACCGCAGCGTCTCTCCGAGATCGGCCGCGGGCCGCAGCTCTCGCAGATCGAGAACCCGACCGCGCGGCCCGACTGGCGGCCGGTGTCGATGCCGATGCCGACGCCGCAGGCGCCCGTGCACACGGCCAACAGCCTGTGGCGGCCCGGGTCGCGCGCCTTCTTCAAGGACCAGCGCGCCACGAACGTGGGCGACATCATCACCGTGCTGGTCAGCATCCGCGACGAGGCCCAGCTCGAGAACAGCTCGACGCGCAACCGCAACAACAGCGAGAACATGGGCCTGCCGCAGATGCTCGGGCTGGAATCGAGCCTCACGCGGATTCTCCCGGGCACCATCAATCCGGCCAACCTGGTCACCGCCTCCTCGACCGGCGGCTCGACCGGCAAGGGCCAGATCCAGCGCACCGAACAGGTGACGCTGCGCGTCGCCGCGGTGGTCACGCAGGTGCTGCCCAACGGCAACCTGGTGCTGAACGGCAAGCAGGAGGTGCGCGTGAACAACGAACTGCGCGAGCTCTCGATCAACGGGGTCGTGCGCACCCAGGACATCGGCTCGGACAACACGGTCCGGCACGACCGCATGGCCGAGGCCCGCATCGCCTATGGCGGCCGCGGCATCATCAGCGACATCCAGCAGCCGCGCTACGGCCAGCAGCTGCTCGACATCATCCTGCCGTTCTGACCGCGCGGCCACGCCAGACACCCGCCCCGCAACCGAGGAGGTCGTCGATGTTCCGTCCGTTCCGCCTTGCGCTGGTGCTGCTCGCGCTGGTCGCCGCCGGTGTCGGCTCGGTGGCCACCGCGAGTCCGACTGGCCCCCATCTCGACCAAGCGAGCCGCATGGTCGGCAGCCTGCTCGACCTGTGCGCCGCCGGGATCGGGGCGGTTCTGGCCATCGCCGGCAAGGGCGCAGGCGCCATGAGCGTCCTGCTCTGGTCGGCGATCGGGGGCCATCCGGCCGTCTCGCCGCCGATGCTGCTGGGATTCCTGGCCGGCGTCGGGCTCGCGGCGCTGCTGCTCGCGGCTCTCGTCGTGATGGCCTTCACGCGGTCGCGTTCGGGCGCCGGGCTCCGGTGACGATCCAGTCGGGGTGAGGGCGACCCGCCGCTCATACCAGCCCGCCGCGCAATTCCGTCCGGACGAAGGTCAGACCTTTGTCCGGACGGTATCAGTCGTCGCGGTGGGTCTTCTCCATGCGCTCGTGACGCTCCTGCGCCTCGATCGACAGCGTGGCGATCGGCCTCGCCTCGAGCCGGCGCAGGCTGATCGGCTCGCCGGTCTCCTCGCAGTAGCCATAGGTTCCGCTCTCGATCCGCTCGAGCGCCGCATCGATCTTGCCGATCAGCTTCCGCGCCCGGTCGCGGGTGCGCAGCTCCAGCGCCCGGTCGGTCTCGGCCGAGGCACGGTCGGTGAGATCAGGCTCCTGCAAGCCGCCGTTCTGGAGGCTCGTCAAGGTATCGTCGGCTTCCTTCAGGAGTTCGGTCCGCCAGCGCAGCAACTTGCGCCGGAAATACTCGACCTGAAGGGGGTTCATGAACTCTTCGTCGTCGGAGGGTCGGTAGTCCGGCGGCAGCGTCACGATCATTGCTCGTCCCTGTGCGCGCTAACCCCCCGCGCGCGACTGACACCCAAGGGGGGCGAAGGCGGGCGGACTATACTCATCGCCCCCAGGGTCGCCAAGATCGAAGCGACGCACACAACCTATTGAGACAAAACGGTTTCACTCCTCCGTCGCGCAGCGGCCGCGGCATCGAGGCGGGCAAGTTCCACCGCCGCGCGCACGCCGATCTCGGCGGCGATCGCCGCAAGGCGCGGATCGGCGGCGACTTCGGGCTCGGCGGCCAGCGCGGCGAGCGACTCCAGCCGGCCACGCGGCAGCCGGCCGCCGAGCAGGCCGAGCTGAAGTGCGGCCAACTCCTCCAGCATCCCCTCGGCACGTCGGCGCGAGCGTGCGTCACGCTCGCCGGCCGCGACCGTCTCCTGCAAGGCCAGCAGCGACGGCGCGATCGAGACACCGTCGACCGGTGCCGAGTCGTGCGCTTCCGCGGCCTCGCCCGTCTGGACGGCAACACGGAAGCGCCCCGTGCCGCCGACCGGGCGCGCGGGGCGTGGGGAGGTCACCGGCGCCGGTCCGAATCCGACGATCTTCACCATCGTCCAGCTCCTTCGTCTGGCCGCCCGCCGGCCGGCAGGACTGGCCGTACCCGGCAAGTTCTGCCGGGCAACGAACCGCGCCACCCCGGCCGAGGCGGCGGCAATCCGCGGGATCGTGTTTGGCACGGAGTTCGCTAATCGATCGTTGCGGCCAGAAGGGCCGCGTCTGACCAACGGATGCCGAGGATGATGCGGACTGTCCTGCTCGCCGCCCTGCTGACCGCGCTCGCCGCCCCGCTTGCCCCCGCGCACGGCCAGGTGCGGATCAAGGACATCGCCGATGTCGAGGGCGTGCGCGAGAACCAGCTCGTCGGCTATGGCCTGGTGGTCGGCCTGAACGGCACCGGCGACCGGCTCTCCTCGGCCGTGTTCACCCGCCAGAGCCTGATCGGCATGCTCGAGCGGCTGGGCGTGAACACGCGCGACCAGGAACAGCGGCTCGACACCAAGAACGTCGCCGCGGTGATGGTCACGGCCTCGCTGCCGGGCTTCGCCCGCCAGGGCACGCGCATCGACGTGCAGGTCGCAGCCCTGGGCGACGCCACCAACCTGACGGGCGGCACCCTGCTGGTGACACCGCTGCTCGGCGCCGACGGCGAGGTCTACGCCGTCGCCCAGGGCTCGGTGACCACCGGCGCGATCGCCGCGCGCGGCGGCGCGCAGACCGTGACGCGCGGCGTGCCGACCGCCGGGCGGATCGCCAACGGCGCGATCGTCGAGCGCGAGACCGGCTTCGCGCTGAACGAGCGGCGCGAGGTGCGGCTCAGCCTGCGCAATCCCGACCTGACGACCGCGCGGCGGATCGCCGCGGCGGTCAACGCGTTCGCGCGCGGCCAGGTCGCGACGCCGACCGATCCGGGCACCGTGGTGGTCACACCGCCGGCGGGGCGCGCGGCCGACCTGATCGGCTTCCTGACCGACATCGAGCAGCTTCGCATCCAGCCCGACCAGGTGGCGCGCGTGATCATCGACGAGGCGAACGGCATCATCGTCATGGGCGCCAATGTGCGCGTGAGCACGGTCGCGATCGCGCAGGGCAACCTGACCATCCGCATCACCGAGACCCCGCAGGTGAGCCAGCCCAACCCGTTCGGGCAGGGCCAGACCGTGGTGGTGCCGCGCACCGAGATCCAGGTCGAGGACGGGCGCGAGCGCCGCCTCGGCATCGTGCCGGGCAATGTCACGCTGCAGGATCTCGTCGGCAGCCTGAACGCGCTCGGCGTCGGCCCGCGCGAGATGATCCAGATCCTCCAGGCGATCAAGGCGGCCGGCGCCCTGCAGGCCGAGCTCGAGGTGATCTGACCATGACGCCGGTTCTGCCGCCCGCCGCCGATCCGCGCCTCGCCGGCGCGCCCGCGTCCCCCCGCCCGGGCGCCGATCCCGCCGCCATGGCGCGCACCGCGCGCGCGTTCGAGGCGATGGCGCTCGGCGCGCTGCTCCAGCCGATGTTCGAAGGGCTCGGCAAGGGCGGCGCGTTCGGCGGCGGACCCGGCGAGGAGATGTGGCGGCCGATGCTGGTGAACGAGTTCGCCCGCGCGATCGCCGAGGGCCGCGGGCTCGGCATCGGCGATGCCGTGATGCGTCAGATGATCGCGATGCAGGAGCAGCGGGCATGATCTCCGCACTGATCAGCGCCGGCGTCCGGCTGGCCGGACTGCTGGAGGCCGAGAACCGGGCGCTCGCGGCCCTCGATCTCGCCGCCGCGGCCGCGCTCGCCGAGCCGAAGCGGGAAGCCGTCGAGGCCTTCGTCGCCGCCGAGGCGACCACGCGCAAGTCGGGCGGGCGCGCCGGCGAGGCGGAACGCGACGCTGTCCGCACCCTCTCCGAACGGCTGAGCGCGCTCGCCTCGGCGAACCGGCGCATGCTCGAGCGCGCGCTCGCCGCGCAGGATGCGCTGGTGCGCGTGCTCTCCGAGGCCGCCCAGCCGGTGGACGGGCGCTATGTCGCCAACGGCGCGCCGCGGCCGGTGCGCCACGCCGCACCGGCGGTGACCCTCGCCGCCCAGCTCTGATCCGCCTGGCTCGACGCACCACCGCTGACGCGGGCATGATCGCCTGCGTCCCATGCCCCCGCCCTCCGCCGCGTCGCCGCTCAAGCGCCACGCCAATCTCGTCTTCATCCTCGGCCTCTGCGCCGCCTCCGCCCTCGCCTGCTTCGCCCTGAAGGGCACGGAGGGGCTGGTCAGCGGGCTGGCCCGCGCGCGCGATCTCGCCGCCGTGATGCTGCCGGTGATCCTGCCGGCGCTGATCCTCGCCGGACTGGTGCAGGTAGGCGTGGCGCGCGAACGCATCTCGCGCTGGCTCGGTGCGAATTCGGGGCTGCGCGGCCTCGTGCTGGCCACAGTCGCCGGAATCGCCACACCAGGTGGGCCGATGGCAGCGTTCCCGCTGGTGCTGGCGCTTGCCGCCGGCGGCGCCGATCGCGGCGCGCTGATCGCCTACATCGCCGCCTGGGCCTTGAACGGGTTCAGCCGCATCCTGGTGTGGGAGATCCCGGTGCTGGGCCCGGAATTCGCGGCCTTGCGCTTCCTCGCCTCGCTGCCGCTGCCTGTGCTTGCGGGCTTGGTCGCGCGCCGCCTGCCCGGCTGGGTCGGCGCGCGATGACGCTGACCGCGCTCCTGCTCTGGGCGACCGCGGGGATCGGCTGCCTCTGGGCCCTGCGGCGCGATCCCGCAATGCTGCGCGGCGCCCTCGCTCACACGCGCACCAGCCTGTTCACGGTGCTGCCGATCATCGCCATCGCGCTGCCCACGGCAGGGTTCCTCAGCGAACTCGTGCCGGAACGCGTCGCCGCGACGCTGTTCGGGCCCGACAGCGGCGTGCTGGGCCACCTCGCCGCGACGATCGCCGGCGCCTGCATCCCCGGCGGGCCGTTCGTTTCCTTCCCGATCGTGCTCGCGCTGTGGAGTTCCGGCGCAGGCGCGGCGCAGATGGTGACGCTGATCTCCGCCTGGTCGGTGCTGGGGCTGAACCGGGTCATCCTCTGGGAAGTGCCGCTGATGGGATGGCGCTTCGTCCTGCTGCGTCTGGCCGCGACCGCCTGGCTGCCGCCGCTCTCGGGGCTCGGCGCCGAGATCATCCTCGCCTGCCTTCCTCCTGACGTGCTCGGACGCTAGAAGCCCGTCGATGGATGGAGGGGGCGGAACGGCGGATGCGGTCGCGATGTGGCGCGCGCTGCTGGCGCGCCGCGGCGGCGCGCGGGCGGCGTTGCCCGCGCCGGCCGACGCCCAGGCTGCCCTGCTGCGCGACCTGTTCGCACCCCTCACCGAGCCGCCGGTGGCGGCCGATGGCGCATTCGTGACCGCCCACCTCGCCCAGAGCCTCGACGGACGCATCGCCACCGCTGCGGGGGTGTCCCGCTGGATCAGCGGCGCGGCCGACATCACCCACACGCACCGGCTGCGCGCGCTGCATCATGCGATCATCGTCGGTGCGGGCACGGTGAAGCACGACGATCCCCGCCTCACCACGCGCGAGGTCGAAGGGCAATGCCCCGTGCGCGTGGTGCTCGACACGGACCGCCGCCTGCATCACGGCCATCTCGTGTTCCAGGATGGATTGCCGACGCTGCTCGCCTGCGCCGAGGACGCCGCATCGCCTTGCGGCGGGGCGGAGATTTTGCGCCTGCCGCGCGCGGAACGTGGGCTCGATCTGCGGGCGCTCGTCGCCGCGCTGCGCGCGCGCGGCCTGACGCATCTTTTCGTCGAGGGCGGCGGCGTCACGGTCGGCCGCTTCCTAGCCGCCGGGCTGATCGACCGGCTGCACGTGGCGGTCGCGCCGCTGCTGCTGGGAAGCGGCATCCCGTCGCTCGCCCTGCCAGGGATCGATCGGCCGGAGCAGGGAATTCGCTTCCCGATGGTCGTGCATCGTCTCGGCGACGACATGCTGTTCGATTGCGCCATCGATCGCCGCACGACGTCATGACCGCACGCGCCTTCTGGACCATCGGGCCCGGTCAGGGCGAGCTGCGCGTGGAGACGCTTCCGCGCCCCCGCGCCGACGAGGCGTTGGTGCGCACGCTCGCGAGCGGCGTGTCGCGCGGCACCGAATCCCTGGTGTTCGCCGGCCGCGTGCCGGCGAGCCAGTACGCGGCGATGCGCTGCCCGTTCCAGGCCGGCGACTTCCCGTTTCCCGTGAAGTACGGATACAGCGCGGTCGGCATCGTCGAGGCCGGACCGCCGGCGCTGATCGGCCGGCGCGTGTTCTGCCTGCATCCGCACCAGGATCGCTTCCTGGCACCTGCGGCGATGCTGCACACGGTGCCCGAGACCGTGCCGACGCGCCGCGCGGTGCTCGCCGCCAACATGGAGACGGCGCTGAACATCGCCTGGGATGCCGCCGCACTGCCCGGCGAGCGCGTGCTGGTGATCGGCGCCGGCGTGGTCGGGCTGCTGGCCGCGCATCTGCTCGCGCGCATCCCCGGCGTGACGCTGACCGCGATCGACACCGACCCGGGCAAGGCGCGCATCGCCGCGGCACTCGGCCTCGCCTTCGCCACACCCGGCGAGGCCCCGGCCGAGGCGGAGCTGATCGTGCACGCCTCCGGCTCGCCCGATGGCCTGGCGCTCGCCCTCGCCCGCGCTGGCTTCGAGGCGCGCATCATCGAGGCCTCGTGGTTCGGCGACCGCGTCGTGCCGCTGCCGCTCGGCGAGGCGTTCCACAGCCGCCGGCTGCGGCTGCTCTCCTCGCAGGTGGGCAGCATCGCCGCCACCATGCGGGGCCGCCGCAGCCATGCCGAGCGGCTCGCCCTCGCGCTCGCGCTGCTCGACGACGCACGGCTTGACGCCCTGCTCGACGGCCCCACACCGTTCGCCGATCTTCCCGCGACCATGGCGCGGCTCGCCGCGAGCCCCGGCGCGCTCTGCCACCTCATTGCCTACGATCCCTCCGTCTGAAAGGACCGCGCGTGTTCAGCCTCACCGTCTGCGACCACGTCATGATCGCCCATTCCTTCCGCGGCGAGGTGTTCGGCCCGGCGCAGAAGCTGCACGGCGCGACCTATGCGGTGGAGGCAGAGTTCCGCGTGCCCACGCTCGATGAGCACGGGCTGGTCGTGGATATCGGCCTTGCCCGCACCGAACTCCGCCGCGCGCTCGACAGCTTCGACTACGACAATCTCGACGCCCTGCCGCAGTTCGCCGGACAGAACACGACCACCGAGTTCATGGCCGCGCATGTCCACGGGCTGCTGGTCGCGGCGCTGAGGAAGGGCCGGCTGGGCGACGGCGGCAAACGCGTCACGGCGCTGAAGGTGCTGCTGCGCGAGAGCCCGCTCGCCTGGGCCGCCTACGAGGCGGCGGTGGAATGAGCGCGCTCGCCATCGCGCTGATGGTGCCGGCGCCGTTCGACGCGGTCTCGGGCGGCTACGGGTATGATCGTCGCATCGTCGCGGGCTTGCGTGCGCGCGGCCATGCGGTGCGCGTGGTCGAACTCGCCGGGCGTCACCCGCTTCCCGATGCGGCGGCCGAGGCCTCGGCCTGGCAGGCGATCGCCGAGCTGCGGTCAGGCGAGATTCCGGTGATCGACGGGCTCGGCCTGCCGTCCTTCGCGCGCGCCGCGGAGGCGATCTCGCGCGCCGCGGCGGTCGGGCTGATCCACCACCCCACACCACTGGAGAAAGGCCTCTCCGAGGCCGACGCGGCGCTGCTGCGCGAGAAGGAGGCGCAGCTTCTGCCGCACCTCGCGCGCCTGATCGCCACCTCGCAGACGACCGCGAAGGCGCTCGCCGGCATGGGCATCGCCGAGGCGCGCATCGGCGTGGTCGAGCCTGGCACCGATGCTGCGCCGCGCGCGCGGGGCTCGCAGGGGGCCGGTTGCGCGATCCTCTCGCTGGGCGCGGCCGTGCCGCGCAAGGGCCATGACCTGCTGCTGCGGGCACTCGGGCGGCTGACCGATCTCGACTGGCGGCTCACCATCGTCGGCAGCCTCGACCGTGACCGTGTCCATGCGGCGTCCCTCGCCGCGCTGGCGCGCGATCTGGCGATCGCTGACCGCATCACCTTCGCCGGCGAGATCGCCGACGATGCGCTTGAGGCACTCTGGGCCGGCACCGATCTGTTCGCGCTCGCGACCTGGCATGAAGGCTACGGCATGGCGGTGGCCGAGGCGCTGAAGCGCGGCATTCCCTGCGCGCTGACGTCGGGCGGCGCGGTCGCCGATCTGCTGCCGGTCGATGCCGGGGTGATCGTGCCGCCGGGCGACTGGATCGCGCTCTCGCGCGCGATGCGCCGGCCGATCTTCGACACCGCGCTGCGCCACCGCATGAGCGACGCGGCCTTCGCCGCCGGCGCGCGCCTGCCGGGCTGGGAGACGCAGGCCGACGCCTTCACGCGCGAGCTCGCCGCGGTCGCCGGATGAGCGAGGGGTTCTCGGCCGACTGGCTCGCGCTGCGCGAGCCGTTCGACCGTGTGGCGCGCTCCCGGAGGCTCGCCGCGCGGCTGGCGGAGGCGCTGCCGGCGCGGCCAAGGATCATGGATCTCGGCGCCGGCACGGCCTCGCTGTTCCGCTTTCTCGCCCCCATCATCGGCCGCGCGCAGGCCTGGACGATCGTCGACGCGGACGAGGCGTTGCTCGGTCGCGCCTTCGCCCGCACCGCAGACTGGGCCGAAGCGCGCGGGCTTCGCGTCACCACGCCCGGCCGCGCTCTGCTGATCCACACACCCAGCGGCGCGTGGCGGATCGAGGCGCTCGCCACCGATTTCGGCGATGACCCGTCGCGCCTACCCTTCGCCACACACGACGCCGTGGTGTGCTCGGCGCTGATGGATCTCGTCTCGGCCGCCTGGGCGGAGCGGCTCGCGGCGGCGCTGCATGTGCCGTTCCTCGCCTGCCTGACCGTGGACGGCCGCGACCGCTTTCGCCCCGCACACCCCGATGACCGGCTGATCGCGCGGGGATTCGCGCGCGACATGCGGCGCGACAAGGGCTTCGGACGTGCGATGGGTGCGGACGCGCCGGCCACGCTCGCGCGCCTGTTCGCCGCGCGCGGCTTCAGGGTGGCGACAGCGCCGTCGGACTGGATCATCCCGCCGATCGCCGGGCCGATGCTGGAAGCGATGGTGCGCGGCCACGCCGCCGCCGCCGCGAATGCGCTGCCCGCTGCCACCGCGCGCATCGCCGCCTGGGAGCAGGCGCGGCTCGCTCTGCTCGCGCGCGGCCGGCTTGCGCTGACCATCGGCCATCGCGACCTGCTCGCCCTGCCCGCGGAGACCTGAGTCATGCCGATCCTCGGCTGTGTCGCCGACGACTTCACCGGTGCGACCGACCTCGCCAACACCCTCGTGAAGGAGGGCGCGCGCACGGTGCAACTGCTCGGCGTGCCGCGCGCCGACGACCCGGTGCCGGAGGCGGACGCGATCGTGGTGGCGTTGAAGTCGCGCACTGCGCCGGTGCGCGAGGCTGTCGCCGACAGCGTCGCGGCGCTTGACTGGCTGCTCGCCGCCGGCTGCCGGCAGGCGTTCTTCAAGGTCTGCTCGACCTTCGATTCCACCGACGCGGGCAATATCGGCCCCGTGGCGGATGCGCTGCTCGCCCGGCTCGGCGCCGGCTTCGCGCCGGTCTGCCCCGCGTTCCCGACCAATGGGCGCACTGTCTATCTCGGCCATCTCTTCGTCGGCAGTGTCCTTCTCAACGAGAGCGGCATGGAGAACCACCCGCTCACCCCCATGCGCGACGCCAATCTCGTGCGCGTGCTCGGGCGGCAGACGCAGGGCTCGGTGGGTCTCGTCCCGTTCGCGGCGGTCGATCAGGGTGCGGGCGCGATCCGGGCGGCGTTCAACGCGCTGCGCGACCAGGGGAAGCGCTATGCGATCGTCGATGCGATCACGGACGCGCATCTGCGCGCGATCGGCGCCGCCTCGGACAATCTCGCGCTGATGGTGGGCGGCTCCGGCCTCGCGATCGGCCTGCCGGAAACCTGGCGTGCGGCGGGACTGCTCGCGGCACGCAGCGATGCCGCGATCTTGCCACCGGCCCAGGGCCGCGCCGCCGTCATTGCAGGAAGCTGCTCGCGCGCCACACTCGCCCAGATCGGCTTCGCGCGCGACCATGTGCCGACCTTGACGCTCGATCCGCTGGCGCGCCCCGACGCGGCGGCGCTCGCGCAAGACGCCGTCGCCTGGGCCGAGGCGCAACCGACCGACCGACCCATCGTCATCGCCGCATCCGCCACGCCCGACCGCGTCGAGGCATTGCAGCGGGCGCTTGGGCGTGACGCGGCGGGACATCTGATCGAGCAGACCCTGGCCGATGTGGCTGAAGCGCTGGTCGCCCGCGGGGTGCGGCGGCTGGTCGTCGCCGGCGGCGAGACCTCGGGCGCGGTGGTGTCGCGGCTCGGCGTGCGCCGGCTCGCGATCGGACCGGAAATCGATCCCGGTGTGCCCTGGACCTACGCGCCCGATGCGGCAGGCGGGCTGCATCTGGCGTTGAAGAGCGGCAATTTCGGCGGCCGCGACTTCTTCCTCAAGGCGTTCGCCATGCTGGAGAACGCACGGTGAGCGACGAAGCGGCGCTGCGCGAGGCGATCTGCACCCTGGCCGCGAGCCTGTTCGCGCGCGGCTTCTCGGTCGGCAGTGCCGGCAACATCTCGGTGCGCCTTGCCGACGGATTCCTGATCACGCCGACCAATTCCTGTCTCGGCCGGCTCGATCCGGCACGCCTGGCACGGCTCGACGCGGGGTACCGGCATGTCGGTGGCGACAAGCCGTCGAAGGAGGTGTTCATGCACCGCGCCTTCTACGCAGCGCGCCCGGACGCGCAGGCGGTGGTGCATCTGCACTCCACCTGGGCGACGGCAGTCGCCTGCCTTGACGACATTGATCCGCGCGCGCCGATCCCGCCGCTCACCCCCTATTTCGTGATGCGCATCGGCGGCGCGCTGCCACTCGTGCCCTACTACCGGCCCGGCGATCCGGCGATGGAACCGGCGATCGCGGCCGAGGCACGAACAGCACGCGCCGTGCTGCTCGCCAATCATGGACCCGTGGTGTCGGGCGGCTCGCTGACCGACGCGGTCTATGCGGCGGAGGAACTGGAGGAGGCGGCGAAGCTGTTCATGCTGCTCCGCCGCGAGCGGGTGCGGCACCTCAGCGCGGACCAGGTCGCGGAGCTCCGCCGCACTTTCGGCTGATCCGCACAGAGAAAGGGCGCGCCCGCTCCCGCGGGCGCGCCCCTGCACGACCGGCCCGAAGGCCGGCCACGCGCTCACATGCTCGGCGTCTCCGAGGGCGGTGCCGCGGGCGCCTCGGCGGGAGCCTTGCGCGGGCGCCGCGTGGCGGGCTTGCGCGCCGCGGTCTTGCGCGCCGCCGGCTTCTTCGCCGCAGCGGCACGACGGGTCGCGGGCTTCTTCGCCGCCGTCTTGCGCGCCGCAGGCTTCCGGGCCGCGGTCTTGCGCGCCGCCGGCTTCTTCGCCGCGGCCGCGCGGCGCGTCGCCGGCTTCTTCGCCGCAGCGCGCTTCGGCGCGGCCTTCTTCGCCGCCGCCGCGCGCTTCGGCGCGGCCTTGCGGGCCGCCGGCTTCTTCGCCGCAGCGGTCTTGCGCGCCGCCGGCTTCCTCTTCGCGGGCGCCTTCTTGGTCGCCGCCCGCATCGCCATCGGCTGCGCGCGGGACTCCGCGGCCTCCGCATTCGCCTCGCGCGCCGCGCGGATGGCCTCGACCGCCGCCGGCACGTCCTTCGTCATGGACACGTGCACAAACTCCTTTCTGTTGAGGGTCCCGTCACGCAGGCACATCCCCGCAGGCCGCGGCTGGGCCGCGGCGGCGACAAGTGGCCGCCCGGCGTGCGAGGCCCGGACGCGCCGAGGCGCGCGAACGGCAGCGCTGACGCAACGCATCATCGCCGGGATCCGATCGCCCGCATCTCGCTTGCCCGGGGATGCCTCGGTCACCGGAGTGACTTCGGCGTGCGTGCGGTCCATGGACCGTCCTTCCCTCTCGCGGACACGATCAGATGCAGCGATCGCATGTGCGAATCGGATTGCATCTGCATCCGCAACATCACGCTATGCGAGTCGTGTGCAGCGCTGTCAACAAAAAGCAACCGACGCGCAGCATTTTCATGCACGTTGCGCGCGCAAAGCACACCGCAGGATGTATCGGCGACGCGCGCGCGTCGCGCGGATCACTCCGCCGCGCGCGCGGATGCAGCCCCGTAGACCGGCGTGCGCCACTCGGAATGCAAGGCGCTCTCGCCCTTCGCCACCGCGAAGTAGAGCGCCTGCAGCCGCTTCGTCAGTGAGCCGACCTTGCCATCGCCCACCGGCAGGCGATCGACCGAGGTGATCGGCGTCACCTCCCAGGCGGTGCCGCAGAAGAACGCCTCGTCGGCCGCGTAGAGCTCGCTGCGATCGACATCGCGCTCCTCCACGGTCACGCCGAGTTCGTCGCGGAGCAGGCGGATCACCGCGTCGCGGGTGATGCTCTCCAGGATGCCGCTGGTGATCGACGGGGTGACGGCGACGCCGCCACGCACCATGAACAGGCACATCCCCGGGCCCTCGGCGACCTTGCCGATGTTGTTGAGCAGGATCGCCGCACCGTAGCCGTTCGCCTTGGCCTCGTGCACGGCCATGCGTCCGTTCTGGTAGTTGGCGTTCGCCTTCACCCGCATCGGCAGCGCCGCATCCTCCGGCCGCCGCCACGACACCACGCCGGCCGCGAGCCCTTCGGTCAGCGCCTTGGTCGGCGGACGCGTGTTGGCGGTGCAGCAGAACGTGACCGGCCCGACCGAATACATCTCGCCGTCGCCGTCGAGCAGGGCGGAGAGCCGGATATGCACCCCGTCGCGGAACTCGTTGGCGCGTACCACCTCGATCACCGCACGCTCGAGCTGGCCGAGATCGGGGGTCACGTCGAAGCGCATCACCTTGATGCCGAAGGCCAGCCGCTCGAGGTGCTCGCGCAGGCGAAAGACGAACATCTCGCGCTGGCCGTCGTTCCAGTAGCCGCGCAGCCCCTCGAACACGCCCGCGCCGTATTTCACCGCCGGCGAGTAGATGTGGATGCGCGCCTCCTCCCACGGCACGAGCCGGCCGTTGAACCAGGCGAAGCGGGGATGGGTGTGGGCCATGGGCGTCTCTCCTGTCGGCATTGGCCGGAGGCTAGGCCAGACGCACGAAGGGCGCGAGCCCTGCGGCCCGCGCCCCTGCCCTGCGGTCGGAACGTTTCAGCGCGCCTTCATGGGCGGGATCTCGCGCTGGGCCACGCCCACGTAGTGCGAGAGCGGGCGGATCAGGCGGTTGTCGGCGATCTGCTCCAGCACATGGGCGGACCAGCCGGTGATGCGGCTGGCGACGAACAGGGGCGTGAACATCGGGATGTCGAATCCCATCAGGTAGTAGGTGGGGCCCGCCGGGAAATCGAGGTTGGGGTGGATGTTCTTCTTCGCCAGCATCTCCTCGGCCAGGATGCGGCTGATCTCCACCCACTTCTCGCCGCCGAGCCGGGCGGCGACGATGTCGCGGTACTTGCTCATCGTCGGCACGCGGGAATCGCCCGAACGGTAGACGCGGTGGCCGAATCCCATCACCAGCGCGCGGTGCTCCAGCTTGTCGTCGATCCAGCCCTTGGCCTTCGCCGGCGTGCCGACTTCCTTCAGCATGTGCATCACCGCCTCGTTGGCACCACCATGCAGCGGGCCCTTGAGCGCGGCGATGCCGGCGGTGACCGCGGCATGCAGGTCGGCGCCCGTGGAGGCGACCACGCGGGCGGCGAAGGTCGAGGCGTTGAAGGAGTGCTCGGCGTAGAGCGTCATCGACACGTCAAAGGCCTTCACGATCTCCGGGTCGGGGACACGGCCGAAGAACATGTGGAAGATGTTCTCGCTGAAGCCGAGCTCGGGCTTGGGCTGGATCGGCCGCAGCCCCTTGCGCAGCCGGCTGATCGCGGCGATCGCGGTCGGGATCTTCGCATAGAGCCGCATCGCCTTGCGCCGCGTGGCCTCCTCCGAGACGTCCTGCGCCTCGGGGTCCTCGAGCCCCAGGAAGCTCACCGCCGTGCGCGTCGCGTCCATCGGATGCGCCTTGCGCGGGAAGGACTCGATCGCGCGGATCAGCACCTTGCTGATCTTGCGGTTCGCGCGCTCCTCCTTGGTGAAGGCGTTGAGCTGCTTGCGGTTCGGCAGCTCGCCGTTCAGCAGCAGATAGGCCACCTCCTCGAAGCGGCACTGCTCGGCGAGGTCCTGCACCGCGTAGCCGCGATAGGTCAGCGAGTTGGTTTCCGGCATCACCTTCGAGACGGCGGTGACGTCGGCATGCACGCCGACCAGGCCCTTGAAGACCTGCGGCGCGGAAGCGGTGTCGTTCATCGGGTCAACCCTTTCTTCCTCAACCTTGGTGACCTCAACCCCGGCTGCGGCGGGTGCGCGGGGCCTTCTTGCCCTGCGCGACCTTCTTCACGCGCCGTGCCTTCTTCATCGTCTTCGTGCGCGCCTTCTCCTCGGCCCGCCGCACCACGCGACGCGCCGCCGCCGGCTCGGCCGAGCGCACGGGCGCATCGAAGATCCCCTTGACCGGCGAGAGCGTCACCCGGCCGGCCGGCAACGCCACGTTCAGCGCGCCGAGCCCGCCCGCCGGCAGGGCCGCGAGGTCCTGCACGGCGTCGAGGAACCGGTTCGCCTCGCGGGTGGAGATGATCCCGTCGGTCAGGGTCTGGAACTTGCGGATGTAGTCCGGCCGCTGGAACGGCTTGGCCCCCAGGGAATGGGCATTGGCGACCGCGAGCTCGTCCTCGATCACCGTGCCGTCCTTGAGGAAGATCTGCACCCGGCCGCCGAACGCCTTCTCGTTCGGGTCCTCGGAGTGGTAGCGGCGCGTCCACTCCGGGTCCTCGGTGGTCTCGATCTTGTGCCAGAGCCGCACGGTGTCGGCCCGCTGGGCGCGGCGCGGGGTGTAGCTGTCGACGTGGTGCCAGCGCCCGTCCTGGAGCGCGACGGCGAAGATGTACATGATCGAGTGATCGAGCGTCTCGCGCGACGCCTTCGGGTCCATCTTCTGCGGATCGTTGGCGCCTGTGCCGATCACGTAGTGGGTGTGGTGGCTGGTGTGGATCAGGATGCGCTCGATCGCGTCCCAGCCGCCCGCCTGACGGCCGGTGCGGAACGGCTCGCCCATGCGGAATGCAAGGTCGATCAGCGCCTGGCTCTGATACTCGGCCGAGTGCTCCTTGGTGTAGCTGTCCAGGATCGCGCGCTTCGGCTCGCCCGTCTCGGGCAGCGGCACGAGATACTCGTGGTCGCGGTTCTCGCGCCCCGCCAGCATCCAGGCGATCACGCTGTCCTCGCCCTCGTAGATCGGATTGGGCGCGCCCTCGCCGCGCATCGCGCGATCCACCGCCTCGACCGCGAGCTTGCCGGCATGCGCCGGCGCAAACGCCTTCCAGGAGCTGATCTCGCCCTTGCGGCTCTGGCGCGTCGAGAAGCTGACATGCACCGCCTGCTGCACGGCCTGGAACACGATGTCCTGCTTCAGACCGAGCAACGTGCCGATGCCGGCGGCGGCGGCCGGGCAGAGATGGGCGATGTGGTCGATCTTGTGGCGGTGCAGGCAGATCGCCTTCACCAGATCGATGTGGATCTCGTAGGCGGTGGCGAGCCCGCGGATCAGGTCCTTGCCCGACTTGCCCACCGTCTGCGCGACCGCCAGCACGGGCGGGATGTTGTCGCCCGGGTGCGAGTAGTCGGCGGCGAGGAAGGTGTCGTGGAAGTCGAGCTCGCGCACCGCCGTGCCGTTCGCCCAGGCCGCCCATTCGGGGCTCACCGTGCGCGCGGCCGGCATGCCGAACACGGCAGCCCCCCCCTTGCGCGGATGCGCCAGCGCCATCATCCGCGCCGAGACGACCGGGTGGCGGTTGACCGCCGCGATCGCCACCGCGGCGTTGTCGATGATCCGGTTGACGATCATCTCGGCCACGTCCTTCTGGACGGGCACCTTGTCGACCGCGACGCCGGCGATCTTCCAGGCGAGCTGATCCTCGCGCGGCAGCAGCGCCTTCGAGGGATGGACGCGGACGGAATGGAGCTTCATGCGGGATCCCCGTTCGGTGTGATGGCTCGGGCGCGGGCCGGGACGGGTTGATCGCAGCGGCCGCGCGGTCTTGACTGGCGGGCGGATACCTAGACCTGCCCCCGAGACGGGCGCAAGACGTGCCCCGAACGACGCCGGAGACACCAAGAGCAATGACCGATCTGCCGCCGCCCTTCGACCGCGTGGTGCTGGGCGATCTCGTGACCAGCGACAGGATCATCCGCGACGGGTTCGTCGCCGTGCGCGACGGCCGCATCGCCGCGATCGGCGAAGGTCCGCCGCCGCCCGCGGTCGAGCTCTCCGACCACCGCGGCATGCTCGTGTTCCCCGGGCTGGTGGACGGGCACATGCACACGGCTTCCGCCTTCGGCTGGCCAGGGATCGAGACCGCGACGCGCACGGCAGCCGCCGGCGGCGTGACGACCGTCGTCGACATGCCCTACGACATCCCCAAGCCGGTGACGAACGCCGAGCTGTTCACGGAGAAGGTCGGCTGGGTAAACCGCACCGCGCATGTGGACGTGGCTCTCTACGGCACGATCCAGAAATCGGGCGGCACGCACCACATCAAGGAGATCGCCGCCGCCGGCGCCTCGGCGTTCAAGCTCTCGACCTACGAGTATGACGCCACGCGCTTCCCGCGCATCGACCATGTCGAGATGGAGCGCGCCTTCGCCCTGATCGCCGAGACCGGGCTGATGGTTGCGCTGCACAACGAGGATCAGGAGATCGTGGTCGCGATGACCAAGGCGGCGCAGGAGTCCGGCCGCACCGACCCGATCATGCACTGCCGCACGCGGCCCCCGCTCTGCGAGAACCTCGCCAACGTGACGATCTTCGAGATCGGGCTCGCCACCGGCGCGCATGTGCACATCGCGCATTCCTCGCTCGCGCGCGGCTTCGACCTGGCCGAGACCTATCGCGGGTTCGGCATGCAGGCCTCGGGCGAGGCGTGCATCCAGTATCTCTGCATGACCGAGGACGACATCGTCCGGCTGAAGGGCAAGGGCAAGTGCAACCCGCCCTTCCGCACCGCCGAGGAGGTGGAGCGGATGTGGGACCGGCTGCTCGCCGGGAAGGTCGCCTATGTCTCGACCGACCACGCGCCCTGGCCCATCGAGCGCAAGATCGACGAGGACATCTTCAAGTGCGGCGCCGGGCTGACGGGGCTTCAGTCCTTCGCGCCCTTGATGTTCTCCCTGCTCGCCGAGCGCGGCCTGCCGCTGACCCTGATGGCGAAGTACTGCGCGGAGGAGACCGCGCGCTTCCACGGCCTGCTGCCCAAGAAGGGGCGGATCGCGGTCGGCTCGGACGCGGATCTCTGCGTGATGGAGCGCGGCGACTTCATCTTCGACGAGGCCGCGATCGTCGATCGGCCCGAATGCCGCTGGAGCCCCTATCACGGCCGGGCGATGAAGGCGCGCGTCGCCGCGACCTACCTACGCGGGCGGCAGATCTGGGACGGTGCGAGCGTGCTGAACAAGCCGGGCGACGGCGCCTTCGTGAAGCGGCAGACGACCTGAGGAGGGAAACGGGATGGCACATCCGATGGTCTATCCGGTCCATTCCGCCATGACGCTGGAGGCCGCATCGACGATCGTCGATGCGGCGCTTGCGGCGGGGCGCGCGGCCGGCTGCGCGCCGCTGGTGGTCGCCGTGGTCGATGCCGGCGGCCAGCTCGTCGCCTACAAGCGCGAGGACGGCGCGGGGCTCGCGCGGTTCGCGATCGCGATGGGCAAGGCGCTGGCCGCCCTCGGCCTCGGCCTGCCGTCGCGCGAGATCGGCGCGCGCAACGCCGAACGGCTCGCGTTCCTCAACGCCGCGGCCGCCGCGACGGGCGGGGGGTTCGTGCCGGTCGCCGGCGGCGTGCTGGTGATGCGGGACGGCCGCGCGATCGGCGCGGTCGGCATCAGCGGCGATACCTCGGACAAGGACGAGGCGGCTGCGGTCGCGGGTATCACGGCGGCGGGGCTGACGCCGCAGGCGGGTTGACGATGCCACGGATCCTGCGCGTCGCCGCCTGCCAGATGGGGCCGACCCAGCGCGCCGACGGCCGCGCGCACACGCTCGGGCGGATGATCGCCCTGCTCGAGCAGGCGGCGAAGGACGGAGCGGAACTCGCGGTGTTCCCCGAACTCCCCTTCACCACCTTCTTCCCGCGCTGGCCGCTGGAGGACGAGGCGGAGCTGCTCTCCTACTTCGAGCCGGTGATGCCGAACCCGAACGTGCAGCCCCTGTTCGACCGCGCGCGCGAACTCGGGATCGGCTTCCACGTCGGCTACGCCGAACTCGATCGCGCGGCGTTCGAGGACGGTGCGGTGCGCCGGCGCGGCTACAACACCGCGATCCTGGTCGGCCCGGACGGCACGATCCTCGGCAAGTACCGCAAGGTGCACCTGCCCGGCTCGGAGCAGGTGAAGCCGGGCCAGAAGTATCAGCAGCTCGAAAAGCGCTACTTCGCCTATGGCGATCTCGGCTTTCCGGCCTTCCGCGCCTTCGGCGGCATCATCGGCATGCTGATCTGCAACGACCGCCGGTGGCCCGAAGCCTGGCGCTGCCTCGCGCTGCAAGGCGCCGAGATGGTGCTCGTCGGCTACAACTCGGCCGCCTACGACCCGAATGGCGGCGAGGGCGAGAGCGCGGAACTCCGCACCTTCCACTCCACCCTGGCGGCACAGGCCAACGCCTACATGAACGCGTGCTGGGCGGTGGCGGTGGCGAAGGCCGGCGTGGAGGACGGCGCCGGGCTGATCGGCGGGTCCTGCATCGTCGATCCGAACGGGCTGATCGTCGCGCAGGCGAAGACGCTGGGGGACGAGGTGCTGGTCGCCGACTGCGACCTCGATGCCTGCCTCCAGGGCAAGACCAAGATGTTCAACTTCGCCGCCCACCGGCGGCCACAGCACTACCGGCGGATCGTCGAGCAGGTCGGCGCCGTGCCGCCCTCATAGCCCGCGCCCGCTCGGCGAGGAAGGCGCGCACAGCGGGATCCGTGGCAAGGGCGATCGCCCGTCCGAAGCATGGGGCCGCCTTCGCACAGCGACGGAGCCGCATCAGCAGATCGGCGCGCAGCGCCCACCACGGTTGGTACGGTTCCGCCACGTCGCGCGGGATCGCATCGAGCGCCGCGAGCCCGGCCTCCGGGCCGTCGGCCTCGGCAAGCGCGGCCGCTCGCCCCACCAGCGCGCCGAGGCTCGGCGCAAGCGCCACCAGCCCATCGTAGAGACGCGCGATCGCGGTCCAGTCCGCGGCCCCGAACCGGCGCGCGACATGCGCGGACTGGATCGCCGCCTCGAGCTGGTACCGCCCCGGCCTGCCGGCCCGCGCCGCGCGCGCAAGCACCGTTTCGGCTTCGCCAAGCAGGTTGCGGACCCAGCGCCCCGTGTCCTGCGCATCGAGCGGCACATAGCGCCCGTCGGCGCCGCGGCGCGCGTCACGGCGCGCCTCGCAGAACAGCACGAGCGCGAGCAGGCCCAGCGCCTCGGGCTCGTCGGGAAGGAGTGCTGCTATGACACGCGCCAGCCAGACACCCTCGCGCGCGAGATCGCCCGGACCGCCGCCGTGCGGCAGGTCGTCCCAGGCGAGGCCATAGCAGGCATAGACGGCATCGAGCACCGCGCCAAGACGGGCGGGCCACTCGGCGCGATCGGGCACGCCAAACGGCACCCCAGCATCGCGCAGCCGGGTCTTCGCGCGCGACAGCGCCTGGCCCATGGCCGCGGGCGTGACGCAGAACGCGCTCGCGATCCGCGCGGCATCGATCCCGAGCACCACCTGGAGCATCAGCGGCGCACGGATGGCTTCGGCGATCGCAGGATGCGTGCAGGCGATCATCAGCTCCAGCCGCCGGTCGGGGATTGCCGCGTCATCGGCCGCGAGCCCGTCGCCCGCGAGGGCCTCCAGCGTCGGCCGGGCGGCGAGCCGCACGCGCTTGCGCCGGGCGGCATCGGCAAGGCGCCGGCGCGCGGCCGTCAGCAGCCACGCTTCCGGCCGGTCGGGCACGCCGCCCTGCGTCCACGCCGCGAGCGCGGCGGCCAGCGCCTCGGCAAGCGCACCCTCCGCCGCGGCGACGTCACGCGTCGCGGCGGCGAGCCAGGCGACGAGGCGGCCGTAGCTCGTACGCGCCACCTGCTCGACGGCGGCCCGAGCGCCGTTCGTCATCGGTTCATGACCCGGGGCAGGTCAGAACCGGCCGCAGTTCAACCGCTCCGGTCACGGCGCAGGGCGCACGCTCGGCCCAGGCGAGGGCAACGTCGAGGTCGGGCACCTCCAGTATGACGTAACCGGCGAGTTGCTCCTTGCTGTCTGCGAAGGGACCGTCCTGCACGTGGCGGGTGCCGCCGCGCCGGCGCAGCGTGCTGGCAGTGGCCGGTGGATGCAGGGGATTGCCGCCAAGGATGACGCCGGCCGCACGCAAGGCATCCATGTACGCCATCCAGGCTCCCCAGTAGGCGGGTGACCGCTCGGGGTCGGTCCGGGCCGAGAACTCAGCCTCGGTCTCGAAGAACGCCATCATCATCTGCATCGGTTTGGTCCTCGGTTGGTCGGAAGCAGAAGCGCTTCCGGCATGATGACGCGCAAGGCGGTAAGATTTCGACATCGGTGCCGATCTTTTCGTCGCGCTCCGTCCGTGCTGGACTTGGCCTCACGGTTCGAGGCGGGAGGGGAGAAGCATGGCACGACGGATCACGGTGGGCGCGGCGCAGCTCGGCGCCATCCAGAAGGCGGACAGCCGCAAGGTGGCGGTCGATCGGATGCTGGCGCTGATGGCGGAGGGGCAGCGGCGCGGCGTCGAACTGATCGTGTTCCCCGAACTCGCACTGACGACCTTCTTCCCGCGCCACTACGTCGAGAACCTGGACGAGGCGGATCACTGGTACGAGGCGGCCATGCCGTCGAACGAGACGGCGCCTTTGTTCGAGGCGGCGCGGAAGTACCGGATGGGGTTCCATCTCGGCTATGCGGAGCTCGCTCATGAGCCGGACGAGACCGGTGTCGTGCGCAAGCGGCGCTTCAACACGGCGATCCTCGTCAACCCGGACGGGAAGATCGTGCTGAAGTATCGCAAGGTGCATCTGCCCGGCCACGCCGAGTTCGACCCCGCGCGCAAGGTGCAGCACCTGGAGAAGCGCTTCTTCGAGGTGGGCAATCTCGGCTTCCCGGTCGTGCGCAGCCCGATGGGGCGGCGCGACGAGGGGATCAACATGGGGATGATGATCTGCAACGACCGCCGCTGGCCCGAGGCGTGGCGGGTGATGGGCCTGCAGTCGGTCGAGCTGGTGATGCTCGGCTACAACACGCCCTCCATCAACCAGGAGGCCAAGGGCTGGGAGGCGCACCATCTGCGCGTGTTCCACAGCCATCTGTCGATCCAGGCGGGGTGCTATCAGAACGCGTGCTGGGGTGTCGGCGTGGCCAAGGCCGGGATCGAGGACGGTGCGGAGCTGTTCGGCCACTCGATCATCGTCAACCCGCAGGGCGAGATCGTTGCGATGGCGGATACATGGGAAGACCAGCTCGTCACGCACGACTGCGATCTGGACATGTGCACGCTCGGGCGGACATCGATCTTCAACTTCGCCGCCCATCGCCGCCCCGAGCACTACACCCGCATCACCTCGCAGGTCGGCGCGGTCGAACCGCCGGTGGTGTGATGGGGTTCCAGGGGCCTTACGGCCCCTGGCGGGAGTGCGGGGGCGGCGCCCCCGCGAGCAGGACGGACAGCGCCACCCCCGCCGCGGCCTGACACGGCTCGATCACCGGCACGCCGGCCGCGTCCTCGACGGCCCCGCGGTGATGCGCCATCCCGGCGCAGCCGAGGATCACCGTCTGCGCGCCCCGCTCGACCAACTCCCGCGCCGTGCGCTGCATCCCCGCGCGCGTCGCGCGGGGATCGAGCAGCGTGTCCATGTCCACGTTCATGGCGATCTCGGCGGCGAGCCGGGCCTCTGTGCCCATCTGCCGCAATGCGAGCGCGTGCCGCTCGATGCTCGCGGAGGCAAGCGCGATCACCCCGAACCGCTCGGCGCGTGTCAGCGCCTGTGCCACCGCGGCGGCAAAGATGCCGATCACCGGCTTGCGCGTCGCCTCGCGCGCGGCCGGCAAGGCGGGATCGGAGGCGCAGGCGATCGCGAACAGGTCGGTGCGGTGGTCCTCGCGGCGGATCGCGGTCAGGATCGGCCCCGCGGCCGCGTACCAGTCCGACCAGGCGACGATCGCGGGCGGCCCGTCCGGCAAAGTGACGACGTCGAGCATGGGGAAGCCCTCGGCGCGGAAGGGGCCGAGGGCAGCGGCGATGCCGGCGCCGCAGCGCGCGTTGCTGTTGGGGTTGATGAACAGGATGCGTCCGGTCATGGCGGCCATCCTGCGGGTGCGCGGCCGGCCGGCCAAGCCCACGCGGTTTTCCCTTGATCCGCCCGGTGCCCGGTCGCAATTTGGTGCACCGCAACACGAACGCCGCACACTCTATATACTGTAGTGCATGTCACCGCCCTTCCCGCCCCCGGGCCCCAGCGCACCAGCCTGGGCCATTCCATCGATGTGGGCCGCGCTGTCGCGCGGAGCCGCGAATCGCTGCCCCAGCTGCGGCCAGGGCACGCTGTTCCGCGGCTATCTGCGGGTGGCGGAGCGCTGCGGGGCCTGCGGCGCGCCTGTGGGCCGGATCCGCGCCGACGATGCGCCGCCCTACTTCACGATCTTCATCGTCGGCCACATCATCATCCCGCTGATGCTGCTGGCCGAGCGGGGCTATGCGCCCTCGCTCTGGACGATGGCGGCAGTGTTCCTGCCCCTGACGCTGTTGCTCTCGCTTGCGCTGCTGCGCCCGGTAAAGGGCGCGACCGTCGGACTGATGATGCGATACGGCATCACCGGGCGCGAGCATGACCCGCGCGGCGACGGGTGAGCGCGTGCCGCACCGGACGCGGATCGACGAGATCGTGCTCGAGGCCGAGGCGCTGACGCGGCCCTCGGCCGAACTGGAAGCGGACCGGAACAGTGCGATCGCCGATCTGCTGCATGAGAACCGCTTCATCCCGAAGGGCGCGCCGGACGGCCCCTACACGCTGCATCTCGGGCTGAACGAGGGACGGCTGGTGTTCGACATCCGCCGCACCGACGGTGCGCCGCTGACCGCCGTCATTCTCGCCCTCGGTCCGTTCCGCGGACTGATCAAGGACTATCTGATGCTGGTGGGCGCGCATCACGCCGCGGTGGCGGACGGGCAGCAGGCGCGCATCCAGGCGATCGACATGGGTCGGCGCGGACTGCACAACGAGGGAGCCGAACTGCTGGCGAAGCGGCTCGACGGCAAGATCGACGTGGATTTCGACACCGCACGCCGGCTGTTCACGCTGATCTGCGTGCTGCACCAGAGGTTGACGCACTGATGCGGCTCGGCGCTCAAACGACGCGCAGCCTGCGCGCGGCCGCGGACGGACGCTCGTTCACGATCCTTGACCAGACGCTGCTGCCCTGGCGCGTCGTGTGGCTGACGATCGACACCGAAGAGGCTGCCGCCCACGCGATCCGAACGATGCAGGTGCGCGGCGCACCGCTGATCGGCGCGGTCGGCGCCTATGGCCTGGCGCTCGCGCTGCGCGACGATCCCTCCGATACCGCGCTCGAGTCGGCGCATGCCGCGCTCGCCGCGACGCGGCCGACGGCGATCAACCTGCGCTGGGCGCTCGACCGGGTGCGCGATGCCGTGCGCAACCAGCCGCATGCAGCGCGTGCCGGGATCGCTTGGGAGGTCGCGGGTGCCATCTGCGACGACGATGTCGCCACCTGCGAGGCGATCGGCCGCCACGGTCTGCCGCTGCTGGAGGAGATCGCCGCACGCAAGGGGCCGGGCGAGCGCGTCAACGTCCTGACCCATTGCAACGCCGGCTGGCTCGCGACCGTGGACTGGGGCACCGCGACGGCGCCGATCTATATGGCGCATGACGCGGGGATCGCCGTGCATGTGTGGGTGGATGAGACGCGGCCGCGCAACCAGGGCGCGGCGCTCACCGCCTTCGAGCTCGGCAATCACGGCGTCGCGCACACCGTGATCGCCGACAATGCCGGCGGGCATCTGATGCAGCGCGGCGAGGTCGACATTGTCATTGTCGGCACGGATCGTGTGACGCGCACCGGCGACGTCGCCAACAAGATCGGCACCTACCTGAAGGCGCTTGCGGCGCGCGACACGGGCGTGCCGTTCTGGGTCGCGCTGCCGCACTCGACGATCGACTGGTCGGTGCGCGACGGCCTCGCCGACATCCCCATCGAGGAGCGCGGCGCGGACGAGGTCACGGAGATCGCAGGACTGACGGCCGAGGGTGCAGTGACCCGCGTACGCGTCGCCAACCCGGGGAGCGCAGCGAGCAACCCTGCCTTCGACGTCACGCCGGCCCGGCTGGTGACCGGGCTGATCACTGAGCGCGGCCGGTGCCGAGCGAGCGAAGCGGGACTCCTCAGCCTTTACCCGGAGAGGGCCTGAGCCGGCCGCCGTCGTGCCGCAAGCCAGTTCGCCAGCACGACCGGCGCGATAAGGGCGAGCCCGATCAGCGTCGCGTTCAGCGACGGCGAAATCGTCAGCAGGCTGGCCGCGATCAATGGCAGTCGGCCGAACGGCGAGAGCGGGGCAAAGAGGTAGCCCGTCATCGCGATTCCGAGCGCTGAGACCCCGGCCGCACAGCTCAGCACGACCATGACGAACTCGCCGAAGTCGAACCCCGGCAGCACGATCAGCATCACCGGGGCATAGGCGAACACGAACGGCACGATCGCCTTGCCGAGGCCGAGACGGAACGCCGTCAGCCCGGTGCGGAAGGGATTGGCGCCCGCGATCCCTGCCGCCGCATAGGCCGAGACGCAGACCGGCGGCGTGAGGTCAGCCAGGATGCCGTAGTAGAGAATGAAGAGATGCGCGGCGAGCGGCGGCACACCGAGCTGCGTCACGGCTGGCGCGGCGATCGCCGCCAGCACGATGTAGAGCGCGGTCGTCGGGATGCCCGCCCCCATCGCCACGCAGACCAGCGCGACGAACACCAGCGTGAGGAACAGCGTCACGCCCTGCATGGTCAACGTGCCTTCGGGCAGCAGCGCGATCAGCGGTGCGAAGCTCTCGGCTGTGCGCGCGGCGGCCTGGGTGACGATGAAGCCGACGCGGAACCCCGCGCCCGTCAGCGTGATCACGCCGACCACGATGCCGACCGCAGCGGCGGCGGCGCCCACCGCGAGCGCATAGCGCGCGCCTGTCTCGAACCCGAACCAGAGATCGGTGAGCGTCAGCCGATTCCTCGGGTTGAGGAACCCGATCACGATGCACGCCGTGATGCCATAGAACGCTGCCAGATACGGCGTGTAGCCGGCGACGATCACCCAGACGAGGATCACCAGCGGAATCACCGTCGGCCAGCCATGCGCGAGCGTCGGGCCGAGGCGGGGCAGTTCGTCCGGCTCCATGCCGCGCAGGCCAAGGCGCTTCGCCTCGAAATGCACCTGCACGAACACGCCCAAGAAGTGCATGAAGGCAGGCACGGCCGCGGCGACCAGCAGCGTGGTCAACGGAATCTCGAGGAACTCGATCATCACGAAAGCGGCCGCGCCCATGATCGGTGGCGTGATCTGCCCGCCCGCGCTCGCCGCCGCCTCGACACCGCCGGCGAAATGCGCGCGATAGCCGATCTTCTTCATCGCCGGGATGGTGAGCGAACCCGTCGTGACCGTATTGGCGATCGAGGAGCCCGAGATCGAGCCGAACATCGCGGAGGAGACGACCGCTACCTTGGCCGGCCCGCCCGGATAGCGGCCCGCGACCACCGAGGCGAGATCGATGAAGAACTGGCCGAGCCCCATGCGCGTCGCGATCACGCCGAACAGGACGAAGTGGAACACGAAGGTCGAGACGACCTTGGCCGGGATGCCGAAGATGCCTTCCTGGGTGAGGTAGACGTGGTTGATCAGGCCGTTCCAATCGGCACCCGGATGGCTGAGCACGCCGTCGATCCGATTGCCGAACAGGGCGTAGAGGATGAACACGATCACGATGCCGGGCAGCACCGGCCCCATCGCCCGGCGCGCCGCCTCAAGCGTCAGCACCACCATGATCGTGCCCATGGTCACGTCCATGGTGTTCGGCATGCCGATGCGGAAGGTGAGCTCGTCGAACACCACCGGCAGGTAGATCGAGGCGGCGATGATGGTCGGCGCGAGCAGCCAGTCGAGCAGCGGCACGCCGTAGATGCTCGGACCGAGGAGACGCGAAGGCCCGGGGAAGATCAGATAGATCAGGCTCAGCACCGCGGCGAGATGGATCGCCTTGTGCCAGTGCTCGGTGACGATGCCGAAGCCAGCGGTGTAGTAGTGGAAGATCGAGAGCGCAACGAGACCGATCGAGACCAGCCACTTCGCCGGTCCGGTGACCGTGCGGAAGTTGAGCTCGCTGTCGTAGACGCGTTCGAGCTCCGCCGCCTTCTCGTGATCGAGGCGGCGCGCTGCCTGCGCGCCGCCCCTTTCGACCTCGGTCATCGCGCCGCGATCAGTTCAGCAGGCCCGCCTCGCGATAGAACTTCTCCGCGCCGGGGTGGAACGGCACCACGCCGCGGCCGAGCAGCGCGCGCTCGCGCACGATCTCGCGGCCCTTGGCATGGCCGCGATCCAGCAGGCCGCGCGTGACCTCGGACCACAGTGCGCGGGTGATGCCATACACCAGATCGTCGGAGACGCTGTCGCGCACCAGCCAGAGCGCGCCGACCGTCAGCGTCGGCGTGTCCGCCTCCAGCCCCTCATAGGCGGTCCGCGGGATCACCCCCTGGGCGTAGAACGGCGCCCGCTCGATCACGCGCTGCGCGGCCTCCGGCAGCACCGGCAGGATGCGGCAACCGGTACGCGCACAGAACTCCGAGAACGCCGCGGCCGGATAGCCCACCACCGTCATCGTCGCGTCGAGCCCGCGGTCCTGCATGCGCTCGGTGCCCTGGGCCTGGTTCAGATACTCGGGCGTGAAATCGCGGTTCGCCTGCAGCCCATAGGCAGCAAGGATCAGCTCGCTGCCGATGCGCGCACCGGAGGCCTGAAGACCGATCGCGATCCGCTTGCCGCGCAGATCCTCGAAGCGCTGGATGGGGCTGTCCTTGCGCACAACGGCGTGGATGTGCTCGGGGAACAGATGCGCAATGAAGCGCAGCCGGTCGAGCTTCGGCCGCCCCTCGAACAGACCTGTGCCGGTGTAGGACCAGTGCGTCACGTCGGACTGCACGAAGCCGCTCTCGGCGTTGCCGGCCTGGATCAGGTTGACGTTCTGCACGCTGCCCTGGGTCGCCTGCGCGACCGCGACCAGGCCCGGCACGCCGTCGGTCGCGCCGGCCTCGTTGCAGCGCGCACCCGGCGGGCAGGAGATCGCGTTCGCAATGATGCCGCCAATGGGATAATAGGTGCCGCCGGCGCTGCCGGTGCCGATGCGGAAGAACTGCGGCGCCTGGGCCGATGCGGCCGAGGCCATCACGAGCCCCGCCGTGGCCGCGGCGGCAAGCAAGGTTCGACGAAGCGCGGGCATTATAGAGTCCCTCCCAGTCCGTAGGTTCCAAGTGTCGGCCACGCTACCGGTCGGATGAGGCCGGATCAACCGGGCGCCGCCCCGTTGCCTCATGGATCGTGTTGCGCGATGGTTGACGCAACGCAGCAGAACAACGGGAGTGCCTCGTGATGAAGAGAACCGCGTTCGCCTTCGCCGGGCTTCTCATGCTCGCCACCGCGCCGGCGCTGGGCCAAGGCCAACCGCCACTCCGCTGCGCGGTCGATGGCACCTTCGCCCCCCACGCGATGCCTCGGCTCGGCGGCGGGGTCGAGGGCTTCAACGTCGATCTCTTCCAGGCCATCGCCCGCAAGCTCGGGCGCGAACTGACGATCGACAGCGCATCCTTCTCCGGCCTGATCGCGGCGATGAACGCCGGCCGGTACGATTTCCTCTGCGCGCCCACAACCGTGACGCGCGAGCGCGCCGAGAACCTGCTGTTCACCGAGGGCTACATCTTCACCGAGTACCAGTTCGGCATCCGCCGCGGCTCGGCGCCGATCGCCTCGCTCGAGGATCTGCGCGGCAAGACGATCTCGGTGAACAAGGGCAGCGCGTATGATTCCTGGGCTCAGGCCAATGCCGCGCGCTACGGCTTCACCGTGCAGGCCTACGACACCAACACCGACGCCGTGCAGGCGGTGATCGCAGGCCGTGCCTACGCCAATCTCGCCGGCAACACGGTGGTGAAGTTCGCCGCCGCCCGCAACCCCCAATTCGTGCCCGATTTCGTGATGAAGGAGACGCGCGCGCACTGGGCCGCGCCGCTCCGCCGCGACAGCACGGAACTGCGCGACCAGCTCGACTGGGCGATCGAATGCCTGAAGAAGGACGGCACGATTGCTCAGCTTTCCGAGAAGTGGTTCGGCGCGAAACCAGGCGCCGATGACGCCGAGAACACGCCGTTCCCCGGCCGTGGCGTGCCCGGCCTGCCGGGCTACGACCCCACGCCGCACGCGCGGGGATGCTGAACGGCGCACCGATCCTCGAGGCGCGGGGCATCCACAAGCATTTCGGCACCCTTCATGTGCTGAAGGGCGTCGACCTGGTGGTTGCCCCGCGCGAGCTGGTGTTCATCATCGGCCCGTCGGGGAGCGGCAAGTCGACGCTGCTGCGCTGCTGCAACCGGCTCGAGGAGCCGTCCTCCGGCAGTGTGGTGGTGGACGGGATCGACCTGCTCGACCGGCGCACGGACATCAACGCCGCACGGCGACGCATCGGCATGGTGTTCCAGTCCTTCAATCTCTATCCGCACATGACGGCGCTCGGGAACGTCACGCTTGCGCTGCGTCGGGTGCTCGGGCGTGGGCGCGAGGAGGCCGAGGCGATCGCGCATGCCGCGCTGAAGCGGGTCGGACTCGACGAGAAGGCGAACGCCTATCCGCTTGAGCTCTCGGGCGGTCAGCAGCAGCGCGTGGCGATCGCGCGCGCGATCGCGCTCGAGCCGCGGGTGATGCTCTTCGACGAGCCCACCAGCGCGCTCGATCCGGAACTCGTCGGCGGCGTGCTGAAGGTGATGCGCGAGCTGCGCGAGAGCGGCATGACGATGGTGGTGGTGAGCCACGAGATGGGCTTCGCGCGGGCGGCCGCCGACCGCGTGCTCTTCATGGACCACGGGCTGGTGGTCGAGGAGGGGCCGCCCGCGCAGATCTTCGGCGAGCCCAGGGCCGAACGCCTGCGCGGCTTCCTGCGCGAGCTCGACCGGCATTGAGCCGGCTCCGATGACGAACTGGGACAACTTCGTCTTCACGTTCTTCAATGCGCGGGTGATGGCGGAGTATCTGCCGCGCATCATCGACGGGTTCTTCCTCACGGTCGGGCTCGCCGCACTGATCGTCGCGAGCGGACTTGCGCTCGGACTCGGGCTCGCGGTGATCCGCAGCTTCCGCGTCCGACCCCTGAACTGGCTGATCGTGTTCCTGGTCGACCTGTTCCGCGCGCTGCCGCCGCTGGTGATCATCGTGCTGATCTATTTCGGCCTGCCACCGATCGGCCTTGCGCCCTCGGGCTTCGTCTCGACCTGGCTCGCGCTCACCTTCGTGCTCGCTGCCTTCGCCGAGGAGATCTTCTGGGCCGGCATCCTCGCGGTGCCGAAGGGACAGTGGGAGGCCGCGCGCAGCACGGGGATGAGTTTCGCGCGCACGCTGCTCTGGGTGGTACTGCCGCAGGCGGTGCGGCTGACGATCCCGCCGCTCACCAACCGGACCATCGCCATCACGAAGGGCACGGCCCTCGGCTCCGTCGTCGCGGTCGCCGAGATCCTGAGCCAGGCCTCTGCTGGGGTGTCGTTTTCCTCGAACCCTTCGCCGCTGACGCTCGGCGCGATCGCCTATCTGGTCCTGTTCGTCCCCGTGGTCGCGTTCGGCCGCTGGGTCGAGACGCGCTTCGCCTGGAGGCGCTGAGCGGTGGAGCTGTTCGTCGCCACCTTCCTGAATCTCGAGGTGATGCGGGCCGCAAGCCCGATCCTGCTGCAGGGGCTGCTGATCACGCTGCAGCTCATCGCCGTCGCTGTGCCGCTCGGGCTGTTTGGCGGAGTGCTGCTCGCGCTGCTCTCGACCGTGCCGTCACGCTGGGTGCGCTGGCCGCTGATCCTCTGGGTCGATCTGTTCCGTGCCCTGCCGCCGCTGGTGCTGCTGGTGTTCATCTATGCCGGCCTGCCCTTCGCCGGGATCGAGATCTCCGCTTTCGGCGCGGTCGCGATCGGCTTCTTTCTCAACACCTCGTCCTACTACGGCGAGATCTTCCGGGCCGGGATCGAGAGCATCCCGCGCGGCCAGATGGAGGCCGCGCGCAGCACCGGTCTGTCCAAGGCACAGGCGATGCTCTGGGTGATCCTGCCCCAGGCGGCACGCAATGTGCTGCCGGATCTCGTGTCGAACACGCTGGAAGTGGTGAAGCTCACCTCGATCGCCTCGGTGGTCGCACTGCCCGAGCTGCTCTACCAGGCCCGCCAGGCACAGAGCGTCACCTACAACCCCTCGCCGATCGTCGCCGCGGCCGCGATCTACTTCATCCTGCTCTGGCCGGTGGTGCGGCTGCTGTCACGGCTGGAGCACCGAGCGGTGGCGCGAAAGTAGCGGCAATGTGCGGGGCATAGCCTCAACACGGCCACACCACCGACCTATCTGCACGACGATGTCCCTGGCCGTCCCGCTCGCGATCCCGCTCGCTGCGCTGCTGCTGCTGTGGCCTGCCGTCTGGAACGGCTGGCCGCTCGTGTTCAGCGACACCGCCGACTATCTCTGGATCTGGACTACGCCTGGGCTGCGTTCGATCCGGCCCCCCGCCTATGGCTGGATCATCGGCCCGCTGCATCTCGGGCGCACGCTCTGGCCTGTGATCGCGGCACAGGCTCTGCTGACCGCATGGCTGATCTGGCTCGCGCTCCGGCGCGCCGCATTGGGGACGGGATGGATGCTCGTCGGCATCACCGCGGTGTTGTGTGTCGCGACCGGCGCGCCCTGGTTCGCCTCCTGGGTGATGGCGGACGCGCTGTCCGCCCCCATGGTGCTGGCGGCCGCTGCGCTGCTGCTCGGCCGACTCGGCCGGGTGGAGACGGTGGCCGTATGGCTTCTCTTGACCGCAACGGCCGCGGTGCACGTGACGCATCTGCCCACACTCGCCGCGATCATCGCCGTACTGGCCGCCGTCCGCCTGTTCCGGCGCGAGATTCCGGTAGCCTGGAGCGGCCTTGTCGCGGCGCTCATGGCCGTGATCGCGGCGCCGATGGTCAATCTGCTTGCGAACTGGCTGTCCACCGGCACGCCGACGCTCGCCTTCGGTTCGTCGCTGTTCCTCGGCGCGCGCCTGGTCGGCGACGGGCTGATGCAGGCGTATCTTTCGGCGCACTGCCCTGATCCGGCCTGGACCCTCTGCGCCGACATCGCCGCGCTGCCGCGCGACTCCGACGCGTTCCTCTGGAGCCCGGACTCGGTCGTCTGGCGCGACCGCAATTTCTTCCGGCTGGAGGGCGAGCTCGCCGCGCTCAATCCGCGCGTGATCGCGGCGCATCTGCGCGAGTTCATCCTCAACGGCCTGGCACGCGGGCTCGACCAGTTGGTGACCGTGCGCGTCGGCACGGACCTCTCGGTGCGTGTCAACGAGGATCAGCAACTGCTCGTGCGCGTGGTGATCCCGCGCTTCGCCGATGCGCTCGGACCGGCGGCCGGCGAGGCGCTGGATGCCGCGCGCCAGACCAACGAGGAGATCGCGCGCGTGCTGCCGGCACGGGTCGCCGGCCCAGTCTCGTTGCTTGCCGTCCCCGCGGTCGCGCTGTGGTTCGCGCTCGACCGCGAGTCACGATGCTCGCCGGTGGCGATGCTGGCGCTCGCCGTCGCCGCCGCCGTGGTCGCCAACGCCTTCGTGGTCGGTCTGGGCGGTGCCGTGCATGACCGCTACGCGGCGCGCCTGATGTGGCTGTTCCCGTTGGTGCTGGCGATGCTGGTCGCGCTCCGCCTCAGTCGCCGAGTGCCACACCCTCCCGACGGGGATCCGCTCCCCCCATGACTCCGCGCGCCGTCACGACGATCGCGTGCAGGCCCGACGGCAGCGCCCGTACGGCGACGCGATGCCCACGTGCCTCGAGCGCCTCCTTGAGCGCCGCCGCGTCCGTATCCGCTTCCAGTTCGATCTCCGTTCCCACCGTCACCACGCGCGGCAACGCGATCGCCGCCTGCGGGTCCATCGCCCAGTCGAGGATCGCGATCAGCGTCTGTGCGACATAGCCGATGATGCGCGCCCCGCCCGGCGAGCCGAGGATCACGCGGAGTTCGCCCTGCGGATCGAACACCATGGTCGGCGCCATCGAGCTGCGCGGTCGCTTGCCCGGCTCGACGCGGTTGGCCACGGGTCGCCCGTCGATTTCCGGACGGAACGAGAAATCGGTGAGCTGATTGTTCAGCAGGAACCCAGCCGCCATCACGCGAGCGCCGAATGCGTCCTCGATCGTGGTCGTCATCGACACCGCGTTGCCGGCGGTGTCGCGGATCGAGACGTGGCTCGTGCCGTGCTCGCGCACGGTCTCGTCAGGGGCCAGCGCGGCATCGCGCCACGGCGGGTTGCCGGGCTTCGGCGACGGATTCGCGCGGTCTCGGTCGATCAGTTGGGCACGCGACGTCAGATAGGCCGGATCGAGGAGTCCGCGCACCGGCACGCGCACCCTGTCCGAATCGGCGACATAGAGATTGCGGTCGGCGAAGGCGAGACGCCCGGCCTCGGCAAGCCAGTGCGCCGCGTCCGCGCCGCGCGGATCGAGCGAGACCATGCCGGTGTGGGAGACCAGGCCGAGGATCTGCCCGACCGCGATCCCGCCTGACGAGGGCGGACCCATGCCGCAGACCCGCCAGGCGCGGTAGAGCACGCAGACGGGGTCGCGCTGCACCGGGCGATACGCGGCAAGATCGGCCACCGTCATTGTGCCTGGGTTCCAGTCCGCGCTCCGCACGGCCGCGACGATCGCCTCCGCGATCGGACCCTCGCGCAGCGCCGCAGCGCCGCGGACGGCGATCGCGCGCAGCGTCTCGGCGTAGAGCGGGTTGCGCAGCACGTGGCCCGCTTGCGGCGGCGCGCCATCGGGCAGGAAATAGGCGCGCGCGGCCGGGTCGCGCGCGAGCTGCTCGCGATCGGCGGCGATCGCGGCCGCGAGCCGAGGCGACACCGTGAAGCCCTGCTCGGCGAGCGCGATCGCCGGCGCGAACAGCGTGTCCCAGGGCAGCCGGCCATACGCGCGGTGGGCCGCCTCCAGCGCCGCGACGGCGCCCGGCACGCCGACCGCGCGCCCGCCGACAGCCGCCTCGTGGAACCCCATCGGCGTGCCGTCGGGCCGCAGGAACAGACCCGGCGTCACCGCGGCCGGCGCCGTCTCGCGCCCGTCCCAGGTGACCAGCGATCGCGCCGTCGCGTCCCAATGCAGAATAAGAGCGCCGCCGCCGATGCCGGAGGACTGCGGCTCGACCAGCCCCAGCACCGCCTGCACCGCGACCGCGGCGTCGATCGCCGACCCGCCCAGGCGCAGCACCTCCCGTCCCGCCTCGGCGGCAAGCGGATGGGCGGCCGCGACCATGTGGCGTGTCGCGGTCGCGGCCTCGCGCGCGGCCGCCGGCGCGGCGAGCAGCAGCATGAGCAGGATCAGGCGGCGCATGGCGTCCTCCGCGACGGTTCGGGCTATGCTGCCCCTGCCCTGCGCCGCACGCCATGGTGCCGCGCCGGCCCGACCCCATCTGAGCGCGTGACCGAGGAGAGAGCATGCCCGCCCCTGCCGTCATCGCCGACACGCCTCCCGTCTTCGTGCCCGAGAAGCGCCGCGCCTGGCCGAACCGTGCCGCGTTCCGCATCCAGGCGGACTTCGCGCCGAACGGCGACCAGCCGCAGGCGATCGCCGAACTCACGCGCGGGCTGGAGGCCGGCGAGCACGATCAGGTGCTGCTCGGCGTCACCGGCTCGGGCAAGACCTTCACCATGGCGCATGTGATCGCGAATGTCGGCCGCCCGACGCTGATCCTGGCGCCGAACAAGACGCTCGCTGCGCAGCTCTACGGCGAGATGAAGTCGTTCTTCCCCGAGAACGCCGTCGAGTATTTCGTCTCCTACTACGACTACTACCAGCCGGAAGCCTATGTCCCGCGCACCGACACCTATATCGAGAAGGACGCGCAGATCAACGAACAGATCGACCGGATGCGCCACGCCGCGACGCGCGCGCTGCTCGAACGGCCGGACGTGATCATCGTCGCCTCGGTGTCGTGCATCTACGGCATCGGCTCGGTCGAGACCTACAGCCAGATGGTGGTGAAGGTGACGCGGGGCGAGATGCTCGATCGCGACCGGCTGCTGAAGGCGCTGGTCGAGCTGCAGTACCGGCGCAACGACCTCGCCTTCGCGCGCGGCAGCTTCCGCGTGCGCGGCGACGGCGTGGAGATCTTCCCGGCCCACTACGAGGACCGCGCCTGGCGCATCTCGCTGTTCGGCGACGAGATCGAGTCGATCCACGAGTTCGACCCGCTCACCGGCGAGAAGACCGCCGCTCTCGACAGCATCACCGTCTATGCGAACAGCCACTACGTCACGCCGCGCCCGACCATCACGCAGGCGCTCCAGGGCATCAAGGCCGAGCTGAAGGAGCGGCTCGCGGAGCTGCGCGCGCAAGGCAAGCTGCTGGAGGCCGAGCGGCTGGAGCAGCGCACCATGTACGACCTCGAAATGCTCGAGACGACCGGGAGCTGCAAGGGGATCGAGAACTACTCGCGCTACCTTTCAGGCCGCAATCCCGGCGAGCCGCCGCCCACGCTGTTCGAGTACCTGCCGGACAACGCCCTGCTGATCGTCGATGAATGTCATGTGACCGTGCCACAACTCGGCGGCATGTATCGCGGCGACTACGCGCGGAAATCGATCCTCGCGGAGTTCGGCTTCCGCCTCCCCTCCTGCGTCGACAACCGGCCTCTGAAATTCGAGGAGTGGGACGCGATGCGCCCGGACACGGTGTTCGTCTCGGCGACGCCCGGGCCGTGGGAGATGGAGCGCACCGGCGGCGTGTTCGTCGAGCAGGTGATCCGTCCGACCGGCCTCGTCGATCCCGTCACGATCGTGCGCCCTGTCGAGAAACAGGTGGACGATCTGCTGGCCGAATGCCGCGCCTGCGCCGATCGCGGGCAGCGCGTCCTGGTGACGACGCTCACCAAGAAGATGGCCGAGACGCTGACCGAATTCCTCAACGATGCCGGGATCAAGGTCCGCTACCTGCATTCCGACATCGACACGCTGGAGCGGATCGAGATCATCCGCGACCTGCGCCTCGGCGTGTTCGACGTGCTGGTGGGCATCAACCTGCTGCGCGAGGGGCTGGATATCCCCGAGTGCGCGCTGGTGGCGATCCTCGATGCCGACAAGGAGGGCTTCCTGCGCTCCACCACGTCGCTGATCCAGACCATCGGCCGCGCGGCGCGCAACGTCGATGGGCGCGTGATCCTCTACGCCGACTCGATGACCGACAGCCTCAAGCGCGCGCTCGACGAGACCGAGCGTCGGCGCTCCAAGCAGCTCGCCTGGAACGAGGCCCACGGCATCACGCCCCAGAGCGTGAAGAAGCAGGTCGCCGAGATCGTCGCCTCGGTCTACGAACAGGACTACGTCACCGTCGCGGCCGTGGCCGAGGAGGCGGGCCCGGCCGAGTTCGTCGGCAAGGATCTGCGCGCCACCATCGCCGAGCTGGAGCGGCGGATGCGCGAGGCGGCCGCCGATCTGGAGTTCGAGACCGCGGCCAGGCTGCGCGACGAGATCCGGAGGCTGGAGGCGAAGGAGCTGGGGCTGGATCGGCCCGGTATCGCGCCCTCGCGCGCGATCGACTGGAAGCCGAAACCGCTTGGTCCGGGCGGCGGCGGCTACGACCCGGCCAAGCGCCGGGGCGGCAAGCGCCGGCGCGGCCCGTGACCCTGGTCACCCGCCACCCGTGCCCCCATCTCAGCCGCACGCGCGACCTCGGAGACCCGCCATGCTGTTCGACTTCGCCGACCTGTCCGCCGACAACGTCTATAAGCTGCTGGTCTCCACCGTGGTGCCGCGGCCGATCGCGTGGGTCACCACCCGCGACACCGAGGGGCGGGTGAACGCCGCGCCCTACAGTTTCTTCAATGTGATGGGCAACGACCCGCCGGTGGTGTGCATCGGCATCGGCCCGAAGAAGGGCGAACTCAAGGACACGGGCACGAACATCCGCCGTACCGGACAGTTCGTCGTCAACCTCGTCTCCGAGGACACCGTGCACGCCATGAACATCACCGCGATCGATGTCGATCCCGGCGTGGACGAACTCGCGATGGCCAAGCTGACGCCGCTCGCCAGCACGACCGTCGCGCCGCCCCGGATCGCGGAGAGCCCGGTCGCGCTGGAATGCGAGCGGCTGGCGGTGGTGGAACTCGGCAACGGCCGCGCGGTGGTGATGGGCAAGGTGCTGGCGATGCATGTGCGCGACGACTGCGTGCTCGATGCCGCCAAGTGCTACATCGACACGCCCAGGCTCGGGCTGATCGGGCGCATGCATGGCCGCGGTTGGTATGCGCGCACGACGGATCGGATCGAGATCCCGCGCATCTCGGTCGCGGAGTGGCGGGCGGGCAAGGCGGCGGAGTAGCGGCCGCCCGCGGGCACACGGATCGCGCCCGGCAGTCCGCCCCCGCCGCCGCGCCCGCCGCTCAGGTTGACAGTACCGGCCCATTGGCAGGTCACTGGCCCCGCGGTGTCCGCTGTGCTAGGCATGCAAGTGAGAACCATTCGCAAGGAGTGCGGGCCCGCCCGCCCCCGAGACCCGTGCCGCCCGACATCGCGCTCGACCAGCCCCGCCCACTGCTCCGCTTCACTGCACGCCTGCCCTCGGGCTGGACCGTGGCCGCGCTGCTGGTCGCAACGGCCGTCGCCGCACCGATCCTTGCCGTGCTGGGCGGTGCGCTCGCGCCCGCCGGCCCTGCCTGGCGACACATCGCCGAGACGGTGCTCGCCGACTACGTCGTCAACTCGGTCCTCCTCGCCCTCGGCGTCGGCGTCCTGACCATCGCCATCGGCACCTCGACCGCCTGGCTGGTGACGGTGCACGAGTTCCCGGGCCGGCGCGTGTTCGAGGTCGCGCTGCTGCTGCCGCTCGCGATGCCGGCCTATGTGATGGCCTATGTCTACACCGACCTGCTCGAGTTCACCGGGCCGGTTCAGACCTGGCTGCGGGCGACCTTCGGGCTTGCCTGGGGCGAGTACTGGTTCCCCGAGATCCGCAGCATCGAGGGCGCCATCGCGATGCTGGGGCTGGTGCTCTACCCCTATGTCTATCTGCTGGCGCGCGCGGCCTTCCTCGAACAGTCGGTGTGCCTGACCGAGGTCGCGCGCACGCTCGGCTGCACCCAGCGGCGGGCCTTCTTCCGCGTCTGCCTGCCGCTCGCGCGCCCGGCGATCGCGGCCGGCACGGGGCTCGCGCTGATGGAGGCGCTCGCCGACTTCGCCACCGTGCGGCATTTCGCGGTCGACACCTTCACGACCGGCATCTACCAGGCCTGGCTGAACATGGGCGACCGCATCGCCGCACTGCAACTGGCCGCCTGCCTGATGGGCGTGATCGCCGTCCTGCTGGCGCTCGAGCGCGCCGCCCGCGGATCGCAGCGCTTCCACAATACATCCTCGAAGCACCAGTTCCTGGCACGGACGAGGCTGCCGACAGGAGCGGCGGCAGCAGCGGTGATGACCTGCGCTGTACCGATCTCGTTCGGCTTCCTGCTGCCCGCTGGCGTCCTGCTTCGCTTTGCGCTGAGCGATGGGGATCCGCTGTTCGGCCCCACGATCGTGCCGTTCGCGCGCAACAGCCTGCTGCTCGCCGGCATCGCCGCGGTCGTGGCGACGGCGGTGGCGGTCGTGGTGGCGTATGGCGTCCGGCTGCATGGCACACGTTTCATGCGCACAGCGTCCCGAATCGCTTCGCTTGGCTATGCGATCCCGGGCTCCGTGATCGCAGTCGGCGTGCTCGTGCCGTTCGGTGCCTTCGACAATGCGGTCGATGCCTGGATGCGCGCGCGCTTCGGCATCTCCACGGGGCTCCTGCTCTCCGGCACGATGGCCGCGCTCGTGTTCGCCTATGTCGTGCGGTTCCTGGCGGTCGCGCTCTCCTCGGTCGAGGCCGGACTCGGCCGCATCCGGCCATCGGTCGAGGATGCCTCACGCGTGCTCGGCCGCGGCCCGGGGCGGACGCTGCTGGCCGTGCACCTGCCGCTGCTGCGCGGCAGCCTGATCGCCGCCGTGCTGCTCGTGTTCGTCGACACGATGAAGGAGCTGCCGGCGACGCTGATCGTGCGCCCCTTCGATCTCGATACGCTAGCGGTTCGGGTCTATCAGCTCGCCTCCGACGAGAAGCTCGCCCAGGCGAGCACGGCCGCATTGCTGATCGTCGCGGTGGGTCTGATCCCCGTGATCATCCTGTCGCGCGCGATGAAGCGCATCGGACAGGATTGATACGCTCCGTACGACGGTTTAATCTTCGCGCGGAAGGTTTCGCTCAGAGGGCTAGTGCGGCGGCTGCGCGCCAAAGGAGATCGCGTATCCCGCGCAGGAAGCCTTCGCCTTGGTGCGCAGGGTTTGTCGCGCAGAGAAAAGCGCCCCGCTTGTGCGGGGCGCAAGTCGAACGGAGCGATATTGGGGCGTCACCGGGGGAACGGGTCCGGGCGCCCGGGGACCATCGCGCCGCGAGGGGAGGCAGCGCGACGAATCGATTCAATGCAGCAACGGAGGCCGGCCCGGCGGCCACGCCGGCGGTAGCGCGGTCTCGTCGACCGGCTCGCGCGGCAGACGCAGCCCCGCCGAGGCAAGGGCGGCCGCGAACGCCGCAAGCAACCCGATCATGCGTGGCACGAGCCGGGGCGGCAGCCACTTGGCAGCGGCCCGCTGAGCCCGCCACGGCTCGCCCGCCTGCAGGGCCGCGAGCGCGATCAGCAGTTGCCCCTCGTCGCGCGACAGGCCGGCCGATCCGGGGGCGTGCAGCGCGATCCCGCGGCGGCCAGAGACGCCGATCAGGCTGAGCGCGGCCGCAAGCCGCGTCACCGCCACGGCAGGCAGGCCGGCGCGCGCGAGCGTGAGACAGAGGCCGGGTCCGTGCCCGCCGCCGGCGTCGAACCAGCCCCGCACCGCGTCGAGAACCAGCCGGGCGGACGGCGACAGCGCGGCCGGATCGGAATGGCGGAGGGGATCGGTGCAGGGGCTCACCGGCATTTGCGAACCATTCTCAGTTGAGGGACGGAAGAAGGGGGCCGAAGCCCCCCTGCCGCGACCGCGTCAGCGCCAGCCGGCGCGCTGCATGATCGCCAGCGCCTGGGCGCCGTTCTTCGCATAGGCAGTGGCGTTCAGCCGGTCCTCCTTGAACCGGCCCCAAGCGGCGACCTCGGGCACGACACGCACCTCATCGACCACCGGATACTCGTTGTTCCCGTTGGCGAACATCTCCTGCGCGGTGATCGAGGTCAGGTACTCGATGAAGGCCTGCGCCACCTCGCGGTGCGGTGCGGTGCGCACCACGCCGGCGCCCGAGATGTTCACATGCGTTCCGCGATCCGCCTGGTTCGGGAAGATCACTTTCAGTGCCGCCGCTGCCGCCTTCTCGTCGGCCTTGTCCGATCGCAGCAGCCGCGCGAAGTAGTAGGTGTTGCTGATCGCGATCCGTCCCTGCCCGGCCGCCACCGCCATGATCTGCGGGGTATCGCCGCCCTGGGGCGGCCGCGCCATATTGGCGACCACGCCGCGCGCCCAGGACTCGAGCGCCGCCTCGCCATTTGCCGCGAGGATCGAACCGGCGAGCGAGATGTTGTAGACGTGGTTCGAGCTGCGCACGAGGATCGTGTTCCGGAACGCCGGATCGGCGATGTCCTCGTAGCGGGCGATCGGCTTTGGCGGCGTCCAGTCCTTCGGCACGATCAGCACGCGGGCGCGCTTCGAAAGACCGAACCAGTGGCCGTCGGGGTCGCGCAGATGCGCCGGAATGCGGCTCTCCAGCACCTGGCTCCGCACCGGCGCGAGCAGGTCTGCGTCCATCGCGCGCACCAGCCGGGCCGCATCCACGGTCACCAGCACGTCCGCCGGGCTGTTCGCGCCCTCGTTGCGGATGCGCTCGATCAGCTGGTCAGCATCACCCTCGATCAGGCGCACGCGCACGCCGCCCGAGACGGCCGTGAAGCCATCGTAGAGCGCGCGGTCCGTGTCGTAGTGGCGGCTGGAGTAGACGTTCACGACGCGCTCCTGCGCCCGTAGCAACCCGGGCGCGGCGAGCAGGGCCGCCCCGCCGAGCAGGGCCGAGCGGCGGCGGAGATGGATCGGTGAGCGATCGGTCATGGGATCTGTCCGTCCTGCAGTTGCAAATCATTCGCAGCGACTTTCTAGGGCAGATGCGAGCGGTTCGCAACTGATTTCCGCATCCGGGTTGCCCGCCGCGATCCCGCTTCTAGACTGCGCCCAACCGCCGTTCAGGGAGGATCACGACGATGGCCGCCACCACACGCCCGCAACTCGTCCTGCCGCGCGGCGCGGTGGAATGCCACAGCCACGTCTACGACCCCGACCGCTTCCCCTATCTCGCCCCCGAGATCGGCGAGAAGACCTATGACTGGCGGGCCTACAAGGCCGCGCTGATGGATGGCCTCGGCTTCGACCGCGTCGCGGTGGTCCAGGCCGGCGCCTACGGCCACGACAACCGCTGCACCCTCGAAGCCGTCGAGAAGATCGGCATCGAGCGCGCCCGTGCCGTCGTCATCACCAAACCCGACGAGACCGAGGCCGGATTCCGCGCCCTTCACGCGCAAGGCGCGCGCGGGCTCCGCTTCTTCTTCGGCTCGAAGTGGCTCACGCTCGACGATGTCGAGCCGATGACGAAACGCATCGCGCCGCTGGGCTGGCACATCATCATGCAGGACCCGAACGGCACGAAGATGCCCGCCTGGGCCGACCTGATCGCCCGCCTCCCCTGCCCTGTGATCATCGACCATCTCGGACGCGTTCCGCCCGGCCCTGGCGCCATGGCGACCGCCACACACCCCGCCTTCCAGGCGCTGCTGCGCATGGTCGAGACCGGCAAGGTCTACGTAAAGCTCTCCGGGTTCTACTACTCGTCGAGCACGGGGTGGCCATACGGCGATGTCGAACAGCGCGTGCGCGCGCTCGTCGAGACGCGGCCGGACCGCCTGCTCTACGGCGCCAACTGGCCGCACCCGAACATGAACCCCAAGCCCGACGACGCGAAGGAACTCGACCTGCTGCTCGACTGGGTGCCCGATGCGAAGACGCGCGAGATGATCCTGGTGGACAATCCTGCGCGGCTCTACTTCGCCGAGTGAGGAACGGGGCTCCGCCCCCGATCCCCCGGCAGGACTCCGCCCTGCACCCGCCAAGGGCCATTGGCCCTTGGAACCCATTACACGGCAATGGACCTCAGGAACCCGGCGCGCGCCTTCAACGCCGGCATCATCAGCGCATGGTCGCTGCCCGACAACACGAGCCGCACGCCCATGCCGATATAGATCGGCGCATTCTGCTCGTCATACACGCCGCCCATGCCGGCGATCTTGCCATGCTTGGCGCAAGCGCCGATCACCGCCGCATAGGCCGCCTTCACGCGCTCATGCCCGATCTGGCCAGGAATGCCCATCTCGGCCGTCAGATCCGAGGTGCCGATCATCAGGCTGTCGATCCCCGGCACCGCCGCGATTGCCTCGGCGTTCTCCACCGCCTGAGGCGTCTCGATCATCACCACCGTCAGCAGCCGCTGGTTCATCTCCGCCATCAGCTCGCCCGCGGGCATCGCCACGAACCGCGCCTGCGCCGGCGGCCCGCCAAGACTGCGATGCCCGAGCGGCGGATACTTGCAGGCATCCACCACCGCGCGCGCCTCCTCGGCCGTGTCGATATGCGGGATCACCACCCCCATCGCACCGTTGTCGAGCACGCGCGGCGCCTGATCGAGCGCGCCCTTGCACACCCGTACGATCGGCGTCACCCGCGTCGGCAGTGCCGCGATCGCGATCTGGGTCGCCTGGTCCTCGCTGAACCCGCCATGCTCGGCATCGATGAACAGCCAGTCGAACCCGGCGGCCTCGGCCAGCATCCCGGTCGCCGCCGTGCGCAGGTGATGCACGCCGAGCCCGAGCGCGACTCCGCCCGCCTTGATGCGCGCCAGCGCATGGTTCTCGATCATCCGGATGGAACCTCCCTGTTCGGTGGAGGCCCGAGCGCACCACGCGCGCGGCGCGCGGTCAATGGAACGGCAGCCGGTACCGGTAGCCGATCGCGATCACGTCGGACCCTCCGCGCACGCCGTTGAACGTGCCGTAGACACCGCTGCGATGGTGCACCCGAAGAACCAGCTCGTGCTGACGTCGATGCGGCAGCGCGATCGCGATCTCGGGCGAGAGATAGTGCAACAGATGCGACCGGCTCGGCTTCGGGTCCCAAGGCCGGCCCGTCTCCTCGCGCGGCAGGCGCGAGACAACGTTGACTCCCGTGCTCACGCCGACGCTGGTGTAAAGCCGCTCGCGCCAGGGAAACCCGTCGAAGCGGAGATAGAGCGCCGCCCAGCCCTCGGCTGCTTCGGTCTGGCCGAGCCGTGCCCCCGCGCCGAGCTCCGCATCCAGTGTGAACCAACGCCAGAAACGCATGAGCTGATAGGAGCCCGCGAGCCCGAGCAACGTGTCCTCCCCGAGCGTGCGGGTCCATGGCTCCCCGATGGTCTGACCCAGGGTGGCATCGTAGACCGATATGCCCAGCAAGCCGGTGACAGCCCAGCGCCCTTCCGGCTCTGGTGCGGCCTCCGCGGCGCCGGCCCCTGCAAGCCCCACCGCGAGAACCACGCCGAGATGCCGCCGGCACGCCCCTGCCCCCGACGTCACCGATACCGTCCGTGACGCTGCAAGACCTCGACCCGGTAGCCATCGGGATCGGTCAGGAAGAAGAACCGGGCCATCAACGCGCCCTCGCGATGGAACTCCTTGATGGGCTCGGGCGCGAACCCCGCTGCGGCGAGCCGCGCATGCTCCGCATCAAGATCGTCCACCGCCACGGCCACATGTCCGTAGCCGTTCCCGAGCGTGTGGGGCTCGGTCCGGCCGTGGTTGACCGTCAGCTCGATCTCGAAATCGGCCTCCGGATTCCGAAGATAGACCAGCGTGAATGAGTCGAACACGAACCGGTCCGCGATCCCGAGGCCCAGCGCCTGTCGGTAGAACTCCACCGATCGCTGCTCGTCCATCACGCGGATCATCATGTGGATCGCCTTGGCCATGCGCCCTCCCTTACGGCAACCGCTGAGCCCGATGGACGATCCGGTCGGTTCTCGACAAGTCGCAAGAGCGTGTCCAGCGCGTCCGCCTCGGCCGCGGGCTTGTCGCTGCGGATGCGGCTGATGCGCGGGAAGCGCAGCGCAACGCCGGATTTGTGCCGCGTCGAGAGCTGCGCCGCGTCGAAGGCGATCTCCAGCACCAGCGCCTTCTCGACCTCGCGCACCGGGCCGAAGCGATTGACCGTGTTGTTGCGGATCCAGCGATCGAGCCAGGCGAGCTCCTGGTCGGTGAAGCCGAAATACGCCTTGCCGACGGGCACGAGCTCGCCGTCCGCGCGCCACAGCCCGAAAGTATAATCCGAGTAGAACGACGAGCGCTTGCCGTGGCCGCGCTGCGCGTACATCAGCACCGCATCGATGGTCAGCGGATCGCGCTTCCACTTGAACCACGGCCCCTTCGGCCGCCCGGCGAGATAGGGGCTGTCGGCACGCTTGAGCATCAGCCCTTCGATCGCCGCCTCGCGCGCGCCATCGCGCAGCCGCGACAGTTCATCCCAGGAGGCGAACGGCACCAGCGCCGAGAGGTCCATGCGCTCGGGACGGAACCGGTCAATCCACGCCTCAAGTCGCGCCCGCCGCGCGTCGAACGGCAATCCGCGCAGGTCCTCCTCTCCCTCGAACAGGATGTCGTAGAGTCGCACCGCGCAGGGATAGTCCCGCAGCAGCTTCGGCCCGACCGACTTGCGGTTCAGCCGCTGCTGGAGATCGCTGAACGGCGCGACCACGCCATTCCGGATCACCAGCAGCTCGCCGTCCAGCACCGCGTGCAGCCCCTCCATCGCGCCCGCGACCTCCGGAAAGGCGCGGGTGATGTCCTCGCCGCCGCGCGACCAGATCCGCTGGCCGAGCCGTGTGGCGACCAGCTGCACGCGGATGCCGTCCCATTTCCACTCGGCACGATACGATGCTGGATCGAGCACTGCGAGCTCGCCCTCCTCCAGCGGGTTGGCCAGCATCAGCGGACGGAGCACCGGCGCATCGGCCGCGCGTGGTTGCGGGCCGGCGCCCTCCAGCCAGCGGAACAGCGGCAGGTAGGGCGGATCGACCGCGGGCCAGGCCTCCTCGATCTCGTCCACCGGCCGGGCGAAGTGCTCCGCGAGCGCGACTTTCGCGAGCCGTGCCGAGACGCCGACGCGCAGGCCGCCGGTGATCAGCTTCAGCAGCGCGACCCGCGACGACGCATCCAGCGCATCGAGCCAGCCTGCGACGAGCCCCGGCAGATCGGCCTTGGCCGCCGTTGCCAGCGCCTCGGCCACCGCGGCGAGCGAGGGTGGCGCGGCGTTCACGCCCGCACGCGCCGGCCAGATCAGGCTTACCGTCTCGGCAAGGTCGCCGACATAGTCATAGCTCCAGGCGAACAGCACAGGATCGGTCCGCTCGGCGGCGAGCGCGCGGATCAGCCCGGCTTTGGCGGTGCTGAACGAAAGCTCACCGGTGATCGCGGCAAGCCCGATGCCGCGATCGGGATCGGGCTGGGTCGCGATCCAGTCGCGTAGCAGCGCGAGCTTGGTGCTGCGCGCCGGCGTGAACACCAGCCGCTCCAGCAACGCGGCGAAGGCTTTCACGCAGCCTCCTCCGTTGCCTCGTCCTCCTCGCCGCGGCCGATCAGGTGCAGCGCCCGGCCGCGCACACCGCGCTGCGCGCAGGCATGGATGAGCGCCTCCTCGCGCCCGTGCGTCACCCACACCTCGGGCGCCCCAACCGCGTCGATCGTGGCGTTCAGCTCGTCCCAGTCGGCATGATCGGAGATCACCAGCGGCAGTTCGACGCCCCGGCTCTTGGCGCGCTGGCGCACCCGCATCCAGCCCGAGGCCAGCGCCACGACGGGATCGTTCAGCCGTCGTGCCCAGCGATCCTGGATCGCGCCGGGCGGGGCGAGCACGATCGCGCCCTTCAGCGCCTCCTTGTTCGCGACCGTGGCGGGGCGGAGGTCGCCGAAATCCTGCCCGAACGACCGATAGATCTCGGTCATCGGCGGCAGCGCGCCGTGCAGATAGATCGGCGCATCATAGCCGCTCGCGCGCAGCAGGCTCACCACGCGCTGGCACTTGCCCAGCGCATAGACACCGACGACGTGCGTGCGCTCGGGAAACACGTACAGACTGTGCAGCAGCCGCGCGATCTCGCCCTCGGCCGGCGGGTGGCGGAACACCGGCAGCGCGAAGGTCGCCTCGGTGACGAACACGTCGCAGGGCACGGGCTCGAAGGTGGCACAAGTCGCCTGCGGCCGCGGCGTGTAGTCGCCCGAGACCACCGCGCGGCTCCCTTGCCACTCCAGCACCACCTGCGCGCTGCCGAGCACATGGCCCGCAGGGCGCAGCGTGATCCGCACGCCGTTCACGTCGATCGGCTCGCCGTAGCCGAGCGCCTGCTGCGTCTCCCCGGCCCGCCCCTCGCCGAGCCGGCGCGTCATCAGCGCGAGCGTCTCGGCGGTTGCCAGCACCGCGCCATGGCCGGGCCGCGCGTGGTCCGAGTGCGCGTGTGTAACGACGGCGCGCGGCACCGCCCGGGCGGGGTCGATGAAGAGATCAGCGGGCTCGCACCAGAGCCCGCCGGGCGTGACCTTGAGCCAGGTCTCGGGATGGGGACGCATGCCTGCTAGAGATGGTCCGCGCACGACGCGAAGGAAGGCACACCCTATCCTGCCGTCATGATCGACCTCGCCGCTTTCCTGCTCTTCCTTGGTGCCGCCCTCGTCATCGCGATCACGCCGGGGCCCGGGATCATGTTCGTCGCTGCCCGCACGCTCGCCGGCGGACGGGCGGAGGGGCTCGGCTGCACGCTCGGCACGGGGCTTGGCGGGCTCGTGCACGTCGCCGCCGGCGCCGCGGGCGTCTCGGCGCTGGTGCTTGCCAGTGCCGAGGCGTTCACCTTGCTGAAGATCGCCGGCGCGCTCTATCTGGTGTGGATCGGCATCCGGATCTGGCGCGAGGCCGGAACAGTGGTTCCGCTGCCCCAAGCCGGCCTGGCGCCGCGCCCGCGCTCGGGCTTCCGCGACGGCATCGTGGTGGAGGCGCTGAACCCGAAGACCGCTGCCTTCTTCCTCGCCTTCATCCCGCAATTCGTCGATCCGGCCGGTGCGGTTGCGGCGCAGTTCGTGCTGCTGGGGACGATCTCGGTCGTGCTGAACACCGCCGTCGATGCGCTCGTCGTGGTCTGGGCTGCGCGCGTCCGCGACGGCGCGGCGCGGCGACCGGGGCTGATCCGCCGACTGCGCCAAGCATCAGGCGGGGCGATGGTCGCGCTCGGCCTCGCGCTGGCTGCCGCGCGCCGGCCGGCGAGCTGATCCCGAAACGCAACGTCCCCGCGGCTCGGCACCGCGGGGACGCGCCGTGGCCGGGTCGCGCGTGGTCCGAGTGCGCGTGTGTCACGACCGCGCGCGGTACCGCACGGGCCGGGTCGATGTAGAGATCGGCCGGCTCGCACCAGAGCCCGCCGGGTGTGACCTTGAGCCAGGATTCGGGGTGCGGCGTGGCGGATCGCATGGGTCTCCCTATAGTTGGGGTGTGCACGAAACCGGAACACCCTCGCTGCCGGCTCCACTTGCGGCCTGGTTCGCCGCCCGCTCCTGGCGCCCGCATCCGCACCAGCTTGCGATGCTGGCGGAAGCGCGCGCGGGCCGCTCGGCGCTGCTGATCGCGCCGACCGGGGCAGGCAAGACGCTCGCCGGGTTCCTGCCGACGCTTGCCGCCCTCGCCGAGGCGCCGCGGGAGGGACTGCACACGCTCTACGTCTCGCCGCTGAAGGCGCTTGCGACCGACATCGCGCGCAACCTGACGCGCCCCGTCACCGAGATGGGGCTGCCGATCGCGATCGAGACCCGCACCGGCGACACCGATGCCGCGACCCGGCGGCGTCAGCGCGAGACCCCACCGCAGATCCTGCTGACGACGCCCGAGAGCCTGGCGGTGATGCTGTCGATGGAGGATTCGGGCCGGACCTTCGCCGGGCTCTCGACCATCGTCGTGGACGAGATCCACGCGCTCGCGGGCACCAAGCGGGGCGATCAGTTGGCGCTCTGCCTGTCGCGGCTGGCCACACTCGCACCCGGCGCCCGGCGCGTCGGGCTGTCGGCCACCGTGCCGCATCGTGCCCCGCTCGTCGCCTTCCTCTCGGCCGACGGTCGTGGCACGGGCGTCGCGATCGTCGAGGCGCCCGAGGGCGCGGCACCCGAGATCGCCGTTCGCCTGCCGGACGGAGCCCTGCCGTGGTCGGGGCACATGGGCCTGCTCGCAGCACCCGCGATCTACAACATGATCCGCGAGGCACGCACGGCGATCGTGTTCGTCAACACCCGCGCCCAGGCCGAGTTGGTGTTCCAGGCGCTCTGGCGGCTGAACGACGACGCGCTGCCGATCGCGCTGCATCACGGCAGCCTCGCGCGCGAGCAGCGGGCGAAGGTCGAGGCCGCCATGGCCGAGGGGCGGCTGAAGGCGGTGGTCGCCACCTCCTCGCTCGATCTCGGGATCGACTGGGGCGACGTCGATCTCGTCATCCAGGTCGGCGCGCCGAAGGGCGTCGCACGCCTGATGCAGCGGATCGGGCGGGCGAACCATCGCTGGGACGAGCCCTCGCGCGCGATCCTCGTGCCCGCGAACCGGTTCGAGGTGCTGGAGTGCCGCTGCGCCATCGCCGGCGTGGCCGCGCGCGACCTCGACGGCGATCCGCCGCCGCCGGGCGGACTCGACGTGCTCGCCCAGCACATCCTCGGCGTGGTGTGCGCCGGCCCGATCCATCCCGACGACCTCTACGCCGAGGTGACGCGCGCAGCCCCCTATGCCGATCTGCCACGCCGGGACTTCGACGACGTGGTGCGCTTCGTCGAGGACGGCGGCTATGCGCTCGCGGCCTACGACCGCTACCGCAAGCTGTTCCGCGATGCCGAGGATCGGCTGCACGTGGCGAACGCGCGCGTCGCGCGCCAGCACCGGATGAACGTCGGCACGATCGTCGAAGCGCCGCTGCTGAAGGTGAAGCTCGGGCGCGGCTTCGGCGGGCACGTGCTCGGCGAGATCGAGGAGTACTTCGTTTCGATGCTCCAGCCGGGCGACACGTTCATGTTCGCCGGCCGTTTGCTGCGCTTCGATCGGCTGCACGAGACGATGGTCGAATGTTCTCCCGGGATGGGCGATGACCCGAAGGTGCCGGCCTATGCCGGCGGACGGCTGCCGCTGACCACCTACCTTGCCGACCGCGTGCGCGCGATGTTGCAGGATCCGGCGCAGTGGCACGACCTGCCCGAGGATGTCGCCGAGTGGCTGCGCTTGCAGAAGGCCCGCTCGCGCCTGCCCGGGCGCAACGACCTGCTGGTGGAGACCTTCCCGCGCGGCGGGCGCTGGTTCCTGGTCGCCTACTGCTTCGAAGGCCGCAACGCGCATCAGACGCTGGGCATGCTGCTGACCCGACGGATGGAGCGCGCCGGGTTCGGCCCGCTCGGCTTCGTCGCCACCGACTACGTCGTCGCCGTGTGGTCGGCGCACCAGCCGGTCCGCGTCGCCGAGCTGTTCGGCGAGGACATGCTGGGCGACGATCTCGAGGAGTGGATGGCCGAGTCGTCCATGCTTCGCCGCACCTTCCGCAATGTCGCGGTGATCGCGGGGCTGGTCGATCGGCATCATCCAGGAGCGGAGAAGTCGCGACGCCAGGTCACCGTGAACACCGACCTGATCTACGACGTGCTGCGCAAGCACGAGCCCGACCACGTGCTGCTGCGCGCGACGCGTGCCGACGCCGCGCGCGGCCTCGTGGATGTCGGCCGCGTCGCCGCGCTGCTGAAGCGCGCGCAGGGCCGCGTGGTGCACATGGCGCTGTCGCGCGTCTCGCCGCTCGCGGTGCCGGTGCTGCTCGAGGTCGGCAAGGAGAGCGTGGCCGGCGCGGGCGAGGACGCGCTGCTCGCCGAGGCGGAGGAGGCCGCGCTGGTGGCAGAGGCGCTGGGCGAGGCCGAGCCAGCGCCGCCCCCCGTGCATCCCGTGCATCGCGCGAATGCCGCGCGTCACCGCAAGCGTCCCTCAGGCTACGCGGTCGGCACGCAGGGTCGTACGACGCTGCGCACCCTCCGCGGACGGCGCCAGGGCGAGCTGCCGCTCGCCGAATGAGCGCCGCGCCGATCCACATCGCCGGCGAGCGGCTGATGCTCGACCCCGCGGGCGTGCTGTGGTGGCCGGCGCGCCGGCTGCTGGCGGTCGCCGATCTCCATCTGGAGAAAGGCTCGTCGCTCGCCGCGCGCGGCGCGCTCATCCCGCCCTATGACAGCCGCGCCACGCTCGACCGGCTGATCCCGCTGGTGCGGCGCTACAGGCCCGAGCGCCTGATCGCCCTCGGCGACTCGTTTCACGATCGACATGGCGCGTCGCGCCTGCCGCGCGAGGACGCCGCCCGCATCGCCGCGCTCGCGCAGTCGGCGGAGCTGGTCTGGGTGCTGGGCAACCACGATCCCGCCCCACCCGAGGGCCTGCCCGGCGTGACGACGGCGGCGCTGCATGAGGGGCCGCTCACCTTCCTCCATGACGCAACCGGACGGCCGGGCGAGATCTCCGGCCATCTGCATCCGAAGGCGGCGATCGCGACGCGCGGCAAATGGGTGAGCCGTGCCTGCTTCATCGCCGACTCGCGGCGCGTCGTTCTGCCGGCCTTCGGGGCCTATACCGGCGGGCTGGACGTACGCGATCCCGCGATCCGCGCCCTGTTTCCGCGTGGCGGCCGCGCCTTCCTGCTCGGGCGCGGGCGGCTGTTCAGCTTCACGCTCGCCGAACTGCGCGAGGCCGAACCCGCGTGACCGGCCCGGCCACGCTCACGGCAGCACCGGCTTGTCGACGATGTGGACGATCCCGTTCGAGGCCGGAATGTCGGCACGCGCGATGGTCGAGGCGCCCCAGAAGGCGAGCGCGCTGCCGGGGCCGTAGCCGCCATCGCGCAGCGAGCGGACCGTGACCCGGTTCGGATCGCTGCCGTCCACGACGATCCGGTTGCCGTTCTGCGTGGTCAGCGTCACCGTCCGGCCGCTGAACTCGGACAGCGGATGGAGACCCTCGACGATGTGCGCGTTGATCACCGCGCGGCCGCGCACGGAGTCCGCAGGCGCGTTGGTGGGGAACAGGTCCTCGCGCAGACTGACGGGAATGTCGCCCCAGCCGCTGTCGGTCGGCGCGAACACCGTGTAGATGCCGGCCCCGTTCAGCATCTCGGTCGCCTGGGTGCGGTTGGCGGCATCGACGAAGCGTTCGACGCTCGGCTCGCTCGCGAGCGCGGTGGCGAGGGTGCGGGTCGCCGGGGCCGGCGCGGCACGTTGGGTCGTGGTCGTGCCGCCACAGGCGGCCAGCGCGAGACCGGCACCGCCGAGCAGCATGATCCGTCGCGTGGTCATCATCTGATCTCCTGTCGTTGCGCGGCGCCCCCGCCGGACAGGCACGGCGGCCGGGTCCAGCAGCGGCCGGCTACTGCCGCCTCTTGCGCATCAACGCGCCAACGAGACGATCGGTTTCCAGAGGCGAGGCGACGAGGCCCTCGACCACGCCGGCATGGTCGGCCGCGGGACGGTTCTGGCTGAGCTTGGCGCTGCCCTCGAGCGCGGTGACATGCAGGCGAAAGCCGAAGATCGCCTTCAGCATGCCGGCGAGGAAATCGGCCGGCGCATCCTCGACCGCCCAGGGCTCCGGCCGATCGGCCTCCATCGCATCGGTGAGCGCCGCGACGATCGCGCGCAGTTCCCCGGCGTCGTCCACCGGCTCGATCCGGCCACGCGCGTGCACCGCGATGTAGTTCCAGGTCGGCACGACCTTGCCGTGCTCCCGCTTCGAAGCGTACCAGGCGGGCGTCACATAGGCGCCGGGACCGACGAAGCAGGCGAGCGCGGCCGGCGCCTCGCGCAGCAGCGTGACGATCGGGTTGGCGCGCGCGACATGGCCAAGCAGAATCTGCGGCCGCGTCGCATCCGCCACCATCGGCAGATGCGCCGCAACCGGGCCCTCGGGTCCGTTCACGACCATGGTCGCGAAGCGGAGCCCGGCGATCATCGCCCGGAGCTCCTCCGGGTCCTTCACGCGGAAGGAAGGCGGGGCGTACATGGCGACCACTCTACCGCCGCGCCCGCGCGGGCGGAACGGCCGGACGCGGGGGATGCGCGCCCGCGTCCGGCCGCCGCGGTCACGGCAGCAGCACGTTGTCGATCGCGTGCACCATGCCGTTGCTCGCCACCAGGTCCGGAGTCCGGATCGCAGCGATCCGGTTGGTCGCGAGCCCGCCGGCGCCGAACCCGCCCGTGTACAGCGTCGGATTGGTCGCGTTCAGCACGCGCATGGGCTCGCCCTGCGGCACGTCCACCCTGAGGCGGCCCCCGTTCAGGGTCTGCAACTCCTGGGTGTTGGTCCAACTGGCAGAGCCGTGGCGACCCTGCACGACATGGAACAGTACCCAGGCGCGCAGCCGCACCATGTCGGGCACGCGCTCGCCGCCGGCCCCGGCAAGGTCGGCGATCAGGCTTTCGGGAATGCGGCCGAAGGCCGCATCGTCGGGCGCGAAGACGGTGAACGGGCCGGCGGCCTTCAGCTCATCGGTGACATTCGCCCGCTGGCACAGCGTCAGGAAACGGTCGAAGCCGCCGCGCGCGGAGAGCAGGTCGACGACGTCGCGGTCGCTCGCCCGGGCAGCGCGCACGGCGAGCGGGGCGGCGACCCCGGCAAGCGCCAGGCAGGCGGCGCCGCGCAGGAAACGGGCGCGGGAGATGGTCATGGTCTCGTCCTCCGGTTCTGTCGGGTGGCGGCATAACGCGCGATCGACGCGCGGGTTCACGGCGGCGGCGCTGGCGAAACCGTGAGGCTTTGACCGACGGGCGCGGAGCCTATATCCGCTGGGCTTCCAACAACGTCGGGGTCCTGTGGGAAGGCGGCCTACGACGGGTTCACGTCTGGCAAGGTGTTCCTCGTCGCATGGGCCTCCCTACCGGCGCGCCGGTCCTGTTGTGGTTTCGCCAGGACCTCCGCCTCACCGACAACCCCGCACTTGCGGCCGCGCTCGCGTCCGGCCACCCGGTGATTCCCGTGTTCCTGCTCGACCAGGAGGCGCCCGGCACCTGGGCGCCCGGCGGCGCGGCGCGCTGGTGGCTGCACCACAGCCTCGCCGCTCTCGCGGCCGCGCTGGCCGAGCGCGGAAGCCGGCTGGTGCTGCGCCGCGGCCGAGCCGAGGAGGCGATCCCCCGCCTGGTGGAGGAGACCGGCGCGGTCGCCGTGCACGCGAACCGGCTCTACGAACCCTGGGCGCGCGCGAGCGACGCAGCGGTCGCGACCGGGCTGAAGCAGCGCGGGGTCCCGATCCATGGCGCCAATGCTGCGCTGCTGTTCGAACCCTGGACCGTGCGCACGCAGGCGGGGGGATCCTTCGGCGTCTACACGCCCTTCAGCCGCGCCTGCTTCGCCGCCGGCCCGCCGCCGCAGCCGACGCGCGCGCCGACGCGCATCCCCGCGCCCGACCGTTTCCCGCGTTCTGACCGCCTCGACGATTGGGGGTTGCTACCGACAACACCGGACTGGGCCAGCGGGCTCCGCGAGACCTGGACGCCCGGCGAGACGGCCGCACAAGCCCGGCTCGACCGATTCGTCGCACGCCACCTCGCCGACTACGACCGGCTGCGCAACCGCCCCGATCTCGACGCGACCTCCGGCCTGAGCCCGCATCTGCACTGGGGCGAGATCTCGCCGCGCCAGGTCTGGCACGCGGCCGAGGCCGCCGGCGCGCCGCGCAGCAAGGGCACCGAGACGTTCCTGAAGGAACTGCTCTGGCGCGAGTTCTCCTACCACCTGCTCTGGCACCGCCCCGAGATGCCGGAGCAGCCGCTGAAGCCCGCCTTCGCGGACTTCCCCTGGCGGAACGATGCCACGGCGTTGCGGGCCTGGCAGCGCGGGCGGACCGGCTATCCGATCGTCGATGCCGGGATGCGTCAGCTCTGGCAGACCGGCTGGATGCACAACCGGGTGCGCATGATCGTCGCCTCGTTCCTGATCAAGCACCTGCTGCTGCCCTGGCAGGAGGGCGAGGCCTGGTTCTGGGACACGCTGGTCGATGCCGATCTCGCCGCCAACAGCGCCTCGTGGCAATGGGTGGCAGGTTCGGGCGCCGACGCCGCACCGTATTTCCGCATCTTCAACCCCGTCCTCCAGGGCGCGAAGTTCGACCCCGACGGCGCCTATGTGCGCCGCTGGGTGCCCGAGCTCGCGCGCCTGCCGGCGGCGCTGATCCACGCGCCCTGGCAGGCGCCACCGATCGAACTCAACGATGCCGGGGTGGTGCTGGGACGAACCTATCCCGCACCGATCGTCGATCATTCGGCCGCGCGCGCCCGCGCGCTCGCCGCGCTGGACTCCATCACCAGGGACAAGGGAGCCGCCTGAATGGACGGACTGTTCTGGCCACGCATTCGCCCGCGCGTGGCCGTGATCGGCGCCGGGATCGCCGGTCTGTCGGCGGCGTGGCTCTTGCGCGATACCTGCGAGGTGACCCTGTTCGAGGCCGAAGCCCGGCTCGGCGGCCATGCCGACACGCAGGAGGTCGAGGTCGCCGGCGAACGGGTCGCGGTCGATACCGGCTTCATCGTCTACAACGAGGTGAACTATCCGAATCTCGTGGGACTGTTCGACGCGCTCGGCGTCACATCCGAGGCGTCTGACATGTCGTTCGGCGTCTCGATCGGCGACGGCCGGCTCGAGTACGCCGGCGGTGCCTGGCCGCAACTCTTCGCACAGAAGCGCAACCTTCTCCGTCCTCGGTTCCTCGCGATGCTGCGCGATGTCGTGCGCTTCTACCGCGAGGCACCGCGGCAGCTCGCGGATGCCGACGAGGCGCTGACCCTCGGCGCGTTCCTCGCGCGCGAGCGCTACGGCCCGGCGTTCGTGCACGACCACCTGCTACCCATGGGGGCCGCGATCTGGTCGGCAAGCGTGGACGGGATGCGCGACTTTCCCGCGCGTGCCTTCGTGCGGTTCTTCGAGAATCACGGCCTGCTGCGCCTGTCAGGCCGTCCGCGCTGGCGCACGGTCTCGGGCGGATCGCGCCGGTATGTCGCGCGCATCGCTGCCGATCTGGACGGATGCGTCTCCACCGGACGCGCGGTGCTCGCCGTGGCGCGGGACAAAACCGGCGCGACCGTGCATCTGGAGGACGGTGCGACGCAGCGCTTCGATCGCGTCGTGCTGGCGGTGCATGGAGATGCGGCGTTGCGCATGCTCGATCGGCCGAGCGCGGCCGAGCGTGCCGTACTGTCGCAGGTGCGCTATCAGGACAACGCCATGATCCTGCACACGGACGAGACCCTGATGCCGAGGCGGCGCGGCGTGTGGTCGTCGTGGAACTACCTCGCGCGCGGTCCGGCCGATCACCGTCGCGAGGTCGCCGTCACCTACTGGATGAACCGGCTGCAGAACCTGCGCACGGCACAGCCTCTGTTCGTCTCCCTCAACCCGTTCCGCGCGCCGAGGCCGGGGACCGTGCTGGTCGAGAAGACCTACCGCCATCCGCAATACGACCCGGCGATGCTGCGCGCGCAGGCGCAACTGCCGTCGATCCAGGGCCGGGACCGGGTGTGGTTCTGCGGCGCCTGGTGCGGCTACGGCTTCCACGAGGATGGCATCGCCTCGGCGATCGCCGTGGCGCAGGACTTCGGCGTCGCCGCACCATGGCAGGGCACGCCGGCGCTGGCGGAGGTGGCGTGAGCGGCCCGCCCGCCGAGATCCTGCGCGCACGCGTGGTGCATGTGCGCCACCACCCGTTCCGGCACCGGCTCGACTACCGGATCTGGGCCCTTCTGCTCGATCTGGACCGGCTCGACGACGCGGCCGCAGCGAGCCGCCTGTTCGCCCATGACGGCGCCGGTCTCGTGTCGTTCCATGCCATCGATCATGGCCCGCGCGACGGATCCTCGCTGCGGGCCTGGGCGGACGGCGTGCTTGCGACGGCGGACATCGCCCGGCCCGCGCGGATCAGAATCCTCGCGATGCCGCGCGTGCTCGGCTATGTCTTCAACCCGATCACGCTCTATCTTTGCGAGGACGAGTCGGGAGAGCCCTCTGCCGTGATCTACCAGGTGAAGAACACCTTCGGCGACCAGCACCCCTATGTCGCACGGCTGTCTGGGGGAATGTCCCACCGCCATGCGGCCCGGAAGACGATGCACGTCTCGCCCTTCATCGGCATGGCGGCGCGCTATGGCTTCACGCTCGCGGTCTCGGGCCAGCGCATCGGCCTGGTGATCGACGAGCACGAGGACGGTGCGCGCGTGCTGACCGCCTCGCTGGCCGGGCGGCGCGAGCCGATGACCGATCGCGGGTTGCTGCGGGCCCTCGCGGCGATGCCCTTCGTCACGATCAAGGCGATGGCGGCCATCCATGTTCATGCGCTCAGGCTCTGGCTGAAAGGGGCGCGCTACCATGCGCGCCCGGCCCCGCCGGCACCCGCGCCGACGATCGCCCGCTGAGGCCGGCGCCCGACCATGCACGGAACGGACACGACGCTCTCGGCCGGGCTCGCCGCCCCGCCGCCGCGACGCTACCGGCTCGCGCTGGACCTCGCAGGGCTGATCCGCGCGGGAGAGCTGCGGCTCGTGCTGCCCGACGGATCGACGCATCGGGTCCGCGGTGCGCGCCCGGGGCCGAGCGCCGAGGTGCGGCTGGCCTCGCCGCGCGCGATCCGCCGCTTCGCGATGGGGGGCAGCCTGGGCTGGGCGGAAGCGTATCTCGACGGCGACTGGTCCACGCCCGATCTGCGCGCGGTGATGATGCTCGCCGCTGCCAACGAGGCGGAGTGGGACGATGTGCTGCGCGGCCGTCCGGTGATCCGTTGGCTGTCGCGGCTCGTGCACGCGTTCAAGCCGAACTCGCGGCGCGGCGCGCGGCGCAACATCGCCGCGCACTACGATCTCGGCAACGACTTCTACGCCGCCTGGCTCGATCCGACCATGACCTATTCCTCGGCCGAGTTCAGCGCACCCGACGAGACGCTGGAGCAGGCGCAGCGGCGCAAGGTGCGCAACCTGCTTGATGCGCTCGCGCTTGCGCCTGGCGCACGGCTGCTGGAGATCGGCTGCGGCTGGGGGCATCTGGCGGAGACGGCGGCGCGCGAGCATGGGGCCCGGGTGGTCGCGCTGACGCTGTCGCACGCGCAGGCCGAGGCCGCGCGGGCGCGGATCGCCGCTGCGGGGCTTGCGGATCGTGTCGAGATCCGCATCCAGGACTATCGCGACGTGACCGAGACGTTCGATGCGGTCGCCTCGGTCGAGATGTTCGAGGCGGTTGGCGAAGCCTATTGGCCTGCCTATTTCCGCACCGTGCATGACCGCCTCAGGGCCGGCGGGCGGGCTGCCCTGCAGATCATCACGATCGCCGATCGGTTCTTCGCCGACTACCGACAGAGCGCGGACTTCATCCAGCGCTACGTGTTCCCGGGCGGGATGCTGCCGAGCCCCGCGCGGCTGCGCGAGGAGGTCGCGCGGGCGGGACTCCGCTGGCAGTCCGACACCTGGTTCGGCGCGTCCTATGCGGAGACGCTGCGCCGATGGAACGAGTCGTTCCAGGCGGCGTGGCCACAGATCGTCGCTCTCGGCCGCTACGACGCGCGCTTCAAGCGCCTCTGGGAGTACTACCTGTCCTACTGCGAGACAGGCTTCCGCGCCGGCTGGACGGATGTCGCCCGGATCGTGCTCGCGCGTGGTTAGTGGGGTCCAGGGGCCAATGGCCCCTGGCGGGTGCAGGGCGGAGCCCTGCGAACGGCGTCTCGGCACCCGCGTGCTGGCCGCCTACGGCCTTCCCGCCTTTCCCCTCGCGCTGCTGGGCCTTCCCCTGAACGTCTACCTGCCCGCGTTCTGGGGCGACGTGATGGGGCTGGGCCTGACGACCGTGGGCGCGATTCTGCTGGCGACGCGCCTGCTCGACGGCGTCACCGACCCGCTCGTCGGCTGGCTTTCCGATCGCACGCGCACCGGCCTCGGCCGCCGGCGGCCCTGGATCGCGGCCGCGGTGCCGATCGCCGCACCCGCGGTGTGGCTGCTGTTCGTTCCGCCAACGGGGGCCGGCGCATGGCACTTCTTCCTCTGCGCGAGCCTCGTCTATCTCGGCTGGACGATGGTGAACGTGCCCTACAGCGCCTGGGGCGCCGAGCTGTCGCCCGACTACAACGAGCGCACGCGCATCACCTCCTGGCGCGAGGCGGCGACGATCGCCGGCATCGTCGCCTCCGCGGTGGTGCCGGCGGTGGTTTCGGGCGGGATCGCGGCGGATCTGCGCGCGCTCGCGATGACGATGCTGGCGCTGTCGGTGCCAGCCTTCGTCGCGCTGTTCACGCTGGTGCCGGAGCCGGTCGCGCCGGCAGGACGACCGGTACGCCGATCGCTGCGCGCGTTCCTGGCCCCACTGCGGCGCAACCGGCCGTTCCTGCGGCTGCTGGCGGCATGGATCGTCAATGGGATCGCCAACGGCCTGCCGGCGGCGCTGTTCCTGCTGATCGCGACGCATCTGCTGGACGCGGAGGCGCAGTCGGGCCTGTTGCTGCTCGTCTATTTCGTCGCCGGCGTGGCGGCGGTGCCGTTCTGGGGTTGGCTCGCGCGGCGGACCTCGAAGCATCGCGCGTGGTGCGCCTCGATGCTGTGGGCGGGTGCGGTGTTCGCGTTCGTGCCGCTGCTCGGGCCCGGCGACTGGCCGATCTTCCTCGTGATCTGCGTGCTGACGGGTGCGTCGCTGGGGGCAGACCTCGCGCTGCCGCCGGCGATGCAGGCGGACGTGATCGACCTCGACCACGCGGAGAGCGGCCAGCCGCGGGCGGGGCTGTTCTTCGCGGCCTGGAGCATGGCGCAGAAGGGAGGCAATGCGCTCGCGGTCGGGGTCGGCCTGCCGCTGTTGGAGGCGCTCGGGTTCCGCACCGGGCCGGAGGGTGTCGCGGGGCTCGGTGCGTTGGTGGGACTCTATGCGGTGACGCCGATCGCGCTGAAGCTGGTCGCGGTCGCGCTGATGTGGCGGTTCCCGCTCGACCGGAGCGCGCAGGCCGCGATCCGCGCACGGCTGGAACGGCGCGGATGAGGTTCGAGCTGCCGGCCGGGTTCGCCGGCATCCGCGTGGTCGGCGACGTGCATGGCGAGTCCGGACCGTTCCGTGACGCGATCGCGGGCGCGGAGGCGGCCCGTCTGTTCGTCGTGCAGATCGGCGACCTCACCGATCACGGGCCGGACGCACCCGGCGTGCTCGCGGCGATGTTCGGCTTGATGGATCGCGGCGCCGGCCTGTTCCTGCTCGGCAACCATGATCACAAGCTGCGCCGTGCCCTGCTGGGCCAGCCCGTCAAGGCGAGAGCCGGCGGGCTCGACGAAACTCTCGCCCAGCTCGAAGGCCATCCCGACCGCGCCGCCCTCGCCGCGCGCGCGATCGAGGCGATCGCCCGTGCACCGGCTTGGCTGCGCTGGCGCGACGTGCTGTTCGTGCACGGTGCCTTCCACACCTCCATGCTCAACGAACCCGCCCCGCCCGACGCAGGTGCACGTCGGCCGGACGGCCTTGTCTCCCGCGCGCTGTTCGGCCAGACAATCGCGGGCGAGCTGACCGACGCCGGCTACCCCGTCCGCGTGCTCGACTGGGTGGACTACATCCCCGCGGGGCTCACGGTCTATTGCGGTCACGACAATCGAAGCATCGGAGGGCGCCCCCATATCGCTCAGGGCAAGCGCGGCGGTCGGGCGGTGTTTCTCGATACCGGCGCGGGCAAGGGCGGCCACCTCTCGTGGATCGACCTCAAGGCGTGACGAACGGAGGGGTGGCATGCGGCGGATGATTGCGGCTTTGCTGGGGCTCGTTCTGCTCGCGGGATGCGGAGGCGGCATGAAGATCGAGGATTTCGCCGGGCGCACGCCCGAGCTCAGGCTGGAGGAATACTTCGCCGGACGGACGCGCGCGGCCGGGCTGTTCGAGGACCGGTTCGGCACCGTCCGCCGCACCTTCACCGTCGACATCCTCGGCACCTGGGACGGCACGACGCTGACGCTGGACGAGGACTTCCTCTACAATGATGGCGAGACGCAGAAGCGCATCTGGCGCCTGACGCGCACGGGCGAGCGGCAGTGGGAGGGCCGGGCGGACGACGTGATCGGCGTCGCCACCGGGCGCGAGGCCGGGAACGCCTTCCAGTTCGGCTACCGCATCAACCTCCAGGTCGGCGACTCCACCTGGCAGGTGCGATTCGACGACTGGATGTTCCGCATCGATGACGAGGTCGTGCTGAACACGGCGAAGGTGTATCGCTGGGGCATCTGGATCGGCACGGTGCAGCTCGCCTTCCGCCGGCTCGGCCCGGCATGAGCCTCGCCCTCGTCACGATCGCCGATCGGCCGGATCTCGCGACCATCGTCGGCGAGTGGACGTGGCGTGCATGGGGCCGCGCGCAGGGCGAGACGCTGGACCAGCGCACCGCCAAGATCGCGGGTCGCACGGCGCGGATCGGGCTGGAGCAGTGCGTTGTCGCGCTGATCGACGGCGAGCCCGCCGGCACGGCGTCGCTCACGGCCGAGGACAGCGATGCGCGGCCCGACCTCTCACCGTGGCTCGCGAGTGTCTATGTCGTGCCGCGCTTCCGCGGCGCAGGGATCGCGCCCTTATTGGTGAAGGCGGTGGAGGCTGCGGCCTGGCGCGCGGGATATCCGCGGCTCTGGCTGTTCACGGATGGGCAGGTCGATCTGTACGCGTCACTCGGCTGGACCGAGCACGGCGTCCTGCACGATCACGGCAAGCCGTATGTGCTGATGCGGCGCGACCGCCGCGTATAGCTCAGCGCTCGGCATCCACCACCAGGGCCGTGGCCGGGAAGGCCGGATCCTGGCCGCGCGCATAGGCCTCGAGCACGCGCTCGGACGGGATCTTGCGCTGGACCTCGCCCTGCGCATCGAAGAACTCGATGACCACCATCGAGGCCTTGAGGTCGAAGCGCATCGCCGGATTGGTCAGGGGCACGGCCTTGCCGACGGTGGTCTGCGGCATGGCGGCAATGTCGTCGGGCATGGCCGCGGGAACCGCGCGCGCCATGGGCGAGGACGGCGGAAGGGAGACCGGACGGGTCGCTTCAACGATCATCGTATGCCTGCCTGGGCCAAGGCCCTCCTTGGGCGGTGACGCCGTGTCCACGTCGCCTGGCCGACGCGGCGCGACCGCTGGCTAGACGACGCCAGTGGGCAGACTGGAGGATAAACGTAAAGGAAGGGTTAACGCGCAGCGACGCGGCGTGCGATCGCCCTGATGGCCATGCCCAGAAGGGGAAGCCGTGCGTATACCTGCATTCCGGCGTCCCAGTGATCGACATGGGCGGACACGAGCCCGTCCGGTGCGAAGCCGATCTCGCTCACGCCGTCGATCGTCCGCGCCCCGCCACCGCGGCCGTAGCTGAAGGTCCAGCGCAGATACCCGGCAGCGATGCCGAGCGCATGGTCGGTGACGACGAAGCGCGGCTCGGCGACGGTTGCGAACATGTGCCGCAGCATGCGCTCGAAGGCGTCGCGACCACGGATCTCCTGGAACGGATCGCGGAAGCGGATGTCCGCGGCAGCGAGCCCGACCAGCGTCGGGACCGTCTCCGGCGTCAGCCCCTGCCAGGCCTCGCCCCACGCCCTGAGCGCGCCGGCGCGCGGATCGCGCGCCAGGTCCTCGAATCTCATCGTCGTTGTGTCGTCCGTCCCACCACCGGGAAGTATAGCGCATAGGGCAGGATGCGCATCAGCTTCAGGATGGCCGCGAAGCGGCGCGGGAAGGCGATCTCGAAGCGGCCGCGCGCGAGCCCGTCGGCGATCCGTTTCGCCGCGGCCTCGACCGGCATCAGGAACGGCATCGGGAAGTCGTTGCGGTCGGTCAGCGGCGTCTTCACGAAGCCCGGGTTGATGACGTTGATCATCACGCCCGTCTGGTCGAGGTCGAATTTGAGGCTCTCGGCCATGGCGATCAGTGCGGCCTTGGTGGCGGAGTAGGCGATCGCGCGCGGCAGGCCGCGATAGCCGGCGACCGAGGAGACGATCGCGATCTGGCCCGTGCCGCGCGCGATCATCGCCGGCATGACGGAAGCGAGCGCGATCGCGGTGCCGTCGATGTTCACCCGCACCTGGCGCGAGAAGGCATCGAGATCGAAGCGTTGGGCGCTGTCGTGGATGTAGGTGCCCGCGTTCAGCACCGCGAGCGCGATCGGCCTGCCGGTCTCGGTCTGCGCGCGGTGCACGGCCGCGGAGACCGCCTGGGCATCGGTGACATCGGCCGGTGCGGCGATAACGCGGCCCTTCGCCTCGGCCGCGAGGGCCGCCAGCTCCGCCTCGCGCCGCGCGGTCGCGACGACGGTCCAGCCGCGTTCGACGAGCTCCAGCGCGAGTTGCCGGCCGATCCCCGAGGAGGCGCCGGTGATCCAGGCGAGCCCGTCCTCGGGCCTGGCGGGGCGCGGCCTGCTCATGCCGCGGCCGCCTTGCGCGGAGCGACCCGGTCGAGAAACGCCGTCGCCTGACGCCGCATCGCCGCCACCTTCGCGCCGTCCATCCGATCCATGGTCCGGTACATCTGCGCCATCCTCGGGTTGCTCGCGAAGCGCGCGCGGTGGCGGGCGAGGAAATCCCAGTAGAGCGCGTTGAACGGACAGGCGCGCTCGCCCACCGCCTCGCGCACATCGTAGCGGCAGTGCCGGCAGTGATCGCTCATCCGGTCGATATACTTGCCGGATGCCGCGTAGGGTTTCGAGGCCATGATCCCGCCATCGGCATGGATCGCCATGCCGTGCGTGTTCGGCAGCTCCACCCACTCGAAGGCATCGGCATAGACGCACAGGTACCAGTCGTTCACCTCGGCCGGATCGATGCCGGCAAGCAGGGCGAAGTTGCCGGTCACCATCAGCCGCTGGATATGGTGCGCGTAGGCGAGGTCGCGCGTCTGGCGCACCACGGCGTCGAGGCACGCCATGCTGCTGTCGGCGGTCCAGTAGAACGCCGGCAGGGACCGGTCCGCGCCGAGCGCGTTCAGCCGCGCGTACTCGGGCATCTTCAGCCAATAGAGGCCGCGCACGTATTCGCGCCAGCCGAGAATCTGGCGGATGAATCCTTCGACCGCGTTCAGCGGCGCCCGCCCCTCGCGCCATGCCGCCTCGGCACCCCGACAGACATCCAATGGCAGCAAGAGACCGAGATTCAGACTGGTCGAGAGCAGCGAGTGGAACAGCGTGCTCTCGCCCTCGGCCATCGCGTCCTGGTAATCGCCGAACCGCGGCAGGCGGTCGGCGATGAAGCGGTCGAGCGCGGCCTCGGCGTCCTTGGCCGTGACGGGCCAGGCGAACGACTCAAGCCCGCCCCAATGATCCGGGAACCGCGCCGCGACGAGATCGATCACCTCGCGCGTGATCGCGTCCGGCTCGACGCGGAACGGCGCCGGCGGATGCACGTCGTCCGGCAGGCGCTTGCGATTCTCGGCGTCCAGGTTCCACCGCCCACCCGCCGGCGCATCGCCGTCCATCAGCAGACCGGTGCGGCGGCGCATCTCGCGGTAGAAGTACTCCATGCGCAGCGCCTTGCGGCCCTCGGCCCACGCGGCGAACTCGGCAATCGAGCAGATGAAGCGCGTGTCGTCGAGAATCGCCACCGGCACGCCGGCCGCCTCTCCCCAGCCGCGCATGTCCTCGCGCACGCGCCACTCGCCCGGCTCGGTCGCGACGATGCGCGTCGGTCGATGACGCGCCACGGCGCGCATCACCTCGCCGCGCAGGGTCCCGCTGTTGTCCGCATCGTCGAGCCGCACATAGTCCACGCGCACACCGCGCGCGGCGAGCGCGCGCGCGAAGTGCCGCATCGCCGAGAGCACCAGCGCGATCTTCTGGCGGTGGTGGCGGACATAGGTGCACTCGCCGATCACCTCGGCCATCAGCACCACGTCGCGCGCCGGGTCGAGATCGGCGAGGGCCGAGAGCGTGCGCGAGCACTGGTCGCCCAGCACCACGCGCAGGACAGGTTGGCTCACGTGCGCACGTAGCGAATGGTCGAGCCGTCTTCGCCGGCGAACGACAGGCCCGACCAGGCACCGGCGCGGTCGTACCAGATGTCGAGCGTGAGATCGCCCGAGACGCGGAAGCGTCGCGCCGGTGCCGTGCTGCCACCGATCGAGATCGCCTCCTCGCCGAGATCCTCGATCGTCGTGCCGAGCAGCCGCCCGCCCTGGGTGTCGATCTTCTGCGTGCGCAGGAAGCGCGCGTGCCAGTAGGAGGTCGAGGCCGCATCGCCCGGCGCGACGTAACGTCCGCCCTCGGTGCCCTCGACCGCGATCCCGTCGCCCGCGGCGCGCGCCTGCACGCGATAGGGCCGGCCGTTCCGGTCGGTGCTGCTATCGATCAGCAGCAGCCGCTCGCCCGTCCAGCGCTCCGTGTTGCGGTGGCTGTATCGGTAAACGGGGATGCCGAGCACGCGCACGGCGAGCTCGATCGCGATCTCGACCCTGACCGCCTCGCCCTCGGCGGTGAAAGCGAGGGTGTGGGTGCCGATCGCGCTGTCGTTGCGCAGCACGCGGAAAGCGAGCCGTCCGCTCTCGGGGATCGCCGCGGTCAGCGGCGCGGCCATCAGCGCGCCCGGTGCGAGCGCCAGTCCGGCGAGAAACGGTCTCCGTCCGATCATCCCTTGCTCCTGATGCTTGCGCGCCCGCCATCCACGCCGATCACCTGCCCGGTGATCCAGCCGCTCTCGGCGCCGAGCAGGAAGGCGGCCAGCGCCGCCGCGTCCTCCGGCTCGCCGAGGCGCGGGATCGGATGCTGGGCCGCGATCGCCTTGGCCATCGCGGCATTGCCGGTGAGCGGCGCCGCCATGGCCGTGCGCGTCAGGCTCGGCGCAATGCAGTTGACGCGCACCGCGGGGGCGAGTTCCGCCGCCAGCGCGACCGTGAGCCCCTCGACCGCCGCCTTCACCGGGCCGATGACCGAGTGGTTCGGGAATCCCGCGCGCGCCGCGACCGAGCTGAACAGCACGACAGCCCCCTGCCCGGCTTTCAACGCCTCCGCCGCCAGGGCGACGGCGCGCGCGGCGGCAAGCACGTTCAGCCGGTAGGCGTCCAGATGATCGGCGCTGGTCACGCGGCCGAGCGGCTTCAGCACGATCGAGCCGACGCAGAACGCCAGACCGGAGAGACGTCCATCCGGTGCGGCCGCCGCCACGGTGCGCGCAAGCGCCGTGTCGTCGAGGACATCCGAGACCGAGAACGGCACCCCGAGCTCTGCCGCGAGCGCACCGAGGGCCGTGGCATCGCGCGCGGCCAAGTGCACGGGACGGCCCGATCCGACAAGCCGCCGCGCCAGCGCGCCGCCGATCCCGCCCGTGGCCCCGAACACCAGCACCGTCACCGCACACCCCCGCACTTACGGCGATCACTTGGGCGCGACCGCGCCAGCCGCGAGGCTCCCCTGACACGTATGTGATTCCGGCATGGCCCGGGGCAGACGGGCGGGGCCGTTCCGTGCCATGGTCGCCCAGCCGATCCGGCCCCGGGATCCAGCGTCACGTTCCATGCGCCAGCTTCTGCTTCTCCGCCACGCCAAGTCCTCCTGGGACGATCCGTCGCTGCCGGATCACGACCGCCCCCTGAATGCACGCGGACGGGCGGACGCCGCCGCCATGGGCAGCGAGATGCGCGGCCTCGGCCTCGCGCCCGACATCGTGCTGGTCTCCTCGGCGCGGCGCACGCAGGAGACGCTGGCGCTGATCGAGCCGTTCGACGACAGCCCGGTGATCGACACTCTGGAGGCGCTCTACCTCGCACCTGCGCGCAAGCTGCTCGACCTGCTGCACGCGGTGCCCGAGACCGCGCGCAGCGTGCTGGTGATCGGCCACAATCCCGGGCTGCACAATCTCGCGCTGGCGCTCGCCGGCCCGACGGCGATGGCGCGCGGCGGCATCGATGCGCTGCGGCTCGCCGAACGCTACCCGACCGCCGCGCTCGCCGAGTTCGCGGTGGCCACACCCTGGTGGGGCCTCGCCGAGGGCAATGCGCGCCTGGTGCGCTTCGTCTGCCCGCGCGACCTGCCGAAAACCGCGCCGTGAGCCCCGACGCCTCAGGTGCCGCGCCGCATATCGAGGCGCCCGAGGCCCGCGTGGTGGTGTTCGAACTCGCGGTCGCGCCGGAGGCGGCGGCGACGCTGCTGCGCCACCCGGCCTTGGCTGGTCGGCGCCTCGGCCAGGCGCGGAGTGCGGAGGCGACCGTCGTGTTCCACGACACCGCCGAGGGCGCTCTGGCGGCGGAGGGGCTGGCCCTCGCCGTCGAGCCGCGCGGGCGCGGCGCGGTGCAACGCCTGCTGCGCGGCCTGCCGGGCGAGGATGCGCGCGTCGAGCCTGCGCGGCCGCCGGCCGCGCTCGCGCAGACCCGCCTCTCCCGCCCCGGACCCGATGCAGCGTCGCTCGTCGGGCTGATCCCGAAATCCGCCGAGGGAATGCCATTACCGGCCGCCGCGGCCGCCGCGGGCCGGCGCCACACCCTCCGGCTCGCCGGCGGCATGACCGTGACGCTGTTCGCCGGACAGCTCCGTGCGGTCGCAGCCGAACGCGACATCGCACGCCTGACGCTTGCCGTGCCGGAGCAGTCGCTTGCCGAGGGACTCGACCTGCTGCGCGCGCTCGCCGCCGACCGACCGGTCACGGTGCCGGCGGCGAGCCTCGCCGAGGAGGCGCGCGCGGTCGCGCTCGGCGTGCCGCCGCGGCCGCTCTGGCGCGGCCCGCCGGACCTGACCGGCGCCGCGACCGTGGAGGACGGCGCCCGTCGCGCGATCGGCCAGCTCACGCTCGCACTGCTCGCCGCCGCCCCGGTCGCCGAGGAAGGATCGAATCCCGAGGGCGTGCACCAGGCGCGTGTGGCGATCCGGCGGCTGCGTTCGGCGCTGACGCTGTTCCGCCCTGCCATCGGCTGCGCGGCCGTCACCGAACTCAAGGACCGGCTCGGCACGCTGGCCCGCGCGCTCGGCCCGGCGCGCGACTGGGACGTGTTCATCGCCGGCGCGCTCGGCGAGATCGTCGCGGCGTTTCCACAAGAGCCGGCCCTTGCGAGCCTCGCCCGCGCCGCCGAGGCCGCGCGCGAATCGGCCTATGCGGAGGTGCGCGCCACCCTGGCGGCGCCCTTCTTCCGGCTGCTGACGCTTGATCTCGCCGCGGCGGTGGCTGCCCCACCCTGGCGCGGCGGCGACGCCGCCGAGGCGGCCGTGCTGCGCGACACTCCGCTCGAGGACTTCGCGGCCGCTGCGCTCAACCGCCGCTACAAGCGCCTGATGCGCGCGGGCGAGGGCTTCGCGCAGCTCGACATCCCGGCGCTGCATCGGCTGCGAATCCAGGCCAAGCGCATGCGCTACGCGGGCGAGCTGTTCGGCGGCCTCTACGGGGCGAAGAAGCGGCGGCGGTTCCAGAAGGCGGTCGGCGCGGTGCAGGACGCGCTCGGCCACCTCAACGACACGGCGGTCGCAGCCGGGCTGATGCGCACGCTTGCCAAGCGCGAGCCGGGCCGCGCCTGGGCCGCCGGGGTGGTGCAGGGCTGGGTCGCCGCCAAGGCGGCACACGCCCGCGAGGATGCGGCCGAGGCGTGGGAGACCTTCGCCGAGCGCGCGCCGTTCTGGGACGGCTGAGGGTGTCAGGCCGTTCCCGCGCTCGGCCGCACGCCCAGGATATGCGCGATTGCGTAGACCAGGTCCGGCCGATTCAGGGTGTAGAAGTGGAACTCGTCGACACCCGCGGCCTGGAGGCGGCGTACCTGCTCGGCCGCCACCACGGTCGCCACCATGCGCCGCGTCTCCGGATCGCCGTCCAGCCCCTCGAACAGCCGCGCGAGCCAGCCCGGCACCGAGGCCCCGCACATCGCGCTGAACTTCACGACCTGGGCGAAGTTGGTCACCGGCAGGATGCCAGGGACCAGCGGAACGCTGATCCCAGCAGCGAGACAACGGTCAAGAAACCGGAGATAAACATCTGTATCGAAAAAATACTGTGTGATCGCACGGGTCGCTCCCGCATCGATCTTGCGCTTGAGATTGTCAAGATCGGCCTCCGCACTCGCCGCCGCCGGATGGGTCTCGGGATAGGCCGCGACGCTGATCTCGAACGCGCCGATTCGCCCGAGTCCTGCCACCAGGTCGGCGGCATAGGCATAGCCCTGCGGATGCGGCTCGTAGGTTGTCACGCCGGCGGGCGGGTCGCCGCGCAGCGCGACGATGTGACGGATGCCGGCCTCCCAGTACGCGCGCGCCACCGCATCGACCTCGTCGCGGGTCGCACCGACGCAGGTGAGGTGCGCCGCGGGTGTCAGCGCGGTCTCGGCCGCGATTCGCGTGACCGTCGCATGGGTGCGCTCGCGCGTCGTGCCGCCCGCGCCGTAGGTGACGGAGACGAATCGCGGGGCGAGCGGTTCCAGGCGCCGGATGCAGCTCCAGAGCTGCTGTTCCAGCGCCTCGGTCTTGGGCGGGAAGAACTCGAAGGAGAGCTTCGGCACTGGCAGGGCGGGGTCGCCGATCGGCGGCACGGCGCCACGCGGGCCGGCGGCCCAGCGCGCAAGCACGGAGGGGGAGGTCACAGCGGTCACGATCGCGCTCCTGATGGGCCGGGGGCTGAATGGGGCGCGCGCGCCGCGGATGCAAGACCTCGGGTGTCGGTCCGACGCTTCTCCAGGAGGATGAGGATGGGGAGCAAACTTCATGAGCGGAGCGCATAACCCTTCACTAACATGTATGTGCTACACGCTGCCGTGTGCCGGTAGGGTGCGGCCCGCGGTCCGTCGCGCGCGCGGTGACGGGTCGCGTCCCCTCCTCCGGCGCGTGCTGACGTGATACGCCTCACACGCGGCTGAGCCGTTTCGTGCCCATTGTCGTGAGCAGGATCGTCCTGATGCACCCCACCGCCTTGCGTCTCGTTGCCCTGCTCGCGGCCGGCCTGGCCGCCGGATGCGCCACAGTGCCGCCGGAGAGCGATCCGGAGGCGCGGGCCGAGTACTTCGAGACCAACGACCCGCTCGAACCGCTGAACCGGGTGACCTACGCGGTCAACGACGCGTTCGACATCATGCTGCTCCGCCCGGCGGCCGAAGCCTACCGGCTGTTCCTGCCGCAGCCCGTGCGCACCGGCATCGGCAACGTCATCGACAATCTTCTGCTGCCCAAGACCGCGGCGCACCAGCTGCTTCAGGGCAAGCCCGAGATGGCCGGCAAGGCGATCGCGCGGTTCGTGGTCAACAGTACCGTGGGAATTCTCGGCATCTTCGACTTCGCCACCGACCTCGGGCTGGAGCCGCAATACGAGGACATGGGCCAGACGCTCGGCGTCTGGGCCGGCACCACCAATGGCGGGCCCTACATCGTGCTGCCGCTGCTCGGGCCGTCGAATCTGCGTGACGTGTTCGGCCGCGGCATCGACATGGCCACCGATCCGTGGGACTACATCGGCCAGGGTGACACCGTTCGGGCGCTGCGCATCACACGCACCGCCACTCAGGTGATCGACACGCGCGAGCAGCTGATCGAACCGATCGACGAGCTGCGCCAACGGATCGACCCCTACGCGGCGCTGCGCTCGGTCTATCAGCAACAGCGCGCGCGGGACATCCTCGACGAGTCCCCGCCGCGGCGTCGCTTCTTCGACTGGCGGTTCCGTCCGCCGGAGTGACGACGAGGATCTGACCATGCAGCGACGGGTATTCCTGACCGGCCTGCTCGCCGCCCTGCCCCTCGCCGGCGCCTGGGCGGATGACCGCACCAGCCGCGCCGCCGCCTTCATCGAGGCGCAGGGGAAGGCACTGGTCGCCGTGCTGGACAGCGACGCGCCACTGCCCGAGAAGCGAACCGAGGTTGCGCGCATCCTGCGCGAGGCGGTGGATGTGCGCGGCGTCGGCCAGTTCGTGCTCGGCCGGCACTGGCGCACCGCCTCCGAGACGCAGCGCAACCAGTTCCTCGAACTGTTCGAGGAGACGCTGGTGCGCAACCTGTCCGCCCGGTTCGGCGAACTCCAGGGCGTGACCTTCGAGGTCGGCCGGGCGCAGCCCCGCGGCGAGGAGGGCGTCTCGGTCGCGACCACCGTCAACCGGCCGGGCCAGCCGCCTGTGCTGCTCGACTGGCTGGTGTCGGAAGCCTCCGGCCGGCCGCTGATCGTCGATCTCGTCGCCGAGGGAACCTCGCTGCGCATCACCCAGCGCTCGGAATACAGCGCGGTGATCCAGCGCGGCGGCGGCCGCCTCGAGTCCCTGCTTGAGGCGATGCGCCGGCAGTTGGCGCAGCTCGAAGCGCGCGAGCTCGCCTCCAACTGACCCGACCGCCGGGCACTGCCCCGGCGCCGCCATCTTCCCGCTGCCGGGCTGCCTTCAGGGGCGCTATCCTGCCGGGCGCGGCGCAGCGGGCGTCCGCGCGGAACAGGCCCATGCTCAAGACAACGATCCCCTCGATCGGACCGGCACGACCGGAGGCGACGGCGCGCCCGGCGCTCTCGGTGGTCGTGCCCGCCTTCGACGAACAGGAGGTGCTGCCCGAGTTCCATCGCCGCCTCGCCGCGGCGATGGACGCGATCGGCCTCTCCTGGGAGGTGGTCTACGTCAATGACGGCTCGCGCGATGCCACGCTCGCGGTGATGCTGGCGCTGCGCGCCGCCGATCCCCGCGTCGCGGTGGTCAACCTCTCGCGCAATTTCGGCAAGGAGATCGCGCTTACCGCCGGGCTCGACCACGCGCGCGGGTCCGAGGCCGTGGTGGTGATCGACGCCGACCTTCAGGACCCGCCCGAGGTGATCGCGGACCTCGTCGCCGCCTGGCGCGAGGGCGTGGACGTCGCCTACGCGCAGCGGCGGGTACGGCACGGCGAGGGCCTGATCAAGCGCGCGACCGCCGCCGCCTTCTATCGGCTGATGCAGCGCATCGGCGGCCGCGTCACCCTGCCCAAGGATACGGGCGATTTCCGCCTGATGAGCCGGCGCGCGGTGGACGCGCTGCTGACGCTGCGCGAGCAGCACCGCTTCATGAAGGGGCTGTTCGCCTGGGTCGGCTTCCCATCGCGTGCGGTGCTGTACGACCGCGCCCCGCGCGCGGCCGGCCGGACCAAGTGGAACTGGTGGAAGCTCTGGAACCTCTCGCTCGAGGGCATCACCAGCTTCACGGTCGCCCCGCTCAAGGTCGCGACCTATCTCGGCCTGCTCACGGCGGCGATCGCGCTGGTCTACGGCACGGTGGTGGTGGTGAAGACGCTGCTGTTCGGCAACCCGGTCGCCGGCTACCCGAGCCTGATGACGGTGATGCTGTTCCTCGGCGGCGTGCAGCTGATCACGCTCGGCATCATCGGCGAGTATCTCGGCCGGGTGTTCAACGAGACCAAGGGCCGTCCGCTCTACCTGGTCGAACGGCACCTGCCGAGCGAGCCGCCCTCAACCGGGGCCGCGGCAGGCGATCAGCCCGCCGAGCGGGCGGCACTCGGGCGCGTCGCCTAGCAGCCCCGCGGCCTCGGGCAGCACAAGGCGGAGTTCACCGGGCGCGAGCGGCGCCGTGGCGGTCGCGGCATCGGTGCAGCGCGGCGGGTCGCGCCAGCGCGCGAGCTGCATGGTGTTGACCGGCACGGCGCGCTCGGAGGCGAGCAGCAGCAGCTCCTGCACGCGCTCGCGGGTGGCGTGGCCCTCGGGCGGGATGCAGCCCCAGCTCGGCAGGATCGTCAGCGTGCGCGCCTCGGCGATGGCCGGGCGCAGCGTCGCCGCGTCAATGCTCCACGGGAGGCGCTGCGCCGCCCAGGACGCGAGGGCGGTGCGATTCGGCCCGGCGTCCACCCACTGCATGAGGCCGAGCAGCAGCACCAGGGCGGGCCCTGTGCGGGGAATACGCGCGACCAGCACCGCCATGCCGATCAGGGCGGCGTAGCCGACCGGCCAGAAGAACCGGCCCGAGGCGCGGAACTGGTCGAGGATCGCGGGGGGCAGGCCGAGATCCAGCACGACCCGATCGCCCAACCCGACGCGGAACGAGACGGCGATCAGCGTCAGCGCAAGGAGCGCGATCGCCAGCCCCGCGTGCCGCCGCACCGCGCCGGCCACGGCCGCCCGCTGGCGCAGCGCCAGCACCACCAGCCCGGCGAGCAGCCCGGCGCCGAGCCAGTTGTAGCCCTCCCAGCCGCCCATGCCGGTGGCGTCGACCTCGGCCGCGACGAGCGGCAGCAATGCCGACCGTGCAGGCCAGACCGGCGAGAGCAGGTTCAGCGCGTAGAGGCCATAGCCGCCCTCCCCCGCGGCACCGAGATAGCCAAGCGTTGCGAGCGCAAGCGCCACGGCAAGCACGCAGGCCGCTGTGCCGAGGGCGGCGCCGCGCCAGCGGGCGTCGTTGCGGAGCAGCAGCGTCACCGGCACCGCCGCCAGCAGCGCCAACACCATCAGCGCGAGATACGGGTGGGTCAGCAGGGCCAAGAGCGAGAGCGCAACAGCCCAGGCCCAGACAGCGGCCGACGAGCCACGCACCAGCCGCAGATAAGTGCCGAGCGCGAGCAGCAGCAGGAAATGCCCCATCAGCGCCGCGTGGCCATGCCGCGCCAGCCAGGCCGGCATGGCGGCGGCTGCCAGCGCCACGCCGATCGCCGGCATGAGCTGCCGCTCGCCCGCCTGGCGCAGACACCACACCGCTGCAACCGGCTGGAGCACCACAACGATCGCGTGCCAGATCCCGATCCCGTGCAATCCCGCCGGTCCCATCGGCGCGATCAGCTTCAGGGCCAAGGCAAGCACGGGGATGCCGTCGGCGAGCGCGATATTGGTGCCGCCCGCGCCGAGCGTCGGCGCGACCAGGAGCGGCCAACCCCAAGGGCTCGCGATGAAGTAGCGCTGCGCCACCACGTGTTGGGCGATGTCACCGGCGAGGCGCCAGTCCTGCCCCGTCGCGGGCAGCAGGAACGCGACCGGCAGGAGGGCGAAGGCGAGGCCAAGCCCGATCAGCGCGGCAGCCAGCCACGCCAGCCATCCCGTGATCGTTTCATTTTGCACCGCCACAATCCCGCCCCGACTCCGTCTGAATACCGACGTGCCCCATCGGCATCCTCGCGACCGTGCCGGCCGAAGCGCCGGTCGTGAAGGGAAGACGTGATGTTTTCTTCTGAAGCCCGGGACGTCGTGAACACCGATCAGACGATGGCTGCCATCGAGCCGCTGCAACTGACGCTTGCACCGGCGAACCCTGCGCCACCGCTGGCCACGGCCGCCAATGATGTCGGCCCGGCCTGCCCGGTGCCGCAGCCGCGCCTGTTCCTGCGCGACGCGGCCAAGCGCGCGCTCGATGTCGTCGGTGCGGCGCTGCTGCTGGTGCTGTTCGCGCCCGTGATGGCGGTGATCGCGCTGCTGGTCGCGCGCGATGGCGGGCCGGTGTTCTACGCGCATCGCCGCGTCGGCCGGGACGGCGCGAGCTTCGGCTGCCTCAAGTTCCGCTCCATGGTCCAGGACGCGGATCTCCGCCTCGCGGAACTGCTGGAGCGTGATCCGGCCGCCCGCGCCGAATGGGAAGCCACCCGCAAGCTGCGCCGCGATCCGCGCATCACGGCGGTGGGCCGATTCCTGCGCGGCTCCTCGCTCGATGAGCTGCCGCAGCTCATCAACGTGCTGAAGGGCGAGATGAGCCTCGTCGGCCCGCGCCCCGTGCAGCAGTCCGAGCTCAACGCCTTCTACGGCACCGCCGCCTCCTACTATCGCGCCGTGCGGCCCGGGCTGACCGGGCTGTGGCAGGTGAGCGGCCGCAATGACACCTCCTATGCCGAGCGCGTCGCCCTCGATGTGCGCTACGTCGCCGAGGCGACGCTGCTCGACGACATCCGCATCCTGCTGCGCACGCCATTCGCGGTGCTGCGCCGGCGCGGCGCCTACTGAGCCGCCCCGCCGCTGCCCGTACGCCCCCGGCCCGGCGCTGACGCGCCGGCCGGGATCGGCTAACCAGCCGCCATGAGCGATCCTGCCGCCGCGCGCGCCGGCACGCGCCGCCTCGTCTCGGGGGTGGTCTGGAACATGCTCGGCCGCGGCCTGCCGCTGCTGGTGGCGCTCGCGCTCACCCCGCCGCTTGTGGCGGCGCTGGGGATCGAGCGCTGGGGACTGTTCACGCTGGCCCTCGGTCTTGTCGGCGTGTTCGGCGTCTTCGATCTGGGGCTCGGCGCGGCGCTGACGCGCACGCTCGCCGAACGGATCGGCCGCGGCGAGCGCGAGGGCGAAGGCGCGCTGGTGGCCTCGGCCCTGGCGCTGCTGCTGGGCTTGAGCATCGTGCTCGCGGTCGGCCTGTGGCTCGCCGTCCCGGCGCTGGTGGAGCGCGGCTTGAACGTGCCGGCAGGGCTTCAGAGCGAGGCGATCGCCGGCCTGCGCGTTCTCGCCGCGGCCGCCCCGCTGGTGGTTGTCAATGCTGCGCTCTGGGGCGTGCTGGCCGCGCATCAGCGGTTCCGCGCCGCCAATCTCGCCGCCATGCCCGTTGCGGTCCTGTATTATCTCGGGCCGCTGCTGGTGCTGCTGGTCTGGGACTCGCTCGCCGGTGTGATGCTGGCGCTGGTGGGCGCGCGGCTGCTGAACACGATCGCCTATGCCGCGCTGATCCGTCCCATCGTGCCCGGCATCGCGCTCCGCGCCGTCAGCCTGCGCGCCGTCGGGCCGCTGCTCCGCCTCGGCGGCTGGATGAGCCTCTCGGGCGTGCTGACGCAGGTCTCGCTCTACGCCGACCGGTTCCTGATCGGCGCGCTGCTCTCGCTCACCGCGGTCGCGTTCTACGCGACCCCGCTCGACCTGGTGATGCGGCTCTGGATCCTGCCCGTGGCCGTGGCACAGGCGCTGCTGCCCGCCCTCGCCTCGTCGTTCCGCGCCATGCCGGCCGAGACCGCGGCACTGCTCCGGCGCGGCGTGCTGCTGATCGCGGGACTGGTGCTGCCCGGCTGCGTCGTGCTGATCGTGCTCGCGCATCCGCTGCTGCGTCTGTGGCTCGGCGTCGACTTCGCCGATGGTGGCGCGGCCGTGCTGCGCATTCTCGCGGTCGGCATCCTGTTCAGCTGCGCAGGCTTCGCCCCGGGCTCGCTGCTGGACGCGATCGGCCGGCCGGACGTCACCGCGCGGTTCGCGCTGGGGCTGGCGCTGGTGTCGTTGCCGCTCGCGGTGCTGCTCTTGCTCGTGGCCGGGATCGAGGGTGCGGCGATCGCGTGGTCGCTGCGCTGCGCGGTCGAGTGCTTCGGCCGGATGCTGCTCGCGGCACGCCTTTATCCGGCGGCGGCCGTGGCCCTGCGACGACTCGCGCCGGTCCTCGCGGCTGGCGGCGCGGGCCTCGCGGCGGTTGCGGCGATGCCGTCGATGGTTGCGGCCGTCGGCGTGGGGTGCCTCGTGCTCGCGGGCGTCGGTGTGCTCGGCTGGCGCGCGCTCGATGCGGAGGAGCGCGCCACGCTGGTTCATCCGCGCCACTGGTTGCGGGGGCCGGCATGAGCGGGCTCGTGCTGAACGGCCGCTTCCTCTCGCAGGCGGTGACCGGTGTGCAGCGGGTCGCCCACGAGGTGATGCGCGCGGCCGATGCCCTCGCCGCCGAGGGGGCGTGGCCGGTGGCGCGCGTACTGGCGCCGCCGGGGACGGCACTGCCCGCCTGCACGTCGCTCCGCGCCGCCACGACCGGCCGCCTCTCCGGGCAGGCCTGGGAACAGATCGACCTGCCGCGCGCGCTCGGCGGCGACTGGCTGCTGAGCCTGGGCAACACCGCCCCACTCGCCGCGCTGGGGCGGCAGACCGTGGTGATCCACGACGCCGGCGCGTTCGACACGCCGGAGTCCTACGGCTTCGCCTTCCGCACCTGGTACCGCAGGCTGCACCGCGCGCTCGCGCGGATGGGCGCGCGCATCGTCACCGTGTCGTCGTTCTCGCGCGGCCGGCTCGCGGCACGGCTCGGCCTTGATCCGGCGCGGATCGCCGTGATGCCGGAGGGCGCGGAGCACATCCTGCGCGAGCCCGCCGATGCGTCGGTCCTGTCTCGCAACGGGCTGACGACCGCGCGCTACGTGCTCGCGGTTGGCACCGGGGCGGCGCACAAGAACCTCGCCGCCCTCGGCGCGGCGTCGTCGATGCTGACCGCGCGCGGCCTCGTGCTCGCGGTGGCGGGACGGGCCGACCCGGCGGTGTTCCGCGCCGTCGGCGGTGCCACCGGCGCGGTCGCGCTCGGCCGCGTGAGCGATGCCGAGCTGCGCGCGCTCTACGAGAACGCCGCGGCGCTGCTGTTCCCGTCGCGCTATGAGGGCTTCGGCCTGCCGCCGATCGAGGCGATGGCGTGCGGTTGCCCTGTGGTCGCGGGCCGCGCCGGCGCGGTGCCGGAGACGGTCGGCGACGCCGCGCTGCTGTTCGATCCCGATAGCCCTGCGAGCCTGGTGGAGAGCCTGACGCGGCTGCTCGACGATCCCGGGCTCGCGGCCGACCTGCGCGCGCGCGGGCAGGCGCGCGCCGCGCGCTACACCTGGCGTGCCGCCGCCGAGGCGCTGCGCGACACATTGCCGACGGATCTCCGATGAAGGTCGCGATCGTCCACGAATGGCTCGACACCTATGCGGGGTCGGAACGGGTGCTCGAGCAGATGCTCGCGGTCTGGCCCGAGGCCGATCTCTATGCGCTCTGCGACTTCCTGCCGGACCGCGAGCGCGCGTTCCTGGGCGGAAAGATGCCGCGCACGACCTTCATCCAGCGCCTGCCCTTCGCGCGCAAACGGTTCCGGATGTATCTCGGGCTGATGCCGCTCGCGATCGAAAGCCTCGACCTGTCGGGCTACGACCTCGTGGTGTCGTCCTCGCACGCGGTCGCCAAGGGCGCGATCACCGCGCCCGGCACGCTGCATCTCTCCTACGTGCACTCGCCGATGCGCTATGCCTGGGATCTCCAGGCGCAGTATCTGCGCGAGTCCCGGCTCGATCGCGGGCTCAAGGGCGCCTACGCGCGCTGGCTGCTGCACCGCTTGCGCCTGTGGGACCATGCGAGTGCCGCGCGCCCAGACGCGATCCTCGCCAACTCGCGCTACATCGCCGAGCGCATCCGCAAGGTCTGGCGCCGCGAGGCCGAGGTGCTGCACCCGCCGGTCGATACCGATGCCTTCACCCCGGTCGCCGAGAAGCAGGATTTCTACCTGATCGCCTCCCGCATGGTGCCGTACAAGCGCGTCGATCTCGCCGCCGCGGCGTTCCGGCGCATGCCGGGGCGCAAGCTGGTGATCGTCGGCGACGGGCCGCAGATGCCGGCGGTCAGGGCCGCCGCCGGTGACGCGCCGAACATCACCTTCCGGGGCCATGTGGCGAAGGCGGAGCTGGTCGCGCTGATGCAGAACGCGCGCGCCTGTCTGCACATCGCCGAGGAGGATTTCGGCATCGCCATGGTCGAGGCGCAGGCCTGCGGCACGCCGATGCTCGCCTTCGGCCGCGGCGGGTCGCGTGACATCGTGCGCACGCCGGAGGACAGCGATACGCCGACCGGCCTGCTGTTCGACGAGCAGTCGCCCGAGGCGCTGATCGATACGGTCGAGCGGTTCGAGGCGATGCGCGCGTTCAGCCCCGCCGCGTGCCGCGCCAACGCCGAGCGCTTCTCGGCCGCCGCATTCCGCCAGGGGTTGCGCGATGCCGTCGCTCGGCATCTCCGTCATGGCTGAGCCCGCCTTCACGCTGATCGTCGCCACGCGCGGCCGCGACGCGGATGTCGGCGTGCTGCTCGACTCGCTGCTGGCGCAGGACCGCGGCGACCTCGAGGTGATCGTGGTCGACCAGAATGGCGATGACCGGTTGGTGCCGATCCTCGCCCGCTTCGCCGATCGCCTGCCGCTCACGCATCTGCGCAGCGACCGCGCGCATGCGAACCACGCGCGCAATCTCGGCCTGCGGCAGGCACGCGGCGCGATCGTCGCCTTCCCCGATGACGACTGCATCCTGCCGCCGGGCGTGCTGGATCGCGTCGCCGCCGCCTTCGCCGACCCGACGCTCGCGGTCCTGACCGGTCCCGCCGCCTCGCCCGAGGGCGGGCTCGGCTCGGGGCGCTGGCGCACGGACGGCGGCACGATCACGCTCAGGAATCTCTGGACGAGTGTGATCGAGTTCAACCTGTTCCTTCGGCGGGAGGTTGCCCTGGCGCTCGGCGGTTTCGACGAGCGCATGGGCCCGGGCACGCCCTGGGGCTCGGCCGAAGGCAACGACCTGGTCGCGCGCGCGATCCGCGCCGGGCACCGCGCGCTCTACGATCCCGATCTGCGCATCGTCCACCCGGACAAGCGGCTGACCCCCGTCGCGGTCGAACGCGCGCGGCTCTACGGCGCGGGGCTTGGCGTCGCGCTGCGCCGGCATGCGCCGGGGATCGGCATCTGGCTGCCGTTCCTCATCCGCCCGCTCGGCGGCCTCGTGCTCGCCGCGCTGAAGCGCAACCACCTCCAGGTCGCCTACTATCTGGCAACGTTCCGCGGCCGGCTCGCGGGCTTTGTCGCGCGTGAGGCGGGGTCATGACCCTGCGCCTCGCCGTCGGCATCGCCACGCGCAATCGTCCCGCGATCCTTGCGGAGACGATCGCCGAGCTCAGCCGCCAGACCCGCGCGCCCGATGCGATCCTCGTCTGCCATGTCGGCCCGGAGGACGTGGGCGACCTGCCGGCCAAGCGCCCGGACATCATCTTCCTCACCACCACGGCCGGGCTGCCGCGCCAGCGCAACGCGATCCTCGATGCGACCGACGCCGACATCCTGCTGTTCCTCGACGACGACTTCCTCGCCGCGCCCGCGTATCTCGCGGTACTGGAGGCGGTGATGCTGGCGCATCCCGACTGCGTGGTCGCGACCGGCACGGTGATCGCCGACGGCGCCAAGGGGCCGGGGATCAGCGTCGAAGAGGGCCGCGCGATTCTCGCCGCGGACACGCCACCGGCCGATCCGCGCGCCGTCACGCCGCACTTCAATGGCTATGGCTGCAACATGGCGGTGCGCATGCGGGTGGTGCGCGAGCACGGCGTCCGGGTGGATGAGGCGCTGCCGCTCTATGCCTGGTACGAGGATATCGACTTCACCCGCGCCCTCGGCCGGCACGGCACGATCCTGCGGCTGGCGGGCGCGCGCGGCGTGCATCTCGGCGTGAAGCAGGCGCGCACCCCCGGGCTTAGGCTCGGCTACAGCCAGGTCGCGAACCCGGTCTATCTCGCGCGCAAGGGCACGTTTCCCTGGAGCCACGCGATCCCGTCCGCCGCGCGGCACACGCTGATCAACGCCGTGCGCTCGCTCGCCCCCGAGCCGCATGTCGATCGGTTCGGACGCTTCCGCGGCAACCTGCTCGCGCTCTGGGATCTCCTGCGCGGCCGGGCAGCGCCGGGGCGCGTGCTGGAGCTCTGATCAGGGCGCGGGAAACAGCGCGTCGCTGCGCCCGAGCGCGCGGTAGACCGCCATGCCCAGCCACTCGCGCAGGCCGGACTCGAGCATCTGCAACCGGTCGGGAAACGGCGCGTCGTAGAGCGCCGCGAGCGAATGGCCGGTGCGGTAGTTCACCGGCCACGGCACCACCTGCCAGCCGGCCCGCCGGAACGCGCCGACCGAACGCGGCATATGGCTCGCCGAGGTGACGAGCAGCCAGGTCTCGCCCGGGCGCGGCTCGACCAGCCGGTGCGTGAACACCGCGTTCTCCCAGGTGTTGCGCGCCTGATCCTCATACGTCACGCGCGCCTCGGGCAGGCCGAGCGCGGTGAACAGGCGCCGCGCGACATCGGCCTCGGTGAGCCCCCCATGCACCAGCGAGCCCTGCCCGCCGGTGAACACCAGCCGCGCTTCGGGATAGCGGCGGGCGAGCGCGACGAACTCCGTCATCCGTTCCGCGGCACCGTTCAACGCGGGGATGCCGCGCGCCTCGGTGAGGTTCTGATCGACCGCGCCGCCAAGCACGATCACGCCATCGACATGCATCGGTGCCTCGGCCGGGCGGGCGAACCGATCCTCGAGCGGCATGACGATCCAGGGTGCCAGCGGGGTCGCAATGACGACGACGTAGAAGCCCAAGCCCGCGAGCAGAGGCCAGCGGCCCCAGCGCCGGCCCCGCCACATCAGCACCAGGCCCACGCACGCGAGGATAAGCGCGAAGGTGCCCGGCCGGGCGACGAACCAGAGCGTCTTCGACAGCAGGTGTACGAGCGTGTCCATCGCCGCCTCCTAGTCGCCGAGGTCGCGCCGGCGCCAGATCTCGACCGGCCCGCGCTGCTCGGCGATGCTGGCGGCGAGGTCGTAACGTGCCGCGATCGTCTCCTCCACCCGCGCGATCGCCTCGGGGCGTAGCGTATGCAGCCAGCCGCGATCGATGATGATCGCCGCCGGCGCGCTGTCGAGCACGCGCGCGAGTTCCGTGTCGGCATCGACCGGCAGCGTGCGGAAGAACCGGCCGGAGAGCTGCGCGGGAAATGCGAAGCGCGTGGTCACGTTCATCTCCGCCAGTACCAGCACCACCGCGTGGTAGTTCAGCATGAACACCGGCGAGCCCGGCGGCACCGCCTGACGCAGGGCGGCCGCGACCCGTCGCACGGGATCGGGCTCGTAGAGGCCCCGCCCGTCCAGCATCCGCGCCGGCGCGTCCATCCGCCAGGCATCGAGCGCGAGCAGAACGAGCAGCACCAAAACCGCCGGCCGCACGCGCTCCGGCCTCAGCATCGCCGCGAGCCGCCACGCGCCGAGTGCCGCGAGCAGGCCAAGCGGTGGCAGCAGCATCAGGAAGTAGTGGCGGAAGAACATGCCGGGCGCGATGACGCCGAGGGCGGCCACCGCGAACCACGACCACCCGAGGACCAGCAGCCGGCGATGCTCAGGCAGGGGCCGTAGCGTCGCGACCACGGCGAGCAGCAGCGGCGCGGCGAGTGTCAGCAGCTCCGCCGTCACCACCCAGGCGGCGACACCCGGGCTCAACCGGGAGAAGCCGTAGCGCAACGGCGCGAGCACCAGCGCGTCCCACAGCGTCGCGAACTCGCCCATCAGCAGATACGTCAGGCCGAGCAGCAGAATCGGCGTCGCGCAGAGCACGGCATAGGCGGCGGCCATCGCCGCCACGCGCCGCCAATCCAGCACGCCGCGCCACCACGGCAGCAGCACGGCCAGCGCGAAGGCGAAGCAGCCCTCGAACACCACCACCTGCTTGATCACCAGACCGCAGCCGATCAGCAGCCCGATCGGTACGAGGTCGCGGATGCGCGGCGCCGCCGCCCGATCGAGCGCCCGCGCGGCCAGACGCGCAGCGAACGCGAGCGCGCCGACGACGAACGGCGCGAACAGGATCTCGGTGTTGGTGGCGAGCCCCGTGAGCGTCGGCGTCAGCACGACATAGGCAAGCCCCGCGGTCAGCGCGAGCGCAGGTGCGCCACCCGCCGCGCGGACCAGCCCGTCGAGTGCCGATCCGGTGACGGCGACACAGATCGCGCCGAGCAGCCGCACGCTGCGGATGCTCTCGCCCAGCACGGCGAGCGCGAGCGCGATCAGCGCCGGCGCGCCCGGCGGATGCATGTCCCACACGGCGACGAAGGGCCAGTTGCCGCGCAGCCACTCGCGCGCCTGGAGCATGTAGAGCCCCTCGTCGGTGTCGATCACCGCCGGCACGAAGGCCATCCAGCGGCAGAGCAGCGCGACGGCGAGCATCAGCGCGAACACCGCCGGGCCGCGCAGCGGAAGCGCGCTCATCGGATGTGCCAACCCGGTGCGAACACGAGCAGCCCCTCCACCTCGCGCAGAAGATCGCGCGAAGGATCGTAGCGCGCGGCGACGATCGCGTGCGTGGCCTCATCGCGCAGCACGTAGAGCGTTCCCGCCTCCCAGCGCGCGGCGTCGAGTTCGGCGGCCACCGCCATGCGCAGGGCGCGCAGCGCGTCCTGGTCCACCCGCGAGTGGTACACCGCATCGGTCGCCAACCCGTGCCGCGCGGCGAAACGCGCGATCTCCTCCCAGTTCGCGCCGAAATTGCCGGCCGGCACCGCGCGGATGCGCGTGTAGCGCTGCGCCGCCTCGGCCCAGAACGGATCGGCGAGACGCTCGACCGGCACGCGCGGCGCATCGGCCACGAGGGCGCGATAGCGCGCGAGTCCGGTCGAGATGTCGACGAGCTGGAGCGCGAGCGCGGCCGCCAGCAGCAGCCCCGCGCGCCGCCCGCCCCAGCGCGCCGCCACCGCGGCGATCGCGCCGAACAGCGCCGCATAGGCAAGTGGCCAGAAGAAGCGCTCGGAGGCGCGCAACAGATCGGCCACACGCTGCACGACTGCTGGCAAGGGAAGGTCCGCGATCATCACCCCGCCGATCGCAGGACGATGTGTCACCGCGAAGGCGAGCATCGCGACCAGCGCGGCGAGCAGCAGCGCATGGCGCGCAAGGGCCGCGCGCCAGGGCAGCCGCCCCCTCGCCAAGGCGGCGAGCGCGGCCGCCAGCAGCAGCAACGACCCGGCGCCGAGATAGGAGCCGCCATGCTCCCAGTGCCGCAGCGTCGGCAGCGTCGGCAGCAGCCGACCCCACTCGACCGGATCGAACGGCGCCAGCAGATCGAGCCCGGTCTCGCCATAGCCCGGCCCGAGCGGCTTCAAAGGCCCGCTCAGGCTGAAGAAGCCGCTCAGCCACAGCGCGGCACCAACCACGGAGAGGACAGCGACGACCTCACCGAGACGTCGCGCAATCCGCCCGTCCCGCAGCCCTCGCGTCAGCAGATCCGCACCCCACAGCGCCGCCACCATCGCCAGCAGATAGGCGTTGATCAGTGCGGTCGTGCCGAGCAGCAGCGTCCAGGCGACGCCCTGGCGGCGCCCCGCCGGATCGCGCAAGCAGAGATACAGCCCCGCCAGCAGCACCCAATGCGCGACCAGCGCGAAATGTCCGCCCATGCGGTTGATCATCATCGGCTGGAACGCGAACAGCGCCGCGCCGGCCGCGCGCGCGAGCGGGTCCTGCGTCGCGAGCCCGATCAGCCGCCACGCCACCCCGCCCTGGAGCATGCCGCACGCGACCAGCCACGGTCCCCAGTACTGATCGACCGTGACAAGACCGCCGAGCGCCTTCAGCGGCAGCGCCAGCAGCGGCACGATGTCGACGTAGAAGATCGCGCTCGCGAGTTCGAGCCCGTAATCGGGGTTGAGCCCGGGCGGCCACGACCAGGGCGACCGGCGGAAGAAGGTCCAGGTCAACCAGTACGCCACCGGATCGGGTCCGAGCGGGCCGTGCAGCATCCAGCCGACATCGCCGACATCGAGGATGCGCGGCCCGAGCGCGGCGAGCGCCGCCGCCGCGCCGGCGAGCAGGGCGGCAAACAGCGACAGCGCGCTGACGGTGCGGGAACTCGTCGACGTCTCGGTCATGGCGGCGGGCCGGGCAGGGCAGCATCAACACGGTCCGCGGCCGGGGGACAAGCGCGCATCATGCCGGTCAGCCGCGGCGGCGGAGCCGGTCCGCCGCGACCGCGAGCGCCATCCGCCCGGTCGGTGAGACAAGGGCGGCGGCAGCCGAGCCGCCGAGCCAGGCGAGCCAGACGACGATCCCGGCGCCGATCCGCCCCGGGGCCGGCGGCGCGACTGCGGCGATCAGCGACGGCGCGGCCGCCGCACCGCCGGTGCGCAGCAGCGCCGCGAGCAGTCCTGGATGCGTGCTCCCACCGAGCGGCCCTGCCGGGGCGGCGGCATAGACCGCCGCGTAGAGGCCGATCGCGACGCCCGCGGCCAACCCAAGCCCGGCCGCGCCGCCGAGCAGCGCTCCCGCCGGCGCGAGCACCGCGAGCAGCGCCGCGCCCGCCGCCGACAGGCGCGTCGCCCGCCGCATGCTCCCGCGCGCGAGGTCGAAGATGGCGGCGGCCGAGGCGAGCGCATGCAGTCCCCAGCCTGTCGCGAGCCCGGCGAGCCCGACCGCGGCCTGCCCGACGAGCTCGCCGGACCCTGTCCAGGCCCAGAGCACGGTGCCCGGCAGCAGCGCCAGCACGGCCGCCCAGGGCACGACCAGGATCGCGGCGACCTGCACCGCATCGCGAAGCGCGCGCCTGACCTCGACCGCGTCCTTGCGGGCGAGCGCGGCCGAGAGGCGGGGAAACCAGACCGCGCGCGCCGGCACGATCAGCACGCCCAGCATCTGCGCGATCTGCGCGATCAGGCTGTAGGCGCCGAATGCCGCGAGGGGCAGCAGGGTGGCGCCCGCCAGCCGATCGAGCACCGCGAACAGCAGCCCCGCCAGCGCCAGCATCGAGACGTCGCGCGCATAGGCGCCCACACCGCCGACCGGAGCGCGCGCGCGTGGCAGGCCATGCCGCAGGCGCCGACGCAGCAACGCGACCGAGCCGAGCGCGGCGACCGCGTGCCAGACCAGCACCGCGCGCACATCCGGCAGCGGCCCGAGCACCAGCACGACGGACCCGCCCCAGCGCAGCATCGTGCCGCCGGCATGGATCAGCGCCGCCTCGGCCTGGCGGCCGCGCCCGTTCAATCCGGCCTGGTAGAGCGTGGTCGGCCAGAGCGCGGCACCGGCCAGGGCCGCGAGGGCCAGCGCGGTCGCCAGCGTGCCGCGCGGCAGCGGCGAGGCGAGCAGCCCCGACAGCGGCCAGGCGAGCGCGGCCGCGGCCAGCACCACAACGCATCCGCCGGCGAGCAGCAGCCGCTCGGCGGCGGCGAGCAGGGCCGCGCCCGCCTCCGGTCCCTCGGCGGCGAATCGGCGCGTCAGCGCGGCCGCCAGCCCGGCATCGAGAATGCCCAGCAGCAGCGTCAGCGTCGCCGCGATGCCGAGCAGCCCATAGCCATCGAGGCCGAGCCCGGCGACCAGCACCGGCGCCGCGAGCAGCGTGGTCGCCGCCTGGATCGCCTGCGCGGCAAGCAGCGCCGCCAGGCTGGTGGAGATGCGCGTGGCCATCCTGCGCCGATCAAGCCTGCGCGGCGTGGCCGCAACAAGGCGCGGCTCTTGCGGTGGGGCCGGGGCTCCGGCAGACCGCGCCGCGATGACCCGCCCTCCCCTGCGCGCGCGGCTGCGCACCGTGCTCGGCCGCCGACTGATCCGCCTCCCCGCGGTCGGTGCCGCGATCGCGGCCGTGGCGACCGTCTGGGACCGGCTGCCGGGCACGCGGACCGAACGGGCGCTGGCGGCGGCGCTCGACACGGCACGCGCGACGGCCGCGGGGATCGATCCGCTGCCCGGCCGGGTGCTGATGTTCAACGCCTCGCTGGTGCCCGGCGGGGCGGAGCGGCAGCTCGTCCACACCGCCGTCGGGCTCGCGCGGCGAGGCGCGGCGCACGGGGTCGAGCGGGTGGTGGTCGCGCTCGACTCGCCATCCGAGGGCGGGCGCCCCGGCGTGCTCACGGCCGAGCTGGCCGACGCCGCGGTGGCGGTCGAAGTACTGGCGGAGGCGGAGGTGCCGGAGGCGGTCCGGCGTCTCTCCGCGCGCCTGCCGGGCCAGGCCGCCGCCCGTCTGCGGCGCATGGCGGCCGCGATCCTGCGTCACCGGCCGGCGGTGGTGCATGCGTGGCAGGACTCGACCGCGATCTGCGCCGGCCTCGCCGCCGCCTGGGCGGGCGTGCCCTGCATCGTGTTGTCGGGGCGGAACGTTTCGCCCCGCAACTTCGTCTTCTGGACCCCGTGGATGCGACCGGCCTTCCGCGTGCTGATCGCCCGACCCGAGGTGCGGCTGATCAACAACAGCGCGGCCGGCGCGCATGACTACGCCGACTGGCTCGGTGTCGCGACGGACCGGATCGGCGTGGTGCGCAACGGCATCGCCCTCGCGCCGCTCGATCCCGCGACCGCCGCAACCGCGCGGCAACGTCTGCGCGCGCGGCTGGGCGTGCCGGCCGAGGCCCGGCTCATCGGATCCGTGTTCCGCTTCTATCCCGAGAAGCGGCCGCTGCTCTGGGTGGCCGCGGCAGCCGCCTACGCGGCGCGCGACCCGGGGGCGCGGTTCGCCGTGATCGGCTGGGGACCGTTTGCCGAGCCGATGCGGCAGGCGGCGCGCAAGGCCGGCCTCGCGGATCGGCTGCACCTGCTGCCGGCGGAGACGAACGTGGCCGAGGCGCTCGCGGCGATGGATGCATTCCTGCTCACCTCGGCGCGGGAGGGCACGCCGAATGTCGTGCTGGAAGCGCAGGCCGCCGGTCTGCCGGTGATCGCGACCGCGGCGGGCGGCACCGAGGAGGCGCTGCGCGAGGGCCCGGCGGCGCTCGCCGACCCGACGCCGGCCGCGCTGGCCCAGGCGCTCGCCGCCCTGTTCGCCGATCCGGATCGGCTCGCCGCCGCCCGCGCGCTCGGGCCCCGGTTCGTCGCCGAGCGCTACGGGCTTGAGCGCATGCTGGACGAGACGCTCGCCGTCTATGCGCCGGGCCTGGCACCACGCGCGGCCGGATAGGGCGGGGTCAGATCCGCTCTGCAACGCAGAGCATGTGCGACCGGTCGCCGAGCGTGACCTGGCGGCCGGAGCGGAACCGGCGTGCGAGTTGGGCCGTGCGCACGCGCCGCCAGAGGGCGGCCAGCGGCGCGGGCACGCGCATGCGCTCCGGCGGCAGCAGGAAGCCGAAATTCGAGAACTCGACCAGATGGGTCACGATCACCCGGAAGCCGTGCGGCGCGAGCAGCCCGGCGAGGCTCTCGGGGGTGAGGCTGCGCACGTGCTGCCAGCGGTGGAACAGCAGGTTGCTGACGGGGCAGTACACCATCGAGGCCTCGAGATCCTCGGCATGCGGCGTGGAGATGATGAGTCTGCCGCCGGGACGCAGGAAGCCGTGGACGGCGCGCAGCACGGGGTCGAGTTCCTCGTCGATGACGTGCTCGATCACCTCGGCCATCACCACCGCGTCATAGGGGGCATCGGTCCCGGCCGCGGCGCCGAGGAAGCCGGGCAGTCCGCCGAGCGCGCGTTCGAGCGCGTGGCGCCGCTCGGGTGCGGGCTCGAAGGCGGCGGTCGGGAAGCCGGCCTCGATCATCAGCCGGGTCAGCGTGCCGTCGCCGGCGCCGAAATCGAGATGCCGCCCACCCGGCGTGAAATGCGCCCGAGCTGCGATGATGAACAGCCGGCCGGCGATGCGTGCGAAGGCGTGCGCCTCGAGCGCGGTCGTGCCGACGACATCCCAGAAGCGGTTCACCAGCTCGGGCGTCCAGACCAGGCGCTGCGGCGGAACGGTATCAGAACGCATCGAGGCTCTTCCGTGCGGCGCGCTTGACGAACCAGACGCCCTGCGCGCCGGGTGCGGTCCAGAGCCGGTAGGCCAGGTCGTGGCGCGAGAGCGTGTCGTGCACCGCGCGCGCGCAGCCATCCCAGGCGTAGTAGTCGTCGATGATCACCAGGGCCTCCTCCTGCACCACCGGCAGGAAGGCCTCGAGACATTCGACGGTGCTGTCGTACCAGTCGCCGTCCAGGCGCAACAGGGCGACGCCGCCCGCCGCGCGCAGGCGTTGCGCAAGCGGCCCGACCGTGTCGCTGAACCAGCCGCGATGGATCGGCGCCTCGGCCTCGCCGAAACCCAACCGGTCGCGCGCCGCGCGCACCGCCGTTTCCTCGGCGCGACAGTTCGCATCCGGATCGTCGGGCGCCTCGCCCGCCTGCCAGGCGCGCGCGAGCGGGCCGTCGCGCTCCTGCACCGGCGGCAGGCCCTGGAAGCTGTCGAGCATGTGCACCGGGCAGACGACCCTCCCGGCGGCGGCGCGCTGCGCGAGCAGCATCGCGAAGCTGGTGCCGCCGCGCCAGACGCCGCACTCGACGATCGCGCCTCCGCGGCCGCTGAGCGCCGCCTCAGCCGCGCGTTGCGCGGCAAAGGCGATGCCGACCGGCGGGACCATGGTGTGCGGGGCGACCGCGCGGACGATTCGGCGCACGGCGGCGACCGAGAGCGGCCCGCGCACGCCGAACGCGGCGTGCAGGGCCGCGGCCTCGCGCCGCAGGCGCACGGGCAGCACGGCGCGCAGCGCGCGCCGCGCCGGAAGCGTGGCGGTCAGCGGAATGGCCATGCTGTCAGCCTTGAAGCGGCATTCCGCGGCCCGCGCAAGTCGGTAAGCGCGCAGGTCAGGCGCGTTCGGCCTCGGCGCGCTCGGCCAGCCGCAGCCGTGCCGCGGGTGTTGGGCGGTGCGCAAGCCCGAACACGTCGCGCGCCAGGAAATGGCCGGTGAGCCGGAGCCCCGCAGCGACATCGCCCGGCATGACCGGGCTGTTACCGGTGAGGAACGGCGGCAGCGCGAACAGCCGCTCGGCCCACGCACCAGCACCTTCGGCGGTCACCGCGCGGCCGGTGCGCGGCGAGACGTAAACGAGGCCCTCGCGCCGGCCCGTCACCGCGCAGGCCGAGAGATCGAGGCCGTAGCCGAGCTCGGCGAGCAGCGCGACCTCCCAGCGCACATAGTCGGCCGCGAGGGATGCGCCCTCGCCGATGCGCGCGAGCAGCGCCGCGAGCCCGGTATAGGCGAGCGGGTGCGGCTCATGCTCAGGCAGCGCGGCCTCGGCGACCGCGCAGGAAGAGGCCAGCAGCGCGAGCGCCCAGGCGTCCTCCATCGCGGCGGCAGCGATCGCGGTGAGAAGCTCGCCGGTCAGATGGCCGAGCTGGTCTGCGATGCGCGCCGTCCACGACACGGCGAGCACGTTGCCCGGCTGCCAGAGCGCGCGACCGCGCGAGGCCGCACCGCCGCGCACATGGCCGCGCCAGTGCCCGTGCTCGCGCGCCAGCACCGCGACGATCGCGTGCCCCTCGCCGTGCGGCCGGGCGGAGAGCACGATCGCCTCGTCCTCCCAGCGTTCCATGTCACTCGGGCTCGAGCCCCATGTCGCGCAGCCGCGACCGCTCCTCGTCCCAGCGCTCGCGCACCAGCACGTGCAGGAACAGGTGCACGCGCCGGTCGAGCTCGCGTTCGAGCTCGGCGCGCGCGGCCGCCCCGATCGCCTTCAGCCGCGCCCCACCCTTGCCGATCACGATCGCCTTCTGGCCTTCGCGGGCCACGACGATCGCCGCGCGGATGGTCACCGAGCCGTCCGCACGCTCCTCCCAGGTCTCGGTCTCGACCGTGGTGCCGTAGGGCACCTCCTCGTGCGTCTGGCGGTAGATCTGCTCGCGCACGATCTCGGACGCGAGCAGCCGGTCGGGCTGATCGGAGAGCTCGTCCTCGGGGTAGAGAAAAGGCCCCTCGGACATCGCCTCGGCGAGACGGTCGAGCAGCCGCTCCACCCCGTCGCCCGTCTCGGCCGAGATCATGAAGGTCTCGGCGAACGGGGCGAGCGCGTTCAGGTCGCGCGCGAGCGGCAGGAGTTTCGGCGGGGCGACCAGATCGACCTTGTTCAGCGCGAGCCAGAGCGGCCGGCCGCTCGCGCGCAGCTTCTCGACGATCGCGCGCACGCCATCGGTGAGCCCGGCCTTGGCGTCCACCAGCAGCAGCGCGAGATCGGCGTCCGCGGCGCCCGACCAGGCGGCTTTCACCATCGCCCGGTCCAGCATCCGGCGCGGGGCGAAGATGCCGGGGGTATCCACCAGCACGATCTGGCTCGCCCCGCGCATCACGATGCCGCGGATGCGGAAGCGCGTGGTCTGCGCCTTGGGCGAGACGGCGGCGAGCTTCGCGCCGACCAGCCGATTGAGCAGCGTCGACTTGCCGGCATTCGGCGCGCCCAGGATGGCGACGAAGCCCGCGCGTGTCGCCGTCATGCGCCCCCCTCCAGCCGCGCAAGCAGGGCGGCGGCGGCGGCCTTCTCCGCCTCGCGCTTGGTCACACCCGAGGCCTCCGCACTGGCCTCGCCGACCGTGACCGCGACGGTGAAGCGCGGGCGGTGCGATGGCCCCTCGGAGGCGACGGTGCGATAGGCGGGCAGCGCGAGCCCCCGCCCCTGCGCCCATTCCTGCAACGCCGTCTTGGGGTCGCGCGGCGCCTCGGCCACCGCCTCGACCTCCTCGGCCCAGTGCGCGCGGATGAAGTCGCGCGCGGCGTCCAGCCCGCCATCGATGTAGAGCGCGCCGATCAGCGCCTCGCAGGCATCGGCGAGCACGGTCGCGCGCTTGCGCACGCCCGTCGCGGCCTCGGAGGCCGGCACGATCAGCGCCTCGGCCAGCCCGATCCGGCGGGCGACGGCGGCCAGCGTCGCCTGGTTGACGAGATGCGCGAGCCGCCGTCCCAGGCCCCCCTCGCGCTCGCCCGGGAAGCGCTCGACCAGCCACTCGGCGATCACCAGCCCGAGCACGCGGTCGCCCACGAATTCGAGCCGCTCGTTGCTCGCGAGCCCGCGGTTGCGGCCTTGCAGCAGGCTGCGATGCGTCAGGGCCTGGCGCAGCAGGCCCGGGTCCGCGAAGCGGTGCGCGAGACGGTCGGCGAAGTCTCCGCTCACCGGATCCGGTTCAGGAAACGGCCGAAGCGCCAGTTCCAGACCTGCCAGAACGGACCCTCGTGACTGAAGAAGATGATCTCGGCGCGGCCGATCAGGTTCGCGACCGGCACATAGCCCACGCCGCCCGGGCCGAAATCGCGGCTGTCGGAGGAGTTGTCGCGGTTGTCGCCCATGGCGAAGACGTGGCCGGCAGGTACCAGGAACTCGGGCGTGTTGTCGAACCGCTCGCTGTCGCTGAACACGCAGATGTAATAGCTGCGCCCGTTCGGCAGGATCTCGCGGTAGCGGCGCGAGCGGATGCGCGCCCCCGTGCCGTCCTCCTCGCAGAGCCCGGCGGACTCGCGGCGGGTGGCCGTGCCGTTGATGTAGAGGATGCCGTTGATCATCTGCACCCGGTCCCCCGGCAGGCCGACGATCCGTTTGATGTAGTCGGTGGTGTCGTCGCGCGGCCAGCGGAACACCGCGACATCGCCGCGCTCGGGCAGGGAGCCGAGGATCCGTCCCTCCCACAGCCGGGGCGAGAACGGCATCGAGAACCGGGAATAGCCGTACGAGTACTTGGAGACGAACAGATAGTCGCCCACCAGCAGGGTCGGCACCATCGAGGCCGAGGGGATGTTGAACGGCTCGAAGGCGACCGTGCGGATGCCGATCGCGATCAGGCCGGCATAGACGACGGTCTTGATCGTCTCGAGCCAGCCGCCCGATTTGCGCTTCGCCATGGAGGATCCGGGGGCCTGCGAGGATTGGGCGCCCTTGGTCTCAGGCGCTGCGACGGGTCGGACTTGCCCCGTGGGGGGAGGCTTGTCAAGCAAGCGCAGGCTCAGCCAGGCGGCACGGCGGTGATGATCACGATGGCCTGGGCATAGGGCGGTTCGTCGGTCAGGGTGACGCTTATCTCGGCCCGCATGCCCGGCGGCGTGATCGCGGCGAGCCGGGCGGCCGCGCCGTTCGCGAGCCGCATGGTCGGCTGGCCCGAGGGCAGGTTCACCACCTCCATGTCGCGCCAGAACACGCCGTGGCGGAGCCCCGTGCCCAGCGCCTTGGCGCAGGCCTCCTTGGCGGCGAAGCGGCGGGCATAGGTGGCTGCGCGCGCGGCCCGGCGGTCGGCCTTGGCCTGCTCGCCCGCGGTGAAGACGCGGGTGGTGAAACGGGCGCCGTAGCGGGCGAGCGTCGCCTCGATCCGGCGGATGTCGCAGATGTCGCTGCCGAGGCCGATGATCATCGGGGCGTGGAGGTAGCATACAGGCGGCCCGACGGCGAGCGCGCGCCGGCCGGCGTTGACGACCCCCCGGTGCCACGCCCAGGCTCGCGCGCCGACCCCGACCCCAGGACCCGCATGAGCGACTTCATCCTCACCCGCACGCACGGCACGACCGGCGTGATCACGTTGAACCGGCCGGAGGTGCTGAACGCCTGGCACCGGCCGATGCGCGACCGCCTCGTCGCCGCGTTGGAGGCGATGGAGCGCGACGGGGCGATCCGCGCCATCGTGCTCACGGGCGCCGGCGAGCGCGCCTTCAGCGCCGGCCAGGACCTGAACGAGAGCAAGACCTTCGACCCGGATGGCGCGGAGGCGTGGATCCGCGAGTGGGAACGGCTCTACGGCCTGCTCCGCGCGCTGACCAAGCCGCTGGTGATCGCGCTCAACGGCCTCGCCGCCGGCTCGGCGTTCCAGGTGGCGCTGCTCGGCGATCTGCGCGTCGCCCATCCCGGCGTCACCATGGGCCAGCCGGAGATCACCTCCGGCTTCGCGAGCATCACCGGCCCCTGGATCATGCGCGAGATTCTCGGCATCGCACGCACCACCGACCTCGCGCTCACCGGGCGGATGCTGCCGGCCGAGGAGGCGCATGCGTTCGGCCTGATCAGCCGACTCGTTCCGCGCGAGGCGGTGATGGAGACCGCACTCGCGCTCGCCGAGGAGCTGGCCGGCAAGCCGCCGACCGCGCTCCGGCTGACCAAGGCGTGGCTGCGCGAGATGACCGAGCCCGGCTTCCGCCAGGCGATCGATGCCGCGATCCGCTTCCACCGCGAGGCCTACGCCACCGACGAGCCGGCCACGACGATGCAGCGCTTCCTGGATGCGCGCGGCGGGCGCCGCTCCGGACCCGATCGCTGACGCCATGATCCCGGACACCGAGGACGGGTTTCTCGCGCGGTTCCGCGCCGCTGCCGCGGCCGAGCCCGAGCGCGTGTTCGCGCGCATCCACGGCAGGGCGATCACCTTCGGCGCGCTGCAACGCATGGCGGACGGTGTGGCGGCCGGGCTCGCGCGGCGCGGCGTCGGCGCGGGGAGCCGGGTCGCCGCGATGCTGCGCAACGGGACACTTCCGCTCGCGCTGCTGCATGCGCTGGCCGCGCTCGGCGCGGTCTGGGTGCCGCTGAACGCCCAGGCGCGCGGGGCGAGCCTGCGCCACGTGCTCGACCACGCCGAGCCCTGTCTCGTGCTCGCCGAGACCGACCTGCTGCCGGTGATCGCGGAGAGCGGAGCAGTGCTGTCCGACGTGCCGGTGCTCGATGCGGCTTCGCCCGAGGTACAGGCCTGGCTGACGGCAGCGGATCGTTTCGACTCCGCCGTACCGCCGGCCGACACACCCTTCGGCATCCTCTACACCTCAGGCACGACCGGCCAGCCGAAGGGCGTGACCGTCACGCACCGGATGCTGCGGCTCGCCGGCGAGGCGGTGGCGATCGTTTCGGGTGTGTCCGACGGCGATGTGATGCTGGTGTGGGAACCGCTCTATCACATCGGCGGCGCGCAGCTCATCGTCGTACCGCTGCTGCGCCACGTGGAGCTCGCCTTCGTGCCGCGCTTCAGCGCGAGCCGATTCTGGCACGACGCGGCGGAGGCGAAGGCGACACACATCCACTATCTCGGCGGCATCCTGCAGATGCTGATGGCGCAGCCGCCGGACCCGCACGAGCGCGCCCATCGCGTGCGCATCGCCTGGGGCGCGGGCTGCCCGGCCGACACCTGGCGCGCGATCGAAGCCCGCTTCGGCCTCAGTGTGCGCGAGTGCTACGGCATGACCGAGGCCTCAAGCATCACCAGCTGGAACGCGGACGGCACGCCGGGGGCGATCGGAAAGCCGGTGCCGTGGTTCTCGGTGACGCTGCGCGATGCCGAGGGGCGCGAGGCCAGGCGCGGCGAGATCGTCGTGCGCACGACCCTGCCGGGCGCGCTCTTCCCCGGCTATTTCCGCAACCCCGACGCCACCGCCGCCGCGCTGCGCGACGGCGCGCTGCACACCGGCGATCTCGGCGCCTGGGATGACGCCGGCAATCTCGTCTATGCCGGTCGCCTCGCCGACAGCGTGCGCTGCCGCGGCGAGAACGTTTCGGCCTGGGAGGTCGAGCACGTCGCGGCCGCGCATCCGGCCGTCGCGGCCTGCGCCATGATCGGTGTGCCCGCGGAGATCGGCGAGCAGGACATCAAGCTGTTCGTGCAGCGCCGCCCGGGTGCCGCGCTGACCGCGCCCGAACTCGCGCGCTGGCTCGGCGAGCGCCTCGCGCCCTACCAGACGCCGCGCTACATCGCTTTCGTCGAGTCCTTCCCGCGCACGCCGAGCGAACGGATCGCCAAGCACGCATTGCCGCAGGATCGCGACGGGTGCTGGGACCGGCTTGGGGGGTAGGGGCAGACAGCGCGCGCCCATCTCGCACCTGTCGCGTCCAGTATCTCGCGACCCGATGCCGACTCGCGCGTGCACGCCACGCCCCAGCGGTCTAGGCTGGCGCATCTTTCCGGAGGACCAACCATGACCGGCTCGCGCCGTCATCGCCTCGCCCTCGCCTGCGCGCTCGCGCTCGGCACTACCTTCGCCATGGCGACCGAACTGCCGGTCGTCTCCGTCACCCTCTCCAACGCGGGCCTGGCGCAGATCGAACGGCGCGGCACGGTCGGTCCGGACGCGCCGGTGGTGCTGCGCGCGCCCACCGCCGATGTCGATGATCTGCTGAAGAGCCTCGTGGTGCTCGATCCCGTCGGCACGGTCGAGGGCATCCGCCCGCCCGCACGCGACGCCTCGGCCGAGGCATTCCGCGGCCTGCCGCTGCGCCCGGAGGACTTCGCCTCGCGCGTCGCCTTGCTGCGCGCGCTGCGCGGCCAGCGCGTCGAGGCCGGCGGGGTCACCGGGCGCCTCGCGGACGCGGAGGAGACCGAAGCCGGGCTGCGCGTCGTGATCCTGACCGAAACGGGTGTCGCGGCCGCGCTGATCCGCGAGGGCGACGAGGTGCGCCTCACGGACACTGCGCTCGCCGCGCGGGTGCGCCGGGCGGCCGATGCACTGGGCGCCGCCCGCACCGAAGACGAGCGCCGGATCGAGATCGGGCTGCGCGCCGATCGCGCGCGCGAGGTCGGCGTGCTCAGCGTCACCGGCGCGCCGCTGTGGAAGCCGTCCTGGCGCCTGCTGGTGCCCGAGGCGCAGGGAGAGGCGCGGCTGGTCGGCTGGGCGGTGATCGAGAACCGTTCGGGTGCGGACTGGTCGCGCGTGCGGCTGGCGCTCGTCTCGGGCAATCCGGCCGCCTACCGCCAGGCGCTCTACACACCGATCGAGGTGCCGCGGGTCGAGATTCCCGTGCGCGCAGCCGAGACCGTGACGGTGCGGCCCGATACCGGCCCGCGCCCGCCCCCGCCGCCGGCACCGGTCGCGGCCTCAGGACCCGCACGGATGCGCGCGGCGATGGAGAGCGCCGCCGCACCGGCCGCGCCGAGCATGGACCAGGCGGCGGCGCAGCCGCAGGCGGCAGCCGAGTCGAGCATCGGCCGCGTCGCCTTCACCCTGCCTGCGCCGGTGACGGTGCTGAGCGGCGAGACCGCGAACGTGCCGTTCCTGGATGCGCGCCTGCCGGCCGAGCGGGTCTGGTGGGTGCAGGATCTGCGCGCCGGCAGCCCGCTGCTCGCGGTGCGCGTGACCAACGCGACCGGCAGCACGCTGCCCGACGGGATCGTCACCGTGTTCGGCGCCGAGGGCGCGGAGACGGGCGCGTTCCTGGGCGACTCCGAACTGCGCGCGATCGCGCCGGACGAGCAGCGGCTGCTCGCGTTCGGGCGCGACCGCGACGTGCGCATCACGCACGCCCAATCCGCCACGGATCGGCCGCACGCGGTCGCGGTGCAGCGGGGGCGCGTGATCCTGCGCGGCATCCAGCGCGTCGAGGAGGCGCTCGCGATCGATCCGCGCGGCGCACGCGGCCGGCTGATCGTCGATGTGCCGCGGCGTCCGGGCACCCAGCCCGATTTCGCGGTCGCCTCGGAGGGCGAGTTCGGCCTCCGCCACGAGATGATGCTGACCGGCACGACAACCACGCTGCGGCTCGGCTTCGAGCGCGAGATGCGCGCCGAGCTCCGGCTGTGGGATCAGGGGCTGCGCCCCTTCGAGACGCTCGGCTCCTGGCGCGAGGTCGAGATCGAGGCCCTGCTGCCGCGGCTGCCCGGCGGACCCGGCACGCTGGAGCGCCTGCGCGAGCTGCTCGCCCGGCTGCCCGCGGATGCCGAGGGCCGCGCGGCGCTCCAGTCCGTCATCGACGCGATGGCCGATCTCCGCGTGAAGCTCGATGCCGCGCGTACGGCGGCGCGCAGCTACGCGGTGGCGAACGCGGCACTCACGCGCGCGCGCCAGGCGGTCGAGGACCGCACCGGCCCGCAGCGCGAGGCGGCGCGGCGGCAGCTGAACGAGGCCTCGCTCGCGGTCGAGCGCGCAGGCGAACAGGCCGACGCGGCCTGGGAGGCCTGGCGCGAGGCGGTGCAGGCGCTGCTCGCGCGTGAGTCGTGACGCGGATCAGAACTTCCCGTCAGCGGCGAGAACGATCCGGCCGATCACCTGGCCCGCACGCAGCCGGTTGAGCGCCTCGCCCGCCTTCTCCAGCGGCTCGGTGGCGATCGGGATCGCCGGCAGCTTGCCGCCCTTGGCGAGCGCGATCAGTTCGCGCAGTTCCTTGACGTTGCCGACATAGCTGCCGCGCACCGTCAACGCGCGCGTCGGCATCACCGGCAGCGGCAGCGGCAGATCGCCGCCATAGAGCCCGACCAGGATCAGCGCGCCGCCCTTGCGCAGGGACGCGAAGGCGGCGCGCGCGGACGGCCCGGCGCCGACCAGGTCGATCACCGCCTCGACCGGCCCACCGCAGGCCGCGATCACGCGTGCGGCCACCTCGTCCGGCGTGTCGGCCTTGCCATCGACGACGTCGGTCGCGCCCTCGGCAAGCGCGGCCTCGCGTTTCCGGGCATCGATATCGACCACGACGATGCGCTTGTGGCCGAGCGCCCTCAGCACGGCGATCGCATTCAGCCCGAGCCCGCCCGCGCCGAACAGCACGATCGGCTCTTCGGGCGGCAGCGGCATCACCTTCCGGATCGCCGAATAGACGGTCAGCCCCGAGCAGGCATAGGTCGCGGCGAGCGCCGGATCGAGCCCGTCGATCGCGATCAGGTGTCGCGGCTCGGGCACCAGGACATGGGTCGCGTAGCCGCCATGCTGATAGACCCCGATCGAGCGCGGCTTGAGGCACATGTTGTCCTCGTCCGCGCGGCACTTCGCGCAGGTGCCGCAGCCGACCCAGGGAAACACCAGGCGCAGATCGCCGACCTTGAGGCCGCTCGCCGCCGCCCTCGGCCCGAGCTTGAGCACGCGCCCGACCACCTCGTGGCCCATCGCCAGCGGCAGGGTCACGCCGCGGTCCTTGAGCGTCAGCACCTTGCCGCCGCCCATGTCGTAGAAGCCGTCCCAGATATGGATGTCGCTGTGGCAGACGCCGCAATGCGTCACCTCCAGCAGCACCTGCTCGCCCTCGGGCTCCGGCGTCGGCAGCTCGATCGGCTGGAGCGGCTTGCCGTTCTCGATCACCGCCATCGCGCGCATGCGTTTCCTCCTCCGCGTTGCCGCCCGATGGGAGCGCGCCGGCGGGATCGGGTCAAGCGACGCTTCCCGTTGCGCCCCCGCGCATGGCATGGTCGCGGCGTGGCAGACCATCCGCTCCGCGCAACGATCAACGACGAGTTGCACGCGCGCCCGCATCCGCGGCTGACCGCGCCGGCCGTGCTGAGCCATGTCGTGCTGATGGCGGGCGAGGGCGACGCCGAGGCCGATCGCGAGCGCTTCGCCACATTGTGCCGCGAGCACGGCGCGCCGGTGCCGCCCGAAGGCGCGCGGCATCATGCCGTGGCGCTCGGCGGGCGCACCCTGCGCTGGGAACGCCACGGCGAGTTCACGGCCGTCACGGTGATCGCCGATGCGGTCGCCGGCGATCAGGACGGCGGCTGGTCCGCGCTCACGCCGCCCATCGCCGCCTGGCTGGAGGCGCTTCCGGGCGAGCGACTCGCGGCGGTGCATCTCAAGGTGCTGCCCGGCATCGCCGCCGCCCCGCCGGCCGAGGCCTTCGCCGGCGAGGTGGTCGGCAGCACGGTCGGCGACGGTGCGGGCGCGGTGTTCGCCGATTTCCGGATCGGCGCGGACGGGTTCACGCGCATGCTGCTCTACGCCCACAAGCTCACGCCCGGCCGGCTCGGGCGGATGGCACAGCGGCTGCTGGAGATCGAGACCTACCGCATGGCCGCGCTGCTCGGCCTGCCGCCGGCACGCGCGGCAACACCACAGCTCGCGGCCTTCGAGCGCCGGCTCGACGCAATCGTCGCCGCGACCAGCGCCTCGGCCGAGGACGATCACACGCTGCTCGACCGGCTGACGCGGCTCGCCGCCGAGGCCGAGGCGCTGGCCGCCGCCAACCGCTTCCGCTTCGCCGCGACCGAGGCCTATGGCGCGCTGGTGAGCGCACGGATCGCGGAACTGCACGAGGATCGGGTCGAGGGTGCACAGCGGCTCGGGCTGTTTCTCGAACGCCGCTTCGTGCCGGGCCTGCGCACCTGCGCCGCCGTCGCACGCCGCGAACGCACGCTGCTCGACGGCATCGCCCGCGCGGGCGGGATGTTGCGTACACGGGTGGAAGTCCGGCTCGCGGCGCAGAACCGCGACCTGCTGGAGGCGATGGACCGCCGCGCGCGGCTGCAACTGCGGCTCAGCCAGGCGGTCGAGGGCCTCTCCGTGTTCGCGATCGCCTACTATGCGGTAAGCCTGCTGAAATACATGGCCGAGGGCGTGCCGCTGGTGGGCCTGCCGGATGCCGGCAAGCTCGCCGGGCTGCTCGGCCCGCCGCTGGTGATCGGCGCGACTTGGTACGCCGTGCGGCGCATCCGCAAGGGGTTGCGCCGCGAGGAGTGACCCCCGCGCCGCGAGCCTCACCCGCCCTTCAGCCAGGGGTCGCTGTCGGCGAACTGCCCGCCTGCCTCGACCACGCGCCAGAACGTGTAGTCCGCCCAGTGCAGGATCGTGTTCTCCAGGCTGCGCACCAGCAACTCGCCCTCGCCCGAATGCGCGGCCGCCATGTGCGCCACCGCCTCGGGCAGCCCCATCGTGAGGCAGATATGGATGCCGTAGCCGGGATGGCGGAGCGACGGCATGCCGACCGCGCGCGGGTTCGCCTTCCAGCGCGCGACGTTCTCCGGGTCGAACTCCCAGACCTTGCCGATGTCATGGCAGAGCGAGCCCGCGATCAGGATGTCGCGGTCGTAGCGGAACTCCGGGAACAGCCCGGCCATCTCCTCGGCGATCTTCACCGCCATGCGCGTGACCGAGCGGATATGGTCCGCCTGCGTGCCGTGGCGGAGCGGTGTCGAGTCGTAGTTGCCGGATGGCTTCATGTCGCCGATGCGCGTGAAGGACGAGGACGCCACCGCCGCCGCCCAGGCATCGGTCACGCCGGCGCGCAACGATGCGTCCGCGATCCAGCCGATCTCGGGCATCTCGTCGAGGATCGCCGTGCGCATCGCATCGGTGATCTCGATCCGCTTGCCGCGCAGCTCCACCACCCGGACCGCAGCCGTCATCCTGCACTCTCCCTCGTCGGGCGCCACACGCCCGCTCGAGCCTGATCCATTTACGCTGAAGCATAGCCTGCGTGCCGGAAGTAGTTGGCGCATTCGGTGGGTGAGAACTCGCCGAGCAGGGCGCCGATGCGGTGCCATACGGTGGCGATGGATCGCTCGTCGGCCTTTCGCAGCAGGGTCTTGAGCTTGGCGAACATCATCTCGATCGGGTTCAGGTCCGGGCTGTAGGGCGGCAGGGACAGCAGGTGGGCGCCGGTGGCGCGGATGGCGCGGCGGACGGCGACGCCCTT